>LIQL01000019.1 GCA_001418405.1 Streptomyces diastatochromogenes | reverse complement strand
GACCGGCGACCGGCGCGGCCGGCCGCGGGGTCACCGGTCCGGGAGCGCGTTCACCAACTCGCGGCGGCCGGAGACGCCGAGCTTCCGGTAGACGCTGGTGAGGTGCTTCTCCACGGCCCGGGAACTCACGCCGAGTTCGGCGGCGATGTTCTGGTTGGTCAGGCCCCGGCCCACGAGGGACACCACGCGCCGTTCGCTGGGGGTGAGGGTGGCGACCGGCGGCACGGTGGCGGTGCCGAGGCCCTGCCCGGCCCGTTCGGCGAGCCAGGGCACGCCACAGGCCGCGGCGATCCCGGCGGCCTCCCGCAGTACGGCCTCCGCCTCCGGCCCGCCGTGCAGTCGACGGCCCAGCACGATGAGCGTCCGGGCCAGTTCCACCGCGTGGGCCGAGGCACGCAGGATGTCGACGGCCTCGCGCAGCAGGTCCAGCCCGTCGTCCTGCAGCAGCCAGCCCTTCAGGCGCAGGGCGCGGCCCAGGTTCGTCGGTGCTCCCCAGTCCCGGGCCCACGCCAGTTCGTCCTCGGCGAGCCGGAGCGCCGCCGCGGTCTCGCCGAGCCGCTGGTGCAGGCCGATCGCGTACGGGCGCCACGGCAGCAGCGCGGAGTTGCGCCAGCCCGCCGTTTCCAGCCGCCGCCCGCAGGCCAACAGCGCGTCCAGGGCCTCCCGGGAGCGGCCGCGCTGGGTGTCGATGCCGGCCTGGAGGATCTGCCCGGTGGCGGTACGGGCGAGCCCGGCCGGGCGACGGTCGCGGGTGCGGGCCAGCAGGCGTTCGCTCAGGGTCTGGTCCCGCAGTTCGTAGACGACCGACGCGAGCATCAGCACGGCCGGTTCCAGCCATCCGTCGGGGCCCATGGTCAGCGCGCTCTCGACGTGTTCCCTGGCCGCGGCCGGGCGGCCCTGCGCCATGAGGACGAAGGCCCGTTCGGCGGCCAGCAGCACGTCGTCCGCGCCGGTCGCGTACAGGCGGCGGGTGCGCTGTTCGCTGGCCAGCCAGGAGGCGACGCCGTGCACCGACTCGGCGACGAACAGCGAGATCAGCACGAGCGGCAGGGTGCTGTGGGCGTGGGCGGCGACGGCCGGTTCGCGTTCGAGGATGCGGTTGCCGGTCCGGGCGATCTCCCGGGCGCTGAGCCGGCCGCTCAGGGCACCCGCGCACAGCAGCACGGAGACCAGTTCGCGTTCGGCGACGCTGTCCACCGCGGGGCGCGGTCCCATCCGTCGCAGCCGTTCGACCGAGGACGTCAGCTCGACGGGGTTCTCGTGGCCGGAGTGCCGCAGCCACGCCTCCAGGCGCAGCCCGAGTTCGCCGGGCTCCTCCTCGTCCGGTCGGGCGGGGTCGTCGAGCGTGCGGACCGCCTGCCGCACCAGTTCCACGGCGGACGGGCTGGGCACGGCGAGCAGACTGGGCGGGACGCGCAGTACGGCGGCGGCCCGGTCGCGCGGGGTGGACAGCAGGGCTACGGCCTGGCTGACGTGGCGCACACAGGCGTCGGGGTCGATGGCGCGTTCGGCGGTGGCCAGGTCGATCAGGAGCCGGGCCCGGCTGTCGTCCTGGGTGCGGTGGTGCAGCAGGGCGCGGCGCAGGTACCGGGCGGCGTCGCCGGGCCGCCCGGCGCGCGACGCGTTGCAGGCCGCGGCCCGCAGGACGTTCTCCGACCAGGGCCGGCCCGGGTGGACGACGGCCAGCAGGTGCCCGGCGACCTGTTCGGCGGGCCGCCCGCAGCGGTACAGCAGGTCCGCGGCGGCGTCGTGGGCGCGTTCGCGTTCGCCGAGGGTGAGGAGGGAGTCCGCGGCGTCCCGGACCACCCCGTGGACGAAGCGGACGTCCCGCCCGCGGGCGAGCAGGCCGGCGTCGACGAGGGCCCGCCGGGTCCCGGCGAAGCCCACCTCGTCGACGCCGGCGAGCTGGGCCAGCAGCGCCGGGTCGCTGTGGTCGCCCAGGGCGGCGACGGCGACGGCGACGTCACGCACCGACTGGGGCTGGATCCGCAGATGCCCCGCGATCCGGTCGCGCAGCACGGCGGGGCTCAACTCCCCCACGGCGAGGGCTGGTTCAGTGTGGTTCGGCGGGCCGGGCCGGTCCAAGGCGCGCCGGAAGGCGGTGACGAACAGCGGGTTGCCGCCGGACGCGTCGTGCAGGGCCCGCACCAGCGCCTCCGGCGGCGGCTGTCTGTGCGCTTCGGTGAGCAGGGCGCGGACGGCGTCCCGGGACAGTGGCGCAGGGCGGATGACGTCGCGGGCGGCACCGACGACCTCGCGCACCAGGGGATGGCGGGCCCGGTGGTCGCCGTCGGCGAGCGTGCACACCAGGAGCGCGCGCAGCCCGTGCAACCGCCGGGTGAGGTGCGCCACCCAGCGCAGCGAGGGGCCGTCGGCCCACTGGAGGTCGTCGATCAGGATCAGCAACCGCCGGTGCGCGCCGGCGTCGGCCAGCAACGACTGGGCGCCGTGCAGAACGGCGTCGGAGACTTCGCGCTCGGGGCCCGGTCCGCTGCGGCGGTCGTCGGCGTCCATCAGGTCGCCGAACTGCTCGGCGCCGGAGGCGCGCCGGGCGGGTCCGGCGCCGCCGGCACCGTTCAGCAGGTGGTCGAAGAGCTGGCGGGCGATGCCGAACGGGAAGTCGCGCTCCCGCCAGGCGGCGCAGGCCCGCAGCACCCGGGCGTCGTCGCCGGCGAGCTCCGGCACTCGGCGCAGCAGCGTCGAACGTCCGCTGCCGAGCGGGCCGGTGACGAGGAGGAGCGAGGAGTCGCCCGCTGCCGCGGCGTCGAGGGCGGTCCGGATCCGGGCCAGTTCGTTCTCCCGCTCAACAAGCATCCGCGATCGGCCCTTCCACCGCTTCCAGGAGCCGGTACAGCTCCTTGCGGCCGCCGATCTGCAGCTTGCGGTAGGCGTTGCTCAGCCGGAGCTCCACGGTGCGCCGGCTGACGGCGAGTTGTTCGGCGATCTGCCGGTTGCCGTGGCCGCGGGCGGCGAGCAGCACGGTGCGCCGCTCCGCCTCGGTCAGGGCGCGCCAGCCGGGTGGGACCAGGGTGGTGCGCGGCACGGCGCCGACCTGATGGGGTGTGGCGGGGACGGACAGGGTGCGGGCGGTCGTGGCGAGGCGGCTGGTGGGGAGGGTCACGACCGTCCGGGAGACCTCATCCACGCAGCGGGCCGCCGCGGCCGCGTCCCCCAGGGCGGCCTCGGCACCGGCCTGGTACAGCCGGCTCCACAGGTAGGCGAGGCGGGCCGGCGAGTTCCGCAGCAGTTCGGCGGCCTCGCGGGAGCGGCGGACGGCCTGGTCCCGGTCGTCGGCGAAGAGGGCGCGCGTCCACAGGCGGGCGGCCCCGCGGGCGCTCGCGGTGCCCCACCGGTCGGCGAGGGCCAGTTCCTCGTCGCGCAGGCGTCGCGCCTCCGCCATGTCGCCGGTCTCCACGGACGCCTCCGCGGCCAACGGGCGCCAGCTCAGCAGGGCCGGGTTGACCCACTGCCGGCGCAACAGCCGACGGCCCGACTCCAGGGACAACCGCAGCGCTTCCGCCCAATCGCCGTCGGCCGCGGCCAGCCGGGCACGGGCGAACAGCAACGAGGGCCACCACACGCCCTCTTCGCCGCCGGCGGGCACCGGGGCGGTGGCGAGTTGCCTGGCCCGGTCCGGGCGGCCGGCCTCCACGCTGAGGAGGATGCGGGTGGCGATCAGGTTGGGCAGGGCCCGCGGGTGCCAACTCGTCGGTGGCAGCGCGCGTTCGGCGCCGTCCAGGTCCCGTTCGGCGGCGTCCAGTCGCGCCGCGCACAGGTGCAGGCGGGCCCGCAGGTTGAGGACGCGGGCGGCCAGACTGCGCAGGTGGGCGCGGCGGGCGGTGACGAGCATCTCGTCGAGGCCGTGCACCGCCTCGTCGTGGTCGTCGGTGGCGAACAGCGCGGCGCAGGCGGCCAGTCGCGGCATCATCAGGCTCTCGCCCGGGTCGCCGGCCAGGGCGATCCGGGCCAGTTTCCTGGCCTTGTCGGCCTCCTCGCCCTCGGTGGCGAGTTGCCAGGCGCGGGCGCCGGCCTGGGCCGGTGGTGCCGGGCGGTCGGGCAGCGGGGGCACCACGGGGATCATCGGCGCGTCGTCGTCCCGGACCGCGGCCAGCCAGAAGAGTGCGACCAGCTCTTCCCGGTCGGCCGGTCCGGCGTCCGGGAGGGCCTCGCCCGCCGTGCTGCGCGCCCATTCGCTGTTCCCCCGGGCCAAGCCCAGATCGATGGCGCGCACGCCCAACCCGGCTCCGGTCGACGGGACTTCGCCGGTGGGCGGTGCGTTGCGGACCAGTTCCCTCAGGCGCCGGTCGCCGGCGTCGGGCCGGGCGACCGCCTCGGCGGCGGCCAGCTCCAGGGTCAGCCGGCTGCGTTCGTCGGGGTCGAGGGGTTCTTGCAGGGCCCGGGAGAGACAGGCGCAGGCACGCTGGTGGTCCTCCCTGCGCAGGGCCGCGACGAAACCGCGGCGCAGCAGCGGCACGACCCAGGGGGCGCCGAGGGGTGGCGAGCGCAGCAGGAGGTGGGCGACGTCCTCGTCGTTGACGCCGGCGCCGTGGGCGAGCGCGGCCGCGCGGCCGTAGAGGTCGGCGCGCTCCGCCGCCGGCATGTCTTCGATGACGCGGGCCTTGGAGGCGGGGAAGCGGATGTGGACCTTGTCGCCGACGGACACCGTCAGGCCGACGTTCGACAGCAGGCTGCGGATCCGGTCCTGTGACAGGGAGCGGGCGCCGGCGAGGGTGTGGACCCGGGTGAAGTCGAGCAGGTCGCCGCAGACGGCCAGGGCCCGCAGCACGGAGTTCACCTCGGACGGCAGACCGTCCAGGGCGCGCACCGTGTGGTCGCCGACGACGCCCGCGGTGAGGGCGTGGAGTGGGGGGAGGTGGGCGGCGTCGGGCTGGTGGTCGAGTGCGGTGAACTGGCGCAGCACGTCCCGCAGGACGGCCGGGTTGCCGGCGGTGGCGGAGGTGAGCGCGGCGACGAACTCCTCGTCGCCCGGGGTGCCGCAGTAGGCGCGGACGGTGGCGGCGACCCCGCGGTCGGTGAGCGGGGGCACGACGACGTGCCGGGCCGGCACGTCGTCCCGGTGTGTCGGGCCGGCGGCGTCGTCCGCGGCGTCGAAGGCCCCGGTGCCTCCGCAGCTGCTGGCGAGGGCGGCGAGCGGCAGGTGTGGGCCGAAGTGGCGCAGCAGGGTCTGCAGCCAGGTGTGGGAGGCCGGGTCCAGCCATTGGACGTCCTCGACCACGAGGAGCGTGGGTGCGGTGCCGGCGCACCGCAGCACGTCCGCGATCCCGGGCAGTGGCGGCGGGCCGTCGTGGCCGATCAGGGCGTCCAGGGTGCGGCCGTCGTTGCCGTCGAGGGGGGCCAGCAGTTGGAGGACGGCGCCGTGTCTGAGGTCGCGTTCGGTGGGTGTCGCCTGGGCCCGCAGCACGCGCAGTCCGTGGTGTCTGGCACGACAGGCACCCCAGCGGACCAGCGCGTTCTGGGCGTGGCCCGGCCGTCCGGTCAAGGTGAGGATCGAACCGGCTCCCTGGCCGAGTCGGTGCAGGACGTCACCGATGAGGCGCTGTTCCCGGCCGCATTCCAGGAGCATGGCGGGGTCACCGTGGGCGTCGGGTGCACACTGCGGCGTGCAGGTGGTCGGATGGTTCCGCGCCTTGCTCGGGTGCACCGCTACCTCTCGTCCTGTTCGTGTCAGTCGCGTCCGCGTGCCTGGGAGACCCACGCCGGTGGCTTGCGGCCGGAGGGGTTCCTGGTTGCCAGGACGGTGGACAGTTCGGTGCGTCCGCCGACCCCGAGCTTCCGGTAGACGCTGGTGAGGTGCGTCTCGATGGTCCGCACGGTCACGAAGAGGCTCTCCGCGATGGCCCGGTTGCTGGCGCCGGTCACCGCGAGGTCCGCGACGGTGCGTTCCATCCCGGTCAGCATGTCGAGCGGCGAGGTGGTCATCCGGCGCACCCGGCCGCCCGCGGCGACCAGCAGTTTCCTGGCGCTGTCGCCGAGCGTCAGGGCGCCGCAGCGCTGGGCCAGGCCGGCGGCGGCGCGCAGGTGTTCGCGGGCGGCGCGCGGGTCGTCGGCCTTGAGGTGGGCGTGCCCCAGGAAGAGTTCGGCGCGGGCCTCGGTGGCGCGGGCCGGCGAGTCGCCGAGGAGGGCGACGGCCTCGGTGAGGTGCCCGATGCCGGTGCTGCCGGGGGCGGCCACGCCCCGGGCCATCCGGGCCAGTCCGAGACTGCTGTTCGTACCCCACCGCTCGGCCAACTCGCTTCCGGATGCGGCGAGTTCGCGTGCCTTCCCGGGGCTACCCAGCAGCGTCAGGAGCACCGCGCCCTCCGCCCACCACGGCAGGAACGCCGGGTTGCTGATGCGGGATTCCTCCAGGGACCGGCCGCAGGCGAGGAAGAGGTCGAGGGCGCCTTGGAGGTCGCCGCGGGCCCAGCGGGCGAAGGCGCGGGCCGCCAGGTACCAGTGGTACTCGATGACGAACCGTTCCAGACGGCCGCGTTTGATGCCGTCCAGGACCTGCTCGGCGCGTTCGGGTTCCCCGCGGTCGACGAGGGCGGTGGCCAGCGCCACGCGGGGCAGCACGGCGGTGTCGCCCCAGCGCTCCTCGCCGATGATCTCCATCGCGGTCTGGGCGTCGGCCAGCGCGTCCGGAAAGGCGCCCACCCCGTGGTGGAACAGGGCGCGCGTGGAGAGCCCCAGCACGTACGTCCACACGGCCGCGTTGGCCTGCCCGTACTGGAGCATGAGGTCGAGCGCGTACTGGGCGTCCGCGATCTCGTCGGCGAGGGTCAGCGCGAAGGAGGCGGACAGCAGCGACCAGGGCTCCAGTTCGACGCCCGGCACCCGGAGCGCGCGGCGGGCCTGGTCGACGGTCGCGCGGGCGTCGCGGCCGTCCATCGCGGTGAGCACGGTGGTCATCGCCAACATCTGGCGCTGGGCCGGGGTGTCGCCGGGCGGGACGGTGAGCCGGGCCGCCCGGTCGCGGACCGCGCCGATGGTGGCCTTCTCGTCGGTGCCGACGATGAGCAGGACGGATTCCACAAGGGTGCGCAACTCGCGGTCGGCGGGGCCGGGTTCGGGCCCGACGGCGGCGGACAGCTCGGTGAGCACCTCCTCCAGCACCCGCACGCCGGACGGGGATTCCTGCACGGCGAGGCAGGTGAAGCCGTATTGGACGGCGACCTGGGCGCGGGTGCGGACGTCACCGGCGAGGGACAGGGCTTCCTGGAGGAGGCGGATCGCCTCGGGCGGGTTGCTCTCGGCGAGCGCGCGGGCCATCCGGATGCGTACGGCGACGTCGTCCGGCGTCATCTCCAGGACCCGGTACAGGCACCGCACGCCGGCTTCCGGGGCGCCGCGCCCCTCCGCCTGCGCGGCGGCGTCCCGCAGCACCCCGGCCATCCACGGTTGGTCGAGCACCGGCAGCAGCATGAGTTGGCCGGCCAGTTCCTCGGAGGGCCGGCCGGCGTCGCTGAGCAACAGTGCGGCGTTGGTGCGGAGTTCGGCGAGGTCGGCGGGTGCGATGTCGTCCAGGACAGCGGCGCGCACCACGTCGTGCACGAAGTCGATGCGGTCGCCGGCGACGATGCCGGCCCGGCGCAGCACGTGCAGGGCCTCCTCGACGGTGCCGGCCGGGACGCCGGCGAGCGCCGCCACCAGCTCGGTGCACTCCTCGCCGAGCACCGCGCTCGCGCGGGCGACGTCCCGCACCCACGGCGGCCGGCGTTCCAGCAGACTGCGCACCGAGCGGGCCAGGACGTGGCTGCCGACCTCGGCGGCCCGGCGCTCCCCGTCGGCGTCCGGCGACACGCCTTCGGCACGGAGTTCGTCGAGGAGGCGGGCGAGCGTGAGCGGGTTGCCGCCGGACACGGCGGTAACCCGGGCGACGAAGGTCGGTGCGGCCGTGGCCCGGAAGACCCGGCGCACCATCTCGCCGACGTGGTCGCGGTCGAGCGGGCGCAGGCGCAGCACGGTCGGGCACCGTTGGGAGGCGAGGTCGGCGAGCACCGCGGGCGCCAGCGGTTCGGCCTCGCTGCGCCGGGCCAGGACCACCAGCAGCGGCAGTTCCTCGGCGCGCCGCAGCAGGAAGTCGATCCAGGTCAGGGACCGTTCGTCGCACCAGTGGACGTCGTCGAGGACGAGCACCAGCGGCTGCTCTGCCATGAGGCGGGCGGCGAGCCAGTACAGGCCGTGCAGCACCGGGTAGGCGGCGGTGGCGGCGTCGTGGCCCACGGGGTCGGCGGTGAGCGCGGGCAGTGCGCGGGCGGCCAGTCCGTCGAGCAGGGGCGAGCGGTGGGCGTCGCCGCGGCCCAGGCCGAGCCCGCCCAGGAGTTCGCGCACACCGCTGTAGCCGGCGCCGGCGTCGGTCTCGCGGCAGGTGCCGTGGAGGACGGTCATGCCCCGGCAGGCCGCGCCGGTGGTGAAGGCCCGCAGCAGGCTGGTCTTGCCCATGCCGGCCGGCCCATGGAGCATCACCAGGCCCGCCTGTCCGGCGCGGGCGGCTTCGGCGTGCCGGGCGAGGGTGCGCAGTTCGTCGTCCCGCCCCACCAGCGTGGTCAGTAACCCGGAAGAACCGGACTGGTTCCGCATCACGCGTTCCTCCAGGTGGGGGGTGACAACTGAAGCCGATCGCGCCGCAGTGCTCCGGAACCGTGGCCGGCCGGCTGCGCGCACGCCCGGACGACCAGGGTTGACAGGTGCGGAGGGGATGGCGACACCCTCCGTACATGCCCCATCACAAGATCATATAGCGCAGCGTGAGGTGAACGGGCGGCACCTGTAAGACATTTGACGTTCTCCGAACGGTCCGCCTACGGACACGCGCCGGACCTCGCGCCCCCCGTGGCAGGCAGACGCACCGACGCCTCGCGCACCGGTCGCGGAGGAGTGCGCCACCGGCGGGCGACGCACGCCGCGCCCGGATCCGGAGGTCCCCCGGTCGGCGGCGCGGGGCATGCCACGGCCCCGCCGCCGACCGCTCGGACGACGGGTTGGCACCTAGGAGGTGAAGTGCTGGCGCAGCAGGTCGATGACGGCCGGGGCCTCGGAGCTGAGGAAGAAGTGCCCGCCGGGGAAGACCTTCAGGTCGAATTTGCCGGTGGTGTGGCCGCGCCATGCCTCGGCCTCGTCCATGGAGGTCTTGGGGTCGCGGTCGCCGGTGAGGACGGTCAGCGGGGCCCGGACGGTGGTGTCGGGCGAGCAGCTGTAGGTCTCGATGGCCTGGTAGTCGGTGCGGATCGCGGGCAGCACCATCCGCAGGATCTCCTCGTCGCCGAGCACCGCGGTGTCGGTGCCGGCGAGCAGCTTGAGCTCCTGGACGATGCCGTCGTCGCTGCGCCGATGCACGGACTCGTCACGCACCCGGGAGGGGGCTCGGCGCCCGGAGGCGAAGAGATGGGACAGCTCACCACCGTCGGCCTCGAAGCGTCGGGCCACCTCGAAGGCGAGGGCCGCGCCCATGCTGTGCCCGAAGAAGGTGCTCGGCCGCTCCTTCAAGCGGGGGCGCACCGCGTCGTAGACCTGGTCGGCCAGGACGGAGAGGTTGCCGACGCCGGGCTCCTTGTGCCGGTCCTGGCGACCCGGGTACTGGATCGCGATCACCTCGGCGACGGAGGAGAGTTGAGCGGAGACCGGGAAGTAGAAGGAGGCCGAGCCACCCGCGTGGGGGAAGCAGAAGAGCCTGGTCCGGGCGGCCGGTGCCGGGTGGAAGCACCGGGACCACAGGCTCTCCTCGGTGGACGTGGTCATGGGGGGGACCTCCTAGGGACGAACCGAGTGTCACGCGTCGTCGGGCAGCATCAGCTGGACGTCTCGGCCGGGGACGAGCCGTGACGTCCGTGCACGCCGCCACCGCCGGACGAACACATGGTCACACCGTAACTCCATGACTCGCGCAGGGGTTTCCGAGTCACGGAATTCATTGCACATGATCGGACTGTGGGTAATTCCCTAGTTCTTCACGTGTCGCGAGAAGAGGCCGGTAAGGCCCTCCCGGTGGCCGGAATCGAGCGTCCGTCCACCGGGAGCCGTGGTGTTCACCGCAATGAGAGGCTCAGTTGAGCCCGAGTTCATCGTCGAGCAGCGCGAACATCGCATCGTCCGAAGCGTCGTCGAGATCGATGTCCGCCCCGTCGCCCGCGGACGCGTCCGCCTGCCGCAGCTGGGCCCACTTGGCCTTCAGCACCTCCAGCCGACCGGCCACCAACTGGTGCTCTCGCGAGTCGTCGAGGGCCAGTCCGGCGATGACCGTCTCCAGGTGGTCCAGCGCCGCGAGCACGGAGCCGGTGCCCGTCACCTCGTCCGCGCAGAGTTGGCCGCGCAGGTGCCGGACGACGTCGGCCGGCGTCGGGTGGTCGAACAGCAGGGTGGCCGGCAGCCGCAGTCCGGTGGCCGCGTTGAGCCGGTTCCGGAACTCCACCGCGGTCAGCGAGTCGAAGCCGAGTTCCTGGAACTGCCGGCCCGCTCCGATCATCGACCCGCCGGCGTGCCCGAGCACCATCGCCGCCTGGCCGCGCACCAGCGTCAGCAGGACCTCGTCCTGCTCGGCCCCGCCGAGCCCGGCCAGCTGCCGGGCGAGCCCGTCGGCGGACGGCGCCGCACCGGTCGCCGCGGCCCGTCGGGCGGGCGTGCGGACCACACCGCGCAACAACGCCGGGACGTCGCCGCGCCCACGCAGCGCGGTGAGGTCCAGTTGCACCGGCACCGCCACGGCCCGGTCCCCGGCCGTCGCCGCGTCGTAGAGGGCGAGGCCCCGTTCGACCGTGAGCGGCGGCATTCCGGAACGGGCGAGACGCTCGGCCTCGGCGTCCGACAACGTGCCCGTCATCCCGCCCGACCGCTCCCACGGCCCCCACGCCAACGACACACCCGGCAGACCCGAGGCCCGCCGCTGCACCATCAACGCGTCCAAGAACGCGTTCGCCGCCGCATAGTTACCCTGACCAGGACTACCGAACGTCCCCGCCACCGACGAGAACACCACGAACGCGCCCAAGTCCATCCCACGCGTCGCCTCGTGCAAATGCCACGCAGCGTCCACCTTCGGTCGCAGGACCACGCCCAGCCGATCCGCGGACAGCGAACCGATCACGCCGTCGTCCAACACCCCGGCCGCATGCACCACCGCCGACAACGGACGCTCCCGCGACGCATCGGCAACGAGCGCCGCCACCGCCGCGCCCTCAGCCACGTCACACGCCCGGACCACCACTTCAGCACCGAGCGCTTCGAGAGCGGCGACCAGTTCGCCGACGCCCGGGGCGGCCGGCCCGCGCCGGCTGACCAGCAGGAGGTTGCGTACACCGTGCTCGTCGACGAGGTGGCGGGCGACCTGCGCGCCGAGCCCGCCGGTGCCACCGGTGATCAGCACCGTGCCGTGCCCGAGTGCCTGCCCGGTCGTGCTGCTCCCGGTGTCCGCACTGGGCTCCGGGGCAGTGGTCCGGGCCAGCCGGGCCGCCAGCACCGTTCCGGCGCGCAGGGCCACCTGCGGTTCGTCGGCCGTCGCGCGCAGGGCTGCGGCGAGTCCGGAGGAGATTGTGGAGTCGGCGGAGGCGGAGGCGGAGGGTGTGCTGGACGGGGTGCGGTGCGCGTCGGTGTTCTGGTCGGTGGGCGGGTCGACATCGAGCAGACCGAAGCAGCCCGGGTTCTCCGACTGCGCGGACCGCACCAGGCCCCAGACAGCCGAGGCCGCCAGGTCGGTGCTGCCTGTGTCGTCCACCGCCACCGCGCCGCGCGTCACGAACACCAGCCGAGAAGCCGCGAACCGGTCGTCGGCGAGCCACTGCTGGAGCTGCTCCAGTACCTGAACGGTGCACTCGCGCACGACGTCGGGCACCTCGACCGGTCCCGCGCCAGCCTCACGCCCCGCCGTCGATGCTCCCGAGACCGGTACGAGGACGAGGTCCGGCACCGGCTTCGCGGAGGCAGCGAGCGCCGTGAGCCCGGCGGGTTCGCAGATCACGTCCCAGGAACCCGCCAGGGCACCGGCGAGGTCCTCGGCGAAGTCGAGCGGGTCGGTTCCCAGGACGGCCACGGAGGCGGGCGCGCCCGACGCAGTGGGGTGGGCAGCCGGGATGGCCGTCCAGTCCACGTGGAAGAGCGAGTCCTGGTACGGGCTGCCGTCGGCCGCCTTCAGTTCGTCGTTGGTGAGGGTGCGGATGTGGAGGGCGTCGACGGCGATGACCGGGGCCCCTGCCGGGTCCACCGCGGTCACCGACACCGCCCCCTCCCCCACAGGCGCCAACCTCACCCGCAACACGGACGCACCCGCAGCGAACAGCGACACGCCCTCCCACGAGAAGGGAAGGGCCGGGCCCGCGCCACGAGCAGCGTCGTCACCCTCCCCATCGGACTGGAGCGCGGCGAGCAGGACCGCGTGCAAGGACGCATCCAACAGTGCGGGGTGAACGCCGAACCGTGCCGCGCCGTCGTCGGCGTCGTCCGGTAGCGCGACCTCGGCGAACAACTCCCCACCACGACGCCACACCGCACGCAACCCACGGAACACCGGACCATAACCAAACCCAGCCCCCGCGAACTCCTCGTAGCACCCCTCAACATCCACCCCCACAACATCCCGCGGAGGCCACACCCCACCATCGAAACCCACATCACCCCGCGACGCTCCCGGAGCCAACACACCCGACGCATGCAGCGACCAAACACCCTCACCGACCCCATCCGGACACGAGTACACCCCAACGGACCGACGACCCGCCTCATCCGGATCACCGACCGCCACCTGCACCCGCACCCCACCCACCTCAGGCAACACCAACGGAGCAGCCAACGTCAGCTCCGCCACCCGATCACAACCAACCCCCTCCCCCGCACACAACACCATCTCCAACAACGCAGTCCCCGCAACAACCACCCGACCCAACACCACATGATCCGCCAACCACGACTGCGACTGCGACTGCACAGAAAGACGACCGGTGAACAACACCCCCTCACCAGCAGCCAGCTCCACCGCAGCACCCAACAACGCATGCTCCGTCACACCAAGCCCCACAGCCCGCACATCACCACCACCGCCAGCCCGACCCACCGGCCAGAACCACTCACGCTGGAACGCATACGTCGGCAAGTCGGTCCGCTGCGGATCGGTGCCGGCGAAGAAGTCCTGCCAGTCGTCGGTGAGGCCGCGCGCGTGCAGGCGGGCCCGGGCCGTCATGGCTGCGGACTCCTCGCCGCGGTCCTTGCGCAGGAGGGGTACGGCGCTGATGGCATCGCCATCGAGGGTCTGCCCCGCCATGGCGGAGAGGACGCCGTCCGGGCCGAGTTCCAGGAAGGTGGTGGCGCCGTGGTCGGCGAGGGTACGGACGCCGTCGGCGAAACGGACCGCCTCGCGGACGTGCCGCACCCAGTACTCCGCCGAGCAGAGAACATCGGCCGAGGCCAGTTCACCCGTCAGGTTCGACACCACAGACAGGGACGGCGCACCGTAGGAAAGGCCCTCCGCGACGGCGCGGAAGTCCTCCAACATCGGGTCCATCAGCGGCGAGTGGAACGCGTGCGAAACCCGCAACCGCGTCGTCTTCCGACCATCCGCCGCGAGCCGCTCCGCCACCGCGAGAGCCGCGCTCTCACTACCGGAGAGAACGACGGAGGTGGGCCCGTTGATCGCGGCAATCGCCAGGTCGTCCGTAAGGTGCGGGAGAACCTCGTCCTCCGTCACCTGGACGGCGATCATCGCACCACCCGACGGAAGCGCCTGCATCAACCGAGCACGAGCCGCCACCAAACGGCACGCATCCGCCAACGACAACACGCCCGCGACGTGCGCCGCCGCGATCTCACCGATCGAGTGGCCGGCGACGAAGTCCGGCCGCACACCCCAACTCTCCACCAGACGGAACAGGGCGACTTCCACAGCGAACAACGCCGGCTGCGCCCAACCCGTCTCGTTCAACCGATCGGCGTCATCACCCCACATCACCTCCCGCAACCCGACCTGCCCGGGCAGTTCAGCATCCAGACCATCGACGACCTCGTCCAACGCCTCCGCGAACACCGGGAACCGGCCGCACAACCCACGTCCCATACCGAGGCGCTGGGATCCCTGCCCCGAGAACAGCACGGCCGAACCTCCGGCGGACACCGAGTCGGTGACGACGGTCGGATCGGGTGCTCCGCATGCCAGCGCGTCCAGGGCGCCCAGGGCGCCCAGGGCGTCAACGGGATCCATCGCGTCGCCGACGAGGACGACCGCGCGGTGGTTGAACGTCGAACGCGTCGTCGCCAGCGAGTGGCCGACGTCGATCGGGCGCGTTCCGGGTCGCTCCGCCAGAAGGGTACGCAGGCGTGCGGCCTGGCCGCGCAGGGCCTCCGGCGACTTGCCGGACAGCACCCACGGCACCACGGGCAGCTGCACCTGAGCCTTCTCCGGTACTGCGTGCTGCTGGGCCGTCGGCTGTTCGAGGATGACGTGGGCGTTGGTGCCGCTGATCCCGAACGAGGAGACGCCGGCGCGCCGGGCCCGGCCGGTCTCCGGCCACGCCGTCTCGTCCGTCAGCAGTTCCACCGCGCCCTCGGACCAGTCGACGTGCGAGGACGGGGCGTCGACGTGCAGGGTCCGGGGCAGGACGCCGTGCCGCATCGCCAACACCATCTTGATAATGCCCGCGACACCGGCCGCAGCCTGGGTGTGCCCGATGTTGGACTTGATCGAACCGAGCCACAGCGGCTGATCGGCATCGCGGTCACGGCCGTAGGTCGCGAGCAACGCCTGAGCCTCGATCGGGTCGCCGAGAGTGGTTCCCGTGCCGTGCGCCTCGACCACGTCCACGTCGGCCGGGGACAGACCACCGCTGGCGAGCGCCTGGCGGATCACCCGCTGCTGGGACGGACCGTTGGGCGCCGTCAGACCGTTGGAAGCACCGTCCTGGTTGACGGCCGAACCGCGCACCACCGCCAGGATCTCGTGACCGTTGCGCACCGCGTCCGACTGGCGCTCCAACACCAGCATGCCCACGCCCTCGGACCAGCCGACACCATCCGCCGCCTCGGCGAACGCCTTGGAGCGGCCGTCGGGGGCCAGGCCGCGCTGGCGCGAGAACTCCACGAACGTGCCCGGGGTGGACATCACCGTCACACCACCGGCCAGTGCGAGGGTGCACTCGCCGGCCCGGAGGGCTTGCGCCGCGAGGTGCAGGGCGACCAGGGAGGAGGAGCAGGCGGTGTCGACGGTGACGGCCGGGCCTTCGAGACCGAGGGTGTAGGAGACGCGGCCGGAGGCTACGCTGCCGGCGCTGCCCTGGCCCTGGAACCCCTCGAACTCCCTACCGCCCAGGATGCTCCCGTAGTCCCCATACATGACACCCGCGAACACGCCTGTCGCGCTGCCGCGCAGGCTCAACGGGTCGATACCGGCCCGCTCGACCGCCTCCCACGACGACTCCAGCAGCAACCGCTGTTGCGAATCGGTCGCCAACGCCTCCCGCGGACTCATCCCGAAGAAACCAGGATCAAACTCCCCCGCCTCATGCAGGAAACCGCCAGAGCGGGTGTAAGACGTACCGAGGTGGTCGGGATCGGGGTGGTAGAGGGACTCGACGTCCCAGCCACGATTCGTCGGGAAGTCACCGATCGCATCAGCGCCCTCGCTCACCAGACGCCACAGCTCCTCCGGCGAGCCGACCCCACCCGGATACCGGCAGGCCATCCCCACCACCACGACCGGATCATCCGCCAACGACACCAGCGCCGGAGCCAGCTCCCGCACCTCAGTCTCGACAGCACCGAACAACTCGGTCTGCAAGTGATCGGCCAGGGCGTCGGTGTTCGGGTAGTCGAAGACCAGTGTCGCGGTGAGGCGCAGGCCGGTGGCGGTGCTCAGGCGGTTGCGGAGTTCGACGGCCGTCAGGGAGTCGAAGCCGAGGTCCCGGAACTGTGCGGTGGTGTCCACGGAGGCCGATTCGGCGTGCCCGAGGACGAGGGCCGCCTGGGTGCGGACCAGGTCCAGGAGTTCTTGCCGGCGTGCGTCGGCCGGGAGTTCGGAGAGGCGGCCGACCAGTCCGGCGACGGTTGCGGAGCCTCCGGCCGCCGTGCGGCGGGTGCGGGTCCGCACCAATCGGCGCAGGATCGCGGGCACTTCGCCCCGTGTGGACAGGGCCGCGAGGTCGAGCCGGACCGGAGCGACGAGCGCGCCATCCGTGCCGTCCGGCGTGCGGGCGGTTCCGGATGCGCCGGCGCCCGCTCGTCCTGATTCAGCCGTCGGAACGCTGCCGAGGGTGAGTGCGGCGTCGAAGAGGTCGAGGCCCTGTTCGACCGTGAGCGGCGGCATTCCGGAACGGGCGAGACGCTCGGCCTCGGCGTCCGACAACGTGCCCGTCATCCCACCGGACTGTTCCCACGGCCCCCACGCCAGTGACACACCCGGCAGACCCGAGGCCCGCCGCCGCACCATCAACGCGTCCAAGAACGCATTCGCCGCCGCGTAGTTGCCCTGACCAGGACTGCCGAACGTCCCCGCCACCGACGAGAACACCACGAACGCACCCAAGTCCAGCCCACGCGTCGCCTCATGCAAATGCCACGCAGCATCCACCTTCGGCCGCAACACCGCCGACAACCGCTCCGGCGACAACCCCGCAACCAACCCGTCATCCAACACCCCGGCCGCATGCACCACAGCCGACACCCGATGACCAGCCACCAACCCCAACACCGCAGCACGATCAGATACATCACACGCCCGAACCACCACCTCGGCACCGAGCTCTTCAAGATCGGCGACCAACTCGGCCACACCCGCAGCTCGTTCACCACTGCGGCTGACGAGCAGCAGGTTGCGTACGCCGTGCTCGTCGACGAGGTGGCGGGCGATCTGCGCGCCAAGCCCGCCGGTGCCACCGGTGATCAGTACCGTTCCCTCGGTGTTCCACACGGTCGGTGCGGTGGCACCGGCCTGGGGCGTGAGACGGGTCAGCCGGGCGGCGTGCGGGCGTCCGTCGCGCAGCAGCAGCTGCGGTTCATCGGAGGTGAGGGCCTGGGCGAGCGCCTCGCCGGAGCCGTCGGAGCCGTCGAGGTCGATCAGGCCGAAGACGCCCGGATTCTCGGTCTGGGCGGATCGGACCAGGCCCTGAACGGCCGCGGCTGCGGGATCCTGGCCGCCGACCGCACCACGGGTCACGAAGACCAGGCGCCCGGCCGCGAGACGTTCATCGGCCAGCCATGCCTGGATCGTGAGGAGTGCCTCGGTGGTGAGTCGGTGCGTCGCGTCGACGGTCGTGCCTTCGCTGAGGGCTTCTTCGTCCGCGCCGACAGCGACGAGCGTGATCGCGGGTACCTGTGCGTCCGGCCCGGCCTCGGTCAGCGCGGTGACGCTCGCGTAGGTGTGCACGGTCGTCCCGGGCGAGCGGACGAGCGCCTCGGCGAGGCCCAGGCGGTCGGGACCGAGCAGCGCGACACTGGTGGCCGGGGCCGCCGGCGCGAGGGGGGCAGCGGTCCACCGGACGCCGAAGAGCGCATCGCGCAGCCGGACGTCAGTGCCGCTCGCTTCCTCGTTGGTGAGGGTGCGGGTGTGGAGTGCGTCGACGGCGATGACCGGGGCCCCTGCCGGGTCCACCGCAGTCACCGACACCGCCCCCTCCCCCACAGGCGCCAACCTCACCCGCAACACGGACGCACCCGCAGCGAACAGCGACACGCCCTCCCACAAGAAGGGAAGGGCCGGGCCCGCGCCACGAGCAGCGTCGTCACCCTCCCCATCGGACTGGAGCGCGGCGAGCAGGACCGCGTGCAAGGACGCATCCAACAGTGCGGGGTGAACGCCGAACCGCGCCGCGCCGTCGTCGGCGTCGTCCGGTAGCGCGACCTCGGCGAACAACTCCTCACCACGACGCCACACCGCACGCAACCCACGGAACACCGGACCATAACCAAACCCAGCCCCCGCAAACTCCTCGTAGCACCCCTCAACATCCACCCCCACAACATCCCGCGGAGGCCACACCCCACCATCGAAACCCACATCACCCCGCGACGCTCCCGGAGCCAACACACCCGACGCATGCAGCGACCAAACACCCTCACCGACCCCATCCGGACACGAGTACACCCCAACGGACCGACGACCCGCCTCATCCGGA
>LIQL01000189.1 GCA_001418405.1 Streptomyces diastatochromogenes | reverse complement strand
CCGGCGCGGCCCGCCGCTTCCCGGACCCGGAGCTGGCCGCCGAGGCCCGCCAGGGCTTCGACGAGGACCTCGTCACCGAACCCGACTTCCAGGACTTCCTGGAGGGCTGGTGGCCCGAACTCACCCCGCGCGGGGTGCTCGCCACGATGGCCGACGACCGCCGCCTCGGCCGCTGGGCGCGCCGCCTGCTCACCCCGCGCGAGGTCCGGCAACTCGCCCGCTCGCTGCGCCGGTTGGGCGACGACGGCCGGGGCCCGCTGTCGGTGCACGACATCGCGCTGCTGGACGAGCTCCAACTGGTCCTGGGCGCTCCGGCCCGGCCGGCCCGCCCCCGCGAGGCCGACCCGCTGGACCAGCTCACCGGCCTGGAGGAGCTGACCACCTACGCGGACCGGTTCTCGTCCGGCCGCGGCCGGCGCGAGCGGCTGGAGGAGGAGCGCACCGACTACGCCCACGTCATCGTCGACGAGGCCCAGGACCTGACGCCCATGCAGTGGCGGCTGGTCGGCCGCCGCGGCCGGCACGCCACCTGGACCGTGGTCGGCGACCCGGCGCAGTCCTCCTGGTCGGACCCGGACGAGGCCGCCGAGGCCCGCGACGAGGCACTGGGCACCCGCCCCCGCCGCCGCTTCACGCTCACCGTGAACTACCGCAACCCGGCCGAGATCGCGGAGCTGGCGTCCAAGGTGCTGGCCCTGGCCATGCCCGGTGCCCCGGCCCCGCGGGCGGTCCGCTCGACCGGCCTGGAGCCGCGCTTCGCCGTCGTGGACGGCGCAGACGCAGGCGGCGCGGCCGGCTCGGGCGGCGCGGCCGACGGGGCGCTGGAACGGGCCACCGTCGCCGAGGCCGCGCGGTTGCTGGGCGAGGTCGAGGGCACGGTCGGCGTCGTGGTGGCGATGCACCGCCGCACGCAGGCCCGCACCTGGCTGGCCGGGCTCGGCGACCGCGTCGTGGCGCTGGGCTCCCTGGAGGCCAAGGGCCTGGAGTACGACGCCACCCTGGTGGTCTCGCCCGCCGAGATCGCCGACGAGTCGCCGGCCGGGCTGCGGGTGCTCTACGTCGCCCTGACCCGAGCCACCCAGCAGCTGACCGTGCTCTCCGCCGCCCCGGACGACCCGGACGCGGACGGGGTGCCGGACCTGCTGCGCGACTAGGGCGGGTCCGGGGCGCGGCGGGCGCGGCCGTGCTGCCATCCGAGGGGTTGTGAAATCCGTCGCGCGGGACGGGATTCGCTTGCCGGGATGGTTTGTTAGCCTTGGTGGCGGCACCGGCTCGATCCAAGCCCCCGGGCCCAACCATCGTCGCTACGAGCGACCACTTGCCGCGAGGCGAGCATGGCGGGTCGGTGTCATAAGCCAGTGAGGCGCGGGCGCCCCTCCTTCGGGAGGGGCGCCCGCGGTCGTTTTCCCGGCCGGTGCGGGCGCGGAGCGCACTGTGGCTGATTCGCGCCGCCCGAGGGGGTTCCGCTCGACGGGGCAACTCTCGTATGGTGGAAGAGTCTTTCCGAAATTCGTAGCTGGTTACCGTATACCGGCTGGTAGGTGGGACGATCGAACGACGCGCTCCGGCTCGGGCACCCCTGAGTCCCGGAGCCGCTTAGAGCCAAACCAGGGAAAGCAGAGGAAGTCGGCCATGGCAACGGCGCCTAGCGTCTCGTATTCGATGACGGTGCGACTGGAAGTTCCCGCAAGCGGCACCGCCGTCAGCCAGCTCACCACGGCCGTGGAGTCCTCCGGCGGGTCGGTCACCGGCCTCGACGTGACCGCATCCGGTCACGAGAAGCTCCGGATCGACGTCACGATCGCCGCGACCTCCACCGCGCACGCCCAGGAGATCGTCTCCAAGCTGCGCACCATCGAAGGCGTCTCGCTCGGCAAGGTCTCGGACCGGACCTTCCTGATGCACCTCGGTGGCAAGATCGAGATGTCGTCCAAGCACCCCATCCGCAACCGTGACGACCTGTCCATGGTCTACACCCCGGGCGTCGCGCGGGTCTGCCAGGCGATCGCCGACAACCCCGAGGACGCGCGCCGCCTCACCATCAAGCGCAACAGCGTCGCGGTGGTCACCGACGGTTCCGCGGTCCTCGGCCTGGGCAACATCGGCCCCAAGGCCGCACTGCCCGTCATGGAGGGCAAGGCGGCCCTCTTCAAGCGCTTCGCCGGCATCGACGCCTGGCCGATCTGCCTGGACACCCAGGACAGCGACGCGATCGTCGAGATCGTCAAGGCCATCGCCCCCGGCTTCGCGGGCATCAACCTGGAAGACATCTCCGCGCCCCGCTGCTTCGAGATCGAGGCCCGTCTGCGCGAGGCCCTGGACATCCCGGTCTTCCACGACGACCAGCACGGCACCGCCATCGTGGTGCTCGCGGCGCTCACCAACGCGCTGCGGGTGGTCGGCAAGAAGATCGAGGACGTCCGGGTCGTGATGTCCGGCGCCGGTGCGGCCGGCACCGCCATCCTCAAGCTGCTGCTGGCCGCCGGCGTGCACCACGCGGTGGTCGCCGACATCCACGGCGTGGTCCACGCCGGCCGCCCCGACCTCGTCGACGCCGACCCCGACTCGGCGCTGCGCTGGATCGCCGACAACACCAACCCCGAGGGCGTCACCGGCACCCTCAAGGAGGCCGTGGTCGGCGCCGACGTCTTCATCGGCGTCTCGGCCCCCAACGTCCTCGACGGCGACGACGTGGCCCAGATGGCCGAGGGTGCGATCGTGTTCGCGCTGGCCAACCCGGACCCGGAGGTCGACCCGGCGATCGCCCGCCAGACCGCCGCCGTGGTCGCCACCGGCCGTTCCGACTTCCCCAACCAGATCAACAACGTCCTGGTGTTCCCCGGCGTCTTCCGCGGGTTGCTCGACGCCGCCTCGCGTACGGTGAACACCGAAATGATGCTGGCAGCGGCCGGCGCCCTCGCCGACGTCGTGCTGGACGACGAGCTCAACGCGAACTACATCATCCCCAGCGTCTTCAACGAGAAGGTCGCGGGTGCGGTCGCCGGCGCGGTGCGTGACGCGGCGAAGGCCGCGGGCGACGCTGTGACGGCCGCCACGGGCGTCTGAGACGGCGCGTCGCGGGACCTGCCCCCAGCGAGCCACCCATAGGGTGGCGGGTGACCCTCCAGGGTGCCGGATTGGCTTTACCGCCGCAGGTGGGGGCAGGATGCTCTCCCAAGGACAATGTCCAGGGGGACCTCAGGCGCGAGGGAGCTGAAGGACGGACCCGGTTCGGTGGGCCGTCCGAGGGCCCTGGCAGCATCGGCTTCGATCTCACGCCGCATTGGCAAGAAGAACACGGGAGTACATACATGAACCGCAGTGAGCTGGTGGCCGCTCTGGCCGATCGCGCCGAGGTGACCCGCAAGGACGCCGACGCCGTTCTGGCCGCGCTCGCCGAGACCGTCGGCGAGGTCGTCGCCAAGGGCGACGAGAAGGTCACCATCCCCGGCTTCCTGACCTTCGAGCGCACCCACCGTGCCGCTCGCACCGCCCGGAACCCGCAGACCGGTGAGCCGATCCAGATCGCGGCCGGCTACAGCGTGAAGGTCTCCGCGGGCTCCAAGCTCAAGGAAGCCGCCAAGGGCAAGTAAGGCCCTTCCGACGGCACCGAAGGCGGCCACCCCTCCCGGGGGTGGCCGCCTTCGTGCGTGCCCGCGTACGGCCGGCCCAGGGCCCTTGCCGGGCCGCGGGTGGGCAGGCGGGCGGAAGGGCGCACGGCGAAGGCGCCGCACGGTCCTCCTGCGAGGACCGTGCGGCGCCTTCGGAATCCAGCGCGGCCGGGGGCCGGTGGGCGTCAGCCCCGCGGGTTGCCGTTCGGCAGCTCCACCTTCGCGCCCAGCTCCACGAGCTTCTCCATGAAGTTCTCGTAGCCGCGGTTGATCAGGTCGATGCCGTGCACCCGGGACGTGCCCTGCGCCGCCAGCGCCGCGATCAGGTACGAGAAGCCGCCGCGCAGGTCGGGGATGACCAGGTCGGCGCCCTGCAGCCGGGTGGGGCCGGAGACGACCGCGGAGTGCAGGAAGTTGCGCTGGCCGAAGCGGCAGGCGGAGCCGCCCAGGCACTCGCGGTAGAGCTGGATGTGGGCGCCCATCTGGTTGAGCGCCTCGGTGAAGCCCAGCCGGGACTCGTAGACCGTCTCGTGGACGATCGACAGGCCCGACGCCTGGGTCAGGGCGACCACCAGGGGCTGCTGCCAGTCGGTCTGGAAACCGGGGTGGACGTCGGTCTCCAGGGCGATGGCCTTGAGCGAGCCGCCCGGGTGCCAGAAGCGGATGCCCTCGTCGTCGATCTCGAAGGCGCCGCCGACCTTGCGGAAGGTGTTCAGGAACGTCATCATCGAGCGCTGGTGGGCGCCGCGGACGTAGATGTTGCCCTCGGTGGCCAGCGCCGCGGACGCCCAGGAGGCGGCCTCCAGGCGGTCCGGGAGGGCGCGGTGGGTGTAGCCGTCGAGCTTGTCGACACCGGTGATCCGGATCGTCCGGTCGGTGTCCATGGAGATGATGGCGCCCATTTTCTGCAGGACGCAGATCAGGTCCTCGATCTCCGGCTCCACCGCGGCGTTCGACAGCTCGGTGACGCCCTCGGCCAGCACCGCGGTCAGCAGCACCTGCTCGGTCGAGCCGACCGAGGGGTACGGCAGCCGGATCTTGGTGCCGCGGAGCCGCTGCGGGGCCTCCAGGTACTGCCCGTCGGCGCGCTTCTCGATCTTGGCGCCGAACTGGCGCAGCACGTCGAAGTGGAAGTCGACCGGCCGGCCGCCGATGTCGCAGCCGCCCAGGCCCGGGATGAAGGCGTGGCCCAGTCGGTGCAGCAGCGGGCCGCAGAACAGGATCGGGATCCGCGAGGAGCCGGCGTGCGCGTCGATGTCGGCGACGTTGGCGCTCTCCACGTGCGACGGGTCGAGGATCAGCTCGCCGGGCTCGTCGCCCGGACGCACGGTCACGCCGTGCAGTTGGAGCAGCCCGCGCACCACACGGACGTCCCGGATGTCCGGAACGTTGCGCAGTCGGCTCGGACCGCTGCCCAGCAGGGCGGCGACCATGGCCTTGGGCACAAGGTTCTTCGCGCCGCGAACCCGGATCTCGCCCTCGAGCGGGGTGCCGCCGTGGACAAGCAGTACGTCGTCAGTAGAGACGGTCATGGATCTCGCGTTCCTGGAGTCGGTCAGGGCCAGGAGAAATGGTAAGGGCGGCCGAGGGGGTGTCCGTTGCGGTGGCCCTGGTCCGGCCATGTAATGGCTTTGTCACAACACGCTCCGCTACGGCCGATCTTTGATTCGTAATCACCTTTTGCCTGGAAAGCGTCCAATGTCGCTAATGGGACATCCGGGTACGTAGCGTGTGCGCCGGGGCCTGCCGCCGTACGCCGGCCCTGCTCTCCCAGCGGGTCCGGGCGTTGACTCCCCCTTCGGGCCGGAAGTGCGGGATCATGTGGCCATGACCGAGGTGTCCTCGCTCACAGGCCGGCTGCTCGTCGCCACGCCCGCGCTCGCCGACCCGAACTTCGACCGCGCGGTGGTGCTCCTCCTCGACCACGACGAGGAGGGCTCCCTCGGCGTGATCCTGAACCGTCCCACACCGGTCGGCGTCGCCGACATCCTCGCCCCCTGGGCCGAGCTGGCCGGTGAGCCCGGGGTGGTCTTCCAGGGCGGCCCCGTGTCGTTGGACTCGGCGCTCGGCGTGGCCGTGGTGCCCGGTGGACCGTCCGGCGAGGGCGCCCCGTCGGGCAGCGGCACCCGCACCGGCGGCGCGGTCGGCGGGGCGGCCGGTGCGCCCCCGGGCTCCACGCGCCGGGGCGACCCGCAGGCCACCGGCACGCCCGGCGGCGCCGGGCCGGGCGACGAGCCGCTGGGCTGGCGCCGGGTGCACGGCGCGATCGGCCTGGTGGACCTGGAGGCCCCGCCGGAGCTGCTCGCCGCGGTCCTCGGCAGCCTGCGGATCTTCGCCGGGTACGCCGGCTGGGGGCCCGGCCAGCTGGAGGACGAGCTGGTGGAGGGGGCCTGGTACGTCGTCGAGTCCGAGCCGGGGGACGTCTCCTCGCCCGATCCGGAGCAGCTGTGGCGGGCCGTGCTGCGCCGGCAGCGCAACGAGCTGGCGATGGTGGCGACGTATCCCGACGACCCGTCGTTGAACTGACCCGCAGGCCGGTTGTCGGGGCAGTTGCCGGGGCATCTGCGGGCCGGTTGCCGGGCGGCGTCGGGCGCCGCCGTGCAGCGCGTTTCGTACGCCGCGCGCCGGGTGGTGCACCCGGGCGATCGTCGGGGCATTTTGTGACGGCTTCGTCATGGGGAATTGTCAGACCCCGTCGCTATCGTTCGGGGTGGCAAGAACGTTGCGCGGACGCGTCCCCGAACCCTGAGCCTCGCGCGGACAGGGGAGCTCGCGACCGCGACCGAAACTGACGGGGGAGAGCACCATGCACAGGCCGAGCCTGCCCGAGGACCTGGACCATCCGGAGCAGGTGTGGGCGCGCGCCGCGACGCTGGCGGTGGTGGCCGCGGCCATGAACGACGGGGACGAGTACTCCTGGGGCCCGGACGGCCTGCACTGCTGGAACTGCGGCGGCTCGTACTGGTGGCGGCTGAAGCTGTACGACGACGGCCGCGCGCTGCTGTGCGGCCAGGACTCCGACGGGAGCTACACGCACAACGGCGACAAGCAGATCGACTTCCTGGCCGGCGGCCCCGCGTGGCTGCCCTGGGAGCAGTTGCGGGACGACGCCCAGGGCAACCTCCTCGGCTTCGCCTACTGGTACGAGGACGGCGCCTGGTCCCGCGCCCCCTACCCCGCGGCGCTGCCGGACGACGGCCTGGAGATGGCGATGAGCTGGGCGGCGCCCGGTGACGCGGCGGTCCAGGAGATCACCGAGCACCTGGTGGCGCTGCTGGAGACCGACGTCCGCCCCGCGGCGACGGTCCGCGCGTTCATCGCCTCCGCCGCGGCCCGCACGGTCGGCGCGGCGGACGTCTCGGCGCTGCTGGACGCGGTCTGCGGCCCGGACTGCTGGTACGAGGTCCGCCCGGAGGCCGCGTGGGCGTTCGCCGTCGAGCTGGGGCTGACGGCCGGAGACCGCGGCGGGGTGCCGGCGGCGGCGTCGTAGGCGTGCCGCGGGGCGCGGCGGCGGATCCCCGAAGGGCGAGCGGGCCGTCAGCCCCGGTGCCGCCCGCCCAGGGTGAAGAAGCGCTCGGCGAGCGGATCGGCGTCGCGGGCGGGTAGGGCGAGGTGCACGGGCACCGGCGGGGCGTTCTTCAGCCGGACGTAGCGGATCTGGGGGTGCGGGTGGCGCTCGGCCACCCCCTCCGGGGCCACGCCGACCCCGTGGCCGGCCGCGACCGCCTCCAGCCACTCGTCGAAGTTGCCCGCGGTGCAGGCGAGTCGGGGGCGTCGGCCGGCGGGCCACAGTTCGGGCCGGGTGGTGCCGGTGACGGTGTTGACGACCAGCGGCAGCTCCGCGAGTTCGGCCCAGTCCAGCACCCGCCGGCGGGCCAGGCCCCCCGGGGCGGCGGTACGCGGCACGGCGGCGACCCGCGGCTCCTGGAAGAGCAGCGCGGTGCGCAGTCCGGCGTCCGGCGGCACGTCGCCCCGGAGCACCGCCACGTCCGACTCCCCGGTCTCCAGTCCGGCCAGTGGGGTGTCCCGGCGGACGAGCCGGACCTTGGCGCCGGTCGCGGCCTTGAACTCCGTGATCAGCGTGCCGCCGGCGGCCGGCAGCAGCGAGGTGAAGCCCAGCCGCAGCGTCCCCGGCCCGGCGGGCGAGCGCAGTGCGGCGGCGAGCCGGGGGAGCAGGGGGGCGAGGTCGGCGTAGAGGCGGCGGCCGGCGTCGGTGAGGGCGACCCGGCGGGTGGTCCGGTCCAGCAGCCGTACGCCGAGCGCGGCCTCCAGGGCCCGTACGGCGCGGGTCAGCGCCGGCTGGCCGGTGCGCAGCCGGTCCGCGGCGTGGGTGAAGCTGCGCTCCTCCGCGACGGCCAGGAAGCCCCGCAGGTGGCGCAGTTCGATCCCGTCGAGCACCGGGTCGGCGAGCTGGTCGGGGGCGTGGGTGTCGGCGTCGTGAGGGTCGGGGCCGTCTGCGGCCGGGGTGTCGGCGTCGTTCGGGACGCCGCGGTCACCATTCATGCCGCCCCAGCATAAGTGCTCCGTCCGGGCATTTCCCCGGCCATCCGGAGACTGCCTACGTTTCCCTGCGGCGGTCCGCTCCGGGCCCGGGGACGGTCCCCGGACCCCCGGACCACCAGGGGAGTTGAGCGCGGTGCGCAAGGTCTGGCTACTGACGCTGGGGGCCTTCACCCTCGGCCTGGACGCGTACGTGATGGCGGGGCTGCTGCCGGTCCTCGCCGCGGACATCGGCACCCGGGTGTCCCTCGCGGGCCAACTGGTGACCGCCTTCACGCTGGCCTACGCGCTCTCCGCGCCGCTGGTCGCCGGGCTGTTCTCCGGTGCGCGGCCCCGACTGCTGATCCTGGGCGCGCTCGCCGTCTTCACCGTCGGCAACGCGTTGACCGCGCTGGCACCGTCGCTGGGCCCGCTGCTCGGCGCCCGGATCGTCGCGGGCGCCGGCGCCGGCGTCTACTCGGCGCTGTCCACCGCGGCCGCCGCCGCACTCGTCCCCCAGGAGAAGCGCGGACGGGCGCTGGCCCTGGTGATGGGCGGGATGAGCGCGGGCACCGTGCTGGGCGTGCCGATCGGGGTGCTGCTGGCCGAGCACGCCGGCTGGCGGGCCACGCTCTGGCTGGTCACGGCACTGGGCGCGGTCGCGCTGGGCGGACTGGCGGCGTTGCTGCCGCAGGTGCCCGCGGGGCCCGCCGTCCCGGTACGGGCCCGACTCACGGCCCTCGCCGACCGCGCGGTGGCGCCGGTGGTCGCGGTGTCCTTCCTCGCCGCGGTGGCCAGCCTCGGCCTCTACACCTACCTGGCACCGGTGCTGGCCGCGGCCGGCGGCGTCCAGGAGGTCACCCCGTACCTGTGGGCCTGGGGCGCCGGCGGCGTTCTGGGGAGCGCGCTGTCCGGGCCGCTGGTCGACCGGACCGGGCGGGTGCGGATGCTGGCCGGCGGGATCCTGCTGGTGGTCGCCGTGACCGAGGCCCTGCTGCCGACCCTGGCGGCGGTGGCGCTGCCCGGCGCGGTGGTCGCCCTGTTGGCCTGGGGCGCGGCCGGCTGGGCGTTCCAGGTGCCGCAGCAGCACCGGCTGCTCCGGGCCGGCGCGCAGCGCGGCACCGTCGCCCTCGCGCTGAACAACTCGGCGCTCTACCTGGGCAGTGCCGTCGGCTCGGCGCTCGGCGGGCTGGCCCTGGCCGCGGGGGTGGCGCCGGACGCGCTGCCCTGGGCGGCGGCCGGCGTGGCGGCCCTGGCACTGGTGGTGCACCTGGCGACGGGCCGACGCTCCCGACCCGCGCCGCGCGTGAGTACCCTTGGCAGTTATGAGCACTCTTGAGCCCGAGCGCGGGGCAGGTACGGGGACCCTCGTAGAGCCGACACCGCAGGTGTCGCACGGCGACGGCGACCACGAGCGCTTCGCCCACTACGTCCAGAAGGACAAGATCATGGCGAGCGCGCTCGACGGCACGCCCGTCGTGGCGCTCTGCGGCAAGGTCTGGGTCCCGGGTCGCGACCCGAAGAAGTACCCGGTCTGCCCGCTGTGCAAGGAGATCTTCGAGTCCATGGGCGCCGGTGGCGACAAGGACAAGGACGGCGGCGGCAAGAAGTGACCGCCCGCCGCGGCGCCCGCCCGCTGGGCACGGCGCCGCGGCGCGCCGCTCCGCGCCCGGGGTCCGCACGGGCCCGGGTCCCTGACGGGCCCGGGCCCGTCGCCGTACCCGCACCGTCCGAACCCCCGGGCGCAGCGGCCTCCTGAGGGGCCGGCGATCAAGGGTTTCCCTCCGCGGCGGCACGGTGAAGACTGACGTCGTGACAGATCTGGAGACCGCTGCCCACACGGGTCTGATCCCGGCGCCGCTGAGCCACGACCTGGCCGACGCCGAGTCCCGCCCCCGGACCGTACGGCTCGGCGCGCACACCGCGTTGGCCGCCGCACCCGGCACCGAGGCCACCGCCCGCTGGCTGCGCGCCACCCTCGGCGCCGCCTTCGCGCTGCCGCTGCCGCCCGGCTCCCCCGAGGCCCCCGACACCCTGGCGCTCGCCCTCGACCCGGCCCTCCCGAAGGAGGGCTACCGGCTGGAAGCCGACGCCCGGTGGGGCGTCCGCCTCACCGGCGGCGGCCCGGCCGGCGTCTTCTGGGGCGCACAGACGCTCCGTCAGCTCCTGGGGCCCGCCGCCTTCCGCCGCGCCCCGCTCGACCCGGGGCGCGCCGTCGGCCTGCCGGAACAGACCATCGAGGACGCCCCCCGCTTCGGCTGGCGCGGCCTGATGCTGGACGTCTGCCGGCACTTCCTGCCCAAGGAGGGGGTGCTGCGCTACCTCGACCTGATGGCCGCGCACAAGCTGAACGTCCTGCACTTCCACCTCACCGACGACCAGGGGTGGCGGATCGAGATCCTCCGCTACCCGGAGCTGACCGCGACCGGCGCCTGGCGCGAGCGCAGCAGACTCGGCCACCGCGACTCGCCGCTGTGGGACCCGCGCCCGCACGGCGGCTACTACACCCAGGACGACATCCGCGAGATCGTCGCCTACGCCGCCGAGCGGCAGATCACCGTCGTGCCCGAGATCGACGTCCCCGGGCACTCGCAGGCCGCGATCGCGGCGTACCCGGAGCTCGGCAACGCCGACGTCGTCGACACCGCCGCCCTGAAGGTCTGGGACACCTGGGGCGTCAACCCCAACGTCCTGGCCCCCACCGACACCACCCTGCGCTTCTACGAGAACGTGCTTCAGGAGGTGCTCGGCCTCTTCCCGTCGCGGTTCGTGCACCTCGGCGGCGACGAGTGCCCCAAGGACCAGTGGCGGGCGTCGCCCACGGCCCAGGCCCGGATCGCCGAGTTGTCCCTGGACGGCGAGGACGGCCTGCAGAGCTGGTTCATCCGCCACTTCGACCGCTGGCTCACCGAGCGCGGCCGACGGCTCGTCGGCTGGGACGAGATCCTTGAGGGCGGACTGGCCGAGGGGGCGACGGTCTCCTCCTGGCGCGGGTACGCGGGCGGCATCGCCGCGGCCAAGGCCGGCCACGACGTCGTCATGTGCCCCGAGCAGCAGGTGTACCTGGACCACCGTCAGGACGCCTCCCCGGACGAGCCGGTGCCGATCGGCTACGTGCGGACCCTGGAGGACGTCTACCGCTTCGAACCGGTGCCGCCGGACCTGACGGACGAACAGGCCGCCCGGGTCCTCGGTACCCAGGCCAACGCCTGGTCCGAGGGGATGGACAGTCAGCAGCGCCTCGACTACCAGGTCTTCCCGCGGCTGACCGCGCTCGCCGAGGTCGCCTGGTCCCGGCTGCCCGGCCCCGGGCTCCGCGACTACCAGGACTTCACCCGCCGGATGACCCACCACTACGCCCGCCTCGACGCCCTCGGCGTCGGCTACCGCCCGCCCGGCGGCCCCCACCCCTGGCAGAAACGCCCCGGCATCCTCGGACGACCCTTCGAGGGGGCGCCCCCAAACGTGTGAGCCGCCGTGCAAGGAGGGCGCTCGTCCGGCCGGACCCTGGAACGGTGGTCCCCGGTGACCGGAACCGCCGGACGAAACCGGACCAGCGCCCTCTTCGAGGACGGAACACCGCTTCGCGGACCCTCGCGCGTACCGGGCCCGCGAAGATGTGCCAGAGTTGCCACGTCCGGGCCGTGAGCACGTACCGTACGGCGGAGCGGAACTGCCGGGACACCGGGGAAGGGGCAGCTGGGTTGACCACGCACGCACCGCACGCGTCGCCATCGGTGACGTTGCCGGCCTCGCTCGACGAGGCGGTGGCGGCACTGACCGCCATGCCCGCCGCCGTGCCGGTGGCGGGCGGCACGGACCTCATGGCGGCGGTCAACGCCGGACTCCTCAGACCAGCGGGCCTGGTGGGCCTCGGCCGGATCAGCGAGATCCGCGGCTGGCAGTACCTGGACGGTCATGCGCTGCTCGGTGCCGGTCTCACCCTCGCCCGCATGGGGCGCCCCGACTTCGCCGCGCTGATCCCGGGCCTGGCCGCGGCGGCCCGCGCCGCCGCGGCC
>LIQL01000188.1 GCA_001418405.1 Streptomyces diastatochromogenes | reverse complement strand
GCGGGCCGGACGTTCGCCGGCCCGCACCCGACGCAGCAAACGCCACGCCCCCATCGAATCCGCTACTTGGCCGGCTTGCCCGGTTGGTCGTGGGTCGAGCAGTGGATGCCGCCGCCACCCGAGGCGATGGTGTCGATCTTCACCTGAACGATGTCGCGCTGGGGGAAGTGGTCCTGGAGGATGCCCTTCGCCCGGTCGTCGGCCTCGGCGTCGCCAAAGCGCGGCATGAACACGGCACCGTTGGCGACGTAGAAGTTCGCGTAGGTGGAGACGAAGGCGTCGCCCCGGCCGGTGATCTTGTCGAGGTCCGGCTGGGGCAGGTCGACGACCTCCAGCGACTTGCCGCGGGCGTCCGTGGCGTCCTTGAGCACCGTCCGGGCCTGGTCGGCCGCGCGCGACCAGACGTCCGGAGGGCTGTCCGGGAAGGCGCGGTCCACGAGGACGACACCGGGCGCGGTGAACCGGGCGATGCTGTCGACGTGCGCGTCGGTGATGTCCTTGCCGCGTACCCCGGCCAGCCAGAGCACCTTCTCGATGCCGAGACTGCTCTTGATCTCGGCCTCGATCTGGTCGCGGCTCTTGCCGGGGTTGCGGTTCTTGTTGACCACCGAGCTCTCGGTGATCAACAGCGTGCCCTCGCCGTCGGTCTCGAAGGAACCGCCCTCGGCGACCAGCGGGGCCTTGGTGCGCGGGATGTCGTACTTGTCCAGCAGGAGGCGGCCGACCTGGGCGTCGTTGCGGTGCTCCTGTTTGTTGCCCCAGCCGCTGAAGTTGAGGTCGACGCCCAGGAGGCGGCCGGAGTCCTCGACGAACAGCGGGACGGTGTCGCGCGCCCACAGGTCGTCCACCATCAGGGGGATCACCTCGACCTGGGACCCACAGGCCCGCTGGGCCGCGTCCTGCTGCTCGGGGCGGGCCATCAGCACCACCGGCTCGTACTCCGCGACGGCACGGGCCACGCGCGCGATGTCCTCCCGGACGGCCGGCAGTTGGTCGCCCCAGACCGACTCCAGGGCCGGCCAGGACATGAAGGTGCGGGTGTGGCTGTCCCACTCGGCGCCGAACCGTCGTCCCGACGCCTTCGAGGAGGGGGAGGCGGGGCCGCTGGGCGTCGCGCGCGGGCCGCAGGCCACCGCGCCGAGGGCGACGGCGCCGATGCCGGCGAAGGAACGCAGGACCTTGCGGCGGGACATGGGGGGAAAAGACACAGAGAACTCCGGCATTCAACGGGCGAGCGTGCATTCAGGGGGAATTCGGCCTGAATTTCGGCTGCTGCGGGTTAAGGGTATTCGACGGCCCTGGCGAATTCGGGCAGGTCTGGGGCGTGGCTGCCTACGGGACGGGTTGGTGCATCGTGGAACAGTGAATTCCACCGCCGCCGCCCATGAGGCGGTCGACGTCCAGTTGGACCACCTCACGGCCGGGAAATGCCTCGGCCAGCGTCCGGCGGGCCGCGGCGTCCGCCCTCACGTCACCGAACTGCGCGGTGATCACCGCACCGTTGACGAGGTGGAAGTTGAGGTACGAGTCCACGAACGTCGAGCTGCGCGGGCGCACGCTGTCGGGCCCGTCCACGCGGATCACCTGGAGGCGACGCCCCCTGGCGTCGGTCGCGGCGGAGAGAATGGCGTACTGCTCGCGCGCGTCCCTGGCCCAGACATCGTTCCGGTCGTCCGGCGGGACCTGCACGAGGACGACACCGGGGCGGACGAAGCGGGAGGTGACGTCGATGTGGTTGTCGGTGATGTCCCGGCCGCGCACCCCGGGAACCCAGATCATCTTCTCGGCGCCGTACGCCGCCAGGACCGCCCTTTCGATGTCCTCCCGGCTCATGCCGCGATTGCGGTTCTTGTTCACCAGGCTGCTTTCGGTCGCCAGCACCGTGCCGTCACCGTCGGTCTCGATCGAACCGCCCTCTCCGACGAATTCAGCCTCGCTGAAGGCGATTCCGTTGAATTCGGCGACGGACCAGGCCACTTCCGCGTCGTCGTGATGCGTCTGCTTACGGCCCCATCCGTTGAAGTTGAGGCCGACGGCATCGAGGTTGCCACGGCCGTCACGCCGGAAGACGGCACAGGTGTCGCGCATCCAGAGGTCGTCCGTGGGGATCGAGTCGACGACGGTGACGCCGGGGCCGCAGGCGGCCGTCGCGTCCTCGGCGGTGACGTCGTCCGGCGCACACATGATCACGGGCTCGTACGCCGCCACCGTGCGGGCGACCAGGGCGATGTCGTGCTGGACGCCCCCCAGGTGGCGCCCCCAGATGGATCTCCGCGACGGCCACGACATCCAGGTCCGCGTGTGGGGAACGTCGTCGGCCGGCACGTGCCAGCCGTGCGCTCCGGCGTCACCGGCCTGGGCCCCGGGCGAGGGACGCGGCCCGAGGAGGGCGTCCAGCAGCCACTTGCCTACGGGGAGGTCGTTCATGGGGGGCTCCACATCGAATCCGTGAGTGCGGGCGATCGTTGGCCGCGGGTCCCGTGCGGACCGTGGGCGAAGCGGTCCCGTCGCCGCCGTCCAAGGACGAGCGCGTCGACGACGCGCACAGCGGGATCGGGTGCGGCCGCACCACCTACGCCCGGGATGCCGTGGCGGCGGGGCGTAGCGCGTGAGTCCGGGCGCGTCAGAGACCCGGTATCACCATGGCCCCAACTGTGACACTGACTGGATTTTCAGTCAACTCGCTCGCCAGGCGCGTCCCCGTTTCGCGCCCACCCGGGAGTCAGCCCTGAGGGCTCCCGGCAAGCTCGCGCTCCAGCGCGGCGGCGACGTGCGCCCGCGCCTCGGCGGTGCTGAGCAAGCCGGCCAGCCAGCGTCCGCTCAACCCCTCCACCAGGGAGGTCAGCCGGACCGCGACGGCCCGCGAGTCGACCGTCGGGGGAATGCTTCCGTCGTCCTGCCCGTCCTCGATCAGCTCCGCGACGTCCACGAGCCAGCGCTCGGTCAGCGACGCGAGCGTCGGCCGCAGCCCGTCCTCGAACGTCGCGGCGGCCCGCACCTCGCCCCAGACGGCGGAGTTCTCCCGCACGGTGGTGTCGTCCTGGAACTCCGCGGCCAGGAGGGAGAGCAGCAGCTCACGGATCGGGGTACCGCCGACCGCCGCGACGTCGGCATAGCTCTCGGCCCGGTCGTTGACGTAGTCGAGGGCGCTGGTGACCAGTCCGGCACGGTCGCGGAAGTGGTAGTAGATCAAGGTCTTGGAGACGCCCGCCTCGGCGGCGACGTCCTCCACGCGCAGCCCGCGGACCCCGCGCAGGGCTATCACTCGGCAGGTTGCTTCCAGCAGCTTGGCTCGTCGGGTAGTCACGTGCGTACAGTAACCACCGGCGTGCCCTGGGGCGGGCCCCGCGGCGGCGGACTCGCCCCGCCCCTACCGACGCCCCAGTCGTTCCAACTCCGCCTCTACGGCGTCCCGTACGAGCGCGCGGGCGTGCTCCAGGGGCAGGACGCCGCCGAGCCACCGCATGCTGAGCCCTTCCACCAGACCCGTCAGTCGCTCGGCGGCGACGGTCAGGCCGGCGGCGGTGGCCAGCGGGCGCATCCGGCCGAGCAGTTCGGCGATCTCCTGGACCCAGATCAGCGTGGCCCTGGCCAAGTCCTCCCGCAGCTGCGGCTCGAAGATGGCGCTGGCGCGCAGCTCGCCCCACGCCGTGCTGTTCTCCCGCACCTCCTCGTCGTCCTGGAGCTCCAGGAGCAGGGCCTGTTCGAGTTCCTGCCGGGGGCTGAGGGCGGGGGCGTCCGGGGCGCGCTCGGTGGTGTAGCCGGCGGCGCGGTCGTTGATGAACTCCAAGGTCCGGCGCAGGATGCCGGCCCGGTCCTTGAAGTGGTAATAGATGAGGGCGGTGGACACACCGGCCTCCGCCGCCAGCTCCTCGACCCGCAGTCCGCGCACCCCGCGCCGGGCGATGACCCGCGCGGCCGCCTCCATGATCGCTGATTTACGGTCACTCACGGTTACCCACCTTAGTTCCACTGCCCCGCTCTTCGGTCCTGGAATCCAGATTGACTGAAACTTCAGTTAGCATCAGCCGCGCGGCCGTCGATCCGGTCCCTCACTCCCCGATCGGTCCTCGGCGGCTCACCTCCGCCGCTCCTTCCGAAAGAGCCACACCATGACGACCCACCGTCCCGGCGCGCTGCCCAGCCCCGCGGCCCTGGCCGCCGACGATCCGGAGGAGATCGGCGGGTACCGGCTGCACGCCCGGCTCGGCTCGGGCGGCATGGGGCACGTGTACCTGGCGTACACACCGGGCGGCCGGCCGGTGGCGCTCAAGGCGGTGCGGCCGGAACTCGCCGGCGACCCCGAATTCCGCCACCGCTTCGTCCAGGAGGTGGCCAACGCCCGGCGGATCCACGGCCTGTACACCGCGCAGGTCGTGGACGCCGGCGTCGACGCCGTGACGCCGTGGCTGGCGACGGCCTACGTGCCCGCCCCGTCCCTGCACGAGGTGCTCCGTCGGCACGGTCCGCTCCCGGTGCAGACCGTGCTCCTCCTCATGGCGGGCATCGCGGAGGCGCTGCAGTCGATCCACGACGCCGGCGTGGTCCACCGCGACCTCAAGCCGGCCAACGTGCTCGTCGCCGCCGACGGCCCCCGGGTCATCGACTTCGGCATCGCGCGGGCCGCCGACGCCGTCGCGCTCACCAGCGCCGGTCTGCGGATCGGCACGCCCTCCTTCATGGCCCCCGAGCAGGCCCTGGGGCGCGTCGCCACCGCCGCCACCGACGTCTTCGCGCTCGGCGCGCTGGCCGTGTACGCCGCGAGCGGCACGCCGCCCTTCGGTGACTGCCCAGAATCCGTGGCCCTGTACCGGGCGGTCCACGAGCCGCCCGACCTCGCCCGCGTGCCGGTCGCACTGCACGACCTGCTGGGGCGGTGCCTGGCGAAGGACCCCGCCGACCGCCCCACCACCAGCGCGGTGATCGAGGCCGTGCGAGCCCACCCCGCCGTGGGTGCCCAGGTGCGGTTCACCGAGGAGTGGCTGCCGACGGCCGTCCACACCGAGCTCGTGCGGCACGGCGAACCGTCCCCGCCGGCCCCGGCACCCCACGCGCAGCCCACCGTCACCGCCACCTCCCCACCCCTGCCACCGGTCGAGGGGCCCAGCCCGTCAGCGCCGACCCCGGCGCGGCGCGGGCGGCGCACCGTCCGTTGGGTCGTGCCGGCGGTGGTCGCCGCGCTGCTGCTCGGCGGCGGTGCGGTCTACTACTTCGACTACCCGCCCGAGGACACCGCGTCGTCCGCCGGATCCGAGGAGTCGCAGGGCGCGCCCGAGGACGCGTACGGCCCGGGATACGCCGGCGTGGAACTGACCTCCCCGGATTCGGGCTACGAGTTCGACCTCCACAACGGCAAGGTCGTTCCGGAGTCCAGCGTCGACTGGTACCTGTCACGTTCGGCCACCGAGTTCGCGGTCCCCGCGGACAGCGACGCCTTCGTCGCCCCCGGAGACAGCCTCACCCTCGGCGACTGCCTCGCCGGCATCGACACCGCCCCGGCGTCCTCCCTGAAGTTCGACGCGCTCGAAGACCAGCACCCCTTCTGTGTCCGCAGCCCCAACGGCCGTGAGGTCGCGATCGTGCGGCTGGTCGAGGTCGCCCCCGGAGGCGGTGAGGTGTCGGTCTCCCTCAGCCAGTACCGCAAGGACGGCTGAGCCCGCCGCGCCCCTCCCCCGCGAAACGGCGGGTGCCTGGCACGCGCCGTTTCGACATCGAGCAGACCCCTGCCTGTTCTCTTGACTGAATTTTCAGTCAGTGTCACTCTTCACGCGGAGCGACGCCGCTCACCTGCCACAGAAAGCGACGCGACGATGTACAGAGACGAACGCAGCGGACTGGTCATCCTCGACGGCGACCCCATGCACTCCGAACCCGCCGGCACCGCCTCCCTGTCCGGGTTCCGCCTCCCCTGAGGGGCCGGGTGCCGGACCGGAGCCCACCCGTGGCACCCGTGCGGCGACGGTCTCGACGCCACCGTCCGGCGGCGCCACGTCGCCCACCCTGGCCCGCCCGGCGCCCTCTGGGCCCAGCCTGCGCCCACATCCCCTGCGCCACCCGCAGGATTCTTCGTCGAACTTCTTGACTGAATTTTCAGTTCGGGGCAAGATTCCCGCACATCGAAGGTCCACCCCGCGCTGGACCTCTCAACGCGCCCTGGAACATCGGCAATCGCCTTGCTTCTGCCGTCCTGGCGCTCGCCGTCTCACACACCCGGCCTCCCCTCCTCCCGTCCGGAAAATCCGGAGAAGAGAGTTCCCATGAGCTTCCGCATGCCCGCTGAGTGGACCGCACACGAGCGCTGCCTGATGGCCTGGCCCACGCGGCCCGACCTGTGGGGCGACGTCCTGGACGCGGCCCAGCAGGAGTACGCCGACGTGGCGCGTGCCGTCGCCCGGTTCGAGCCGGTGACCATGGTCGCGCCGCCCGGCCACGGCGACGAGGCCCGTGCCCTGTGCGGTCCGGGGATCGAGGTGCTCGAACTGCCCATGGACGACTCGTGGTTCAGGGACTCCGCACCGCTCTTCGTGCTCGGCCCCGACGGCCGACGGGCCGGCGTGGACTTCCGCTTCAACGCCTGGGGCGGCAAGCACCGACCGTTCGACGCCGACGACCGGATCAGCGGCCTGCTGCTCGGCGTGCTCGGTGACCCGTCCGTGCGCTCCGAGATGGTCCTGGAGGGCGGCGCCATCACCGTGGACGGCGAGGGCACCCTCATCACCACCGAGCAGTGCCTGCTCCACCCGAACCGCAACCCGGGGATGAGCCGGACGGAGATCGAGGCCGAGCTGAAGGCCCGGCTCGGCGTCAGCAAGGTCATCTGGCTGCCGTACGGCGGTCTGCTGGACACCGAGACCGACGGCCACGTGGACGGCGTCTGCGCCTTCGTCGCCCCCGGCAAGGTCGTGGTGCAGCTGCCCGACGACCCCGCGCACCCGGACCACGCACGGATGCGGGCCAACCGCGCGGTGCTGGCGGCCGCCACGGACGCCCGCGGACGTCACCTGGAGGTCGTCGAGCTTGCGCAGAGCGCGTTCGTCGAGGTCGCCGGTGCACAGGTGGAGGTCGGGTACCTCAACTTCTACCTGGCGAACGGGGGCGTCGTCGTCCCGGTCGCCGGCCTGCCGCAGGACGCCAAGGCGCTGGCCGTCATCGCCGCGGCCTGCCCCGATCGCACCGTGGTGGGCGTCCCGGCCCGGGTGATCGCCCACGGCGGGGGCGGCGTCCACTGCATCACCCAGCAGGTCCCCGCCGTGGCGCCCGGGGCCTGAGCGCACCGCGCCCGCGCCGCCCCGGGCCGTCCGTCGCCCGGACGGCCCGGGGCGGCCACCCTCGCCCGACCCGCCGTGCAAGGAGAGGAACCGCATCGATGCCCGCACCTCCACCCCGCCCGAGGAGCCGCCCTCCCCGGTGGCGAGCCCTCGCAGCCGGGGCGCTGTCCGCCCTCCTCCTGACGTCCGCCTGCGCGGGGCCGCCTCGTACCGGCGCCTCCGGCACGCGCACCGACTTCCGACTGTCCGCGCGCACCCCGGCCGCCAAGGGGGAGATCGACTCCTTCAGTTGGGCCCTGTACGCGGAACCGTCCACGCTCGACTACGTCTCCGCCTTCGACTACCCGCAGAACATGATCCTCTCCAACGTCTGCGAGAGCCTGATGCGGTGGACGCCCGGGCTCACCATGGCCCCCGGCCTGGCCCGCAAGGCGACCCATCCCGACCCGTTGACCTGGGTCTACGACCTGCGGCCTGGCGTGCGCTTCCACGACGGCGGCGTGCTGAGCGCCGACGACGTGGTCTTCAGCCTCAACCGGCAGCGGGACCCCGCCAACGGGTCGGCATGGGCCTCGGTCTTCAAGAACGTGGCCGCCCTGACCAAGACCGGCCCGCTCCAGGTGACCGTGCGACTGGCCCGACCCGACTCGCAGTTCCCGCAGTACATGGCGACCGCGGCCGGAGTGGTGGCGAGCCGCTCCGGGATACGGGCGGCGGGCCGGGACTACGGCACCTCCGGCAGCCTGGACTGCACGGGCCCGTTCCGGCTCGGGCCGTGGGACAAGGGCCAGTCCGTCGAACTGCGCCGCTTCGGGGGCTACTGGGGCCGACGGGCCAAGTCGGCGAAGGTGGTGTTCCGCTTCCTCCCCGACGCCTCCGCGCGGACCAAGGCGATGCTCGGCGGCGAGGTGGACGGCGGATACCTCATCCCCACCGAGAGCTACGCCGCACTGCGCTCCAGCGGTGTCGGCTCCCTCTCCTTCGGTGAGGGGCTGAGCACGGTCAACGTCAACGTGACGAACATGCACGGCCCGCTCGGCGACGTCCGGGTTCGTCGCGCGCTGTCCCTGGCGCTGGACCGACGCGGTTTCGTCATGACCGGTCTGAGCGGGGCCGGAGCGGCCACCGGCGCCCTCACCGCCAAGGCCGCCTGGGCCGCCGCCCCGGCACCGGTCAAACGCGCCGCCTTCGACTCACTGCCGCCGACCGAACGGAACGTCGCCGCGGCCCGCAGGCTCGTCGAGGAGGCGGGCGCCACCGGCAAGACGGTCACCCTCGCCACCAGCTCCATCGGCCAGGACGTGTCCCTGCTGGCCACCGCGGTGCAGGCGGCCGGCACCCGGATCGGACTCGACGTCCGCCTGAAGACCATCGCCCCCAACGCCTTCTCGGCGCTGTTCACCGACCCCGAGGCGCGCAAGGGGATAGACATGTTCCCGGAGACGTACTACGACTCCATCACCGATCCGCTGGACCTGCTGAGCAACTTCCAGACCGGCGCCTACCAGAACTACGCCGGCTACCACGACCGGACCTACGACGCCCTGGTCGACCAGGCCCGGGCGACCGACGACCCGGCCCGTCGCCTGGCCGTCGAGGCCCGGCTCCAGCGCAAGGCGGCCGAGCAGGTCCTGTGGATCCCCGTCGCCGAGTGGCCCACCGCCGTGTTCCTCAACAACCGGATCACCGGCGCACCCACCACCATCTGCTACCTCTACTACCCCTGGGCCGCCGACGTCGGGGCCGCGCGATGAACTTCGTGCGATTCGCCCTGCGACGCGTCGCGGAGATGGCCGCCACCCTGCTCGGCGCCTCCTTCGTGATCTTCGGCGCGATGTACCTGGCGCCCGGCAACCCCGCGAGTTTCCTGCTGTCGGGACGTTCCGCCTCGCCGGAGACCCTGCGCGCCCTCAACGCCCAGTACCACCTCGACGCCCCGTTCGCCGTCCGGTACGCCCGCTGGCTCGAACAGTTGCTGCACGGCGACTTCGGCCGCTCGATCACCTACCGCACCGACGTGTCCCGGCTCCTCGCGGACCGGTTGCCGGCCACCCTGCTGCTGGTCTTCATGGCGCTCGTCCTGGTGCTGGTCGGCGGGCTCGTACTGGGCCGGATCGGTGCGGTCCGCGGCGGCGCCGTGGACTCCACGATCCTCATCACCACCGCGCTCGCCGTGGGCACCCCCTCCTTCGTCGCCGCGGTCCTGCTCCAGGGGCTGTTCGCGCTGCGGCTGCACTGGTTCCCCGCCGGCGGAACCGGAGACGGCCTCGGGCAGCTGCTCTGGCACCTGACCCTGCCCGCGCTCGCCCTCGCGCTGTACCTGATCGGCATGCTGGCGCGCGTCACCCGCGGCGCCATGCTCGACGTCCTGGGCCAGGAACACGTCACCGTGGCGCTCAGCCGCGGGGTGCCGAAGCGCCGGGTCATCGGTCGCCACGTGTTCCGCAACGCGCTGGGCACGGTGCTCACCACCGGCGGCCTGATCGTCTCCACCCTGCTGGTGTGCACCGTCCTGGTCGAGTCCGCCTTCGGCGTCGGCGGCATCGGCCAGCTCCTCGAACTGTCCATCACCACCAAGGACTTCCCCACGGTGCAGGCCATCTCCCTGATCATGGTCGGGCTCTTCATGGCGGTCAACCTCGTGGTCGACCTCCTCCATCCGCTGGTCGACCCGCGCGTCACCTACGGCTCGGGGAGGTCGATCGGATGACCGCCGTCGTCCCCCTGCGCAGACCCGGTTTCGCCCGGATCCGCACCGCGGGCGCGCCGCTGTACCTGCTCTGCCTCACGGCCGTCACCCTGCTCGTCCTGGCGGCGCTTCTCGCGCCCTGGCTCGTGCCGGCCGATCCCAACGCGGTCGACCTGGGCAACGCGCTCGCCGGCCCCTCGGTGGGCCACCCGTTCGGCATCGACGCATCCGGCCGCGACACCCTCTCCCGCCTGCTCGTCGGCGCCCGCACCTCACTGCTGGGCCCGCTCGGGGTGGTCGCCTTCTCCACGCTGACCGGTGTCGTCGTCGGCGCGCTGGCGGGATGGCGGGGCGGTTGGTTGGATTCGGTCCTCTCCCGCAGTACGGAACTGGTCTTCGCCTTCCCCGGGATGCTGCTCGCGATCCTGATCGTCTCCGTGTACGGCGAGGGGCTCATGGCGCCCGTCCTCGCCCTCGCCGTCGCCTACCTCCCGTACGTCAGCAGGCTCACCCGGTCCCTGGTGCTCGCCGAGCGCGAACGCCCCTACGTCAGCGCCTCCTTGGTCCAGGGACAGTCGGGCTTCCAGGTCTGCCTGCGACACGTCCTGCCGAACATCGCCCCCGTCGTCCTCGCCCAGTCCACCATCAACTTCGGCTACGCCCTCATCGACCTGGCCGGCCTGTCGTTCCTCGGTCTGGGCGTCCCGGCGCTCACTCCCGACTGGGGCCGGATGGTCTTCGACGGCCAGACCGCCGTCCAAGAGGGCTATCCCCTCTCGGCGATCCTGCCCTGCGCCGCGATCGTGTTGACCGTCGTCGCCTTCAACGTCGTCGGCGAACACTGGGCCGACCGGGTTGCCAGAAGGGACCGCTGATGAGCGCCCCCGTTTCCCCCGCCCTGCTCGACACCGCACCCGTCCTCGACATCAGGGGGCTGCGGCTGCGGCTGCCCCGCACCGCCCGGCCGGTGCTGGACGGTGTGGACCTGACCGTCTCCGCCGGCGAGACCGTCGCCCTGGTCGGCGAGTCCGGCTCCGGCAAGACCCTCACCTCGCGCAGCGTCCTGCGCCTGCTGCCACCGGGGGCCGTCGCGGAGGGCCGGATCAGCGTCGCCGGCGCGGACGTGCTCACGCTGACGCCCCGGCAGCTCCGCACGCTGCGCGCCGGCACCGCGGCGATGATCTTCCAGGACCCCCGGGCCGCCATCAACCCGCTGCGCCGCATCGGCGACTTCCTCACCGAGAGCCTGCGCCTGAACACCAAGACGCCCACCGCCGCGGCCGAGGCACGCGCCGGCGCGATGCTCGAAGCCGTCGGCCTGCCGCCCGCACTGCTGCGGCGCTACCCGAGTCAGGTCTCCGGTGGCATGCTCCAACGCGTCATGATCGCGGCGGCGTTGATGGGGGAACCCGCCCTGCTCCTGGCCGACGAGGCCACCACCGCCCTCGACGTCATCAGCCAGGCGGAGATCGTCGCCCTGCTCGCGGACCTGCGCACGCGGTTCGGCACCGGGCTGCTCTTCGTCACCCATGACCTCGGCCTGGCGGCGGCGCTCAGCGACCGGGTGTGCGTCATGTACGCCGGCCGGATCGTTGAATCGGCCCCCGCCGGGGCCCTGTTCGCCCGGCCACGGCATCCGTACACGGCCGCGCTGCTCGCCGCCACCCCACGGCTCGACGCACCGCAGGGTCGGCTCGACGCCATCGAGGGCCAACCTCCGGATCTGCGTACGGAGTTGACCGGCTGCCCGTTCGCGCCGCGCTGCGCGTCCGCGACCGACGTGTGCTTCGAACGCACACCCGCCGCGGACGCGGTGCCCGGCGACCCCGCCCACCTCGTCTCCTGCCACCACGGCGACCGGCTCGAAGGGAGCACCGGCCATGCCTGAGCCCGCCCTGGTCGTCACCGGGCTGTCCCGCTCCTACGGCACCGTCCGCGCGGTGGACGACGTGACGTTCACCCTCCCCTCCGGCGGGTCGCTCGGCATCGTCGGCGCGTCCGGCTCGGGCAAGACGACCACCGCCAGGATCGTCGTCGGCCTGGAACACGCGGACGCCGGCGAGGTCGTGGTGCGCGGCCGGCGGCGCGGCGACCGGGCCCGCGGACGGGCCGCCCGCCTGGCGCGCGCCCGCGAGGTGCAGATGGTCTTCCAGGACCCCTATCTCTCCCTCGATCCGAGGGTCAGCGTCGACGCGCTGTTGCGGGAGACCCTGCGGCTCCACTTCCCCCGGGTCGACCGCTCCCGCCGCACGGCAGAACTCCTCGACCAGGTGGGACTCGGCACCCGGGCCGCGGGGGCACTGCCCCGGCAGCTCTCGGGCGGCCAGCGTCAACGGGTCGCCATCGCACGGGCGTTGGCGGTGGAGCCCGCCGTCCTCGTCCTCGATGAGGCCGTCGCCGCACTCGACGTCTCGGTGCAGGCACAGATCCTCAACCTGCTCGCCGACATCCGCGCGCAGACCGGCATCAGTTACCTGTTCATCACCCATGACCTCGGGGTGGTTCGCTGCGTCACGGACGACGTCGTCGTCATGCGCCAAGGACGGATCGTCGAATCCGGCGGTACGACGCAGGTCCTCGACTCCCCCCAACACCCCTATACCCGACTGCTGTTGGACTCCGTCCCCCGCCCCGGGTGGGATCCCCGGGCCATCGCCACGGCCCGACGGACCCCGTAGCCGCACCGGCCCCGGAACGGATCCGTACACCACTGATCCACCCGACCGATCGGAGAGCAGAGATGGACGACCACTCCGCACGACAGACCCGCGCCAGCCGCGCCCTCGCCAGAAGGAGCTTCCTGGTCGCCACCGGCCTCGCCGCGGCCGGCGCCGCCTGGTCGGCGACCGGCACCGGCAAGGCCCTGGCCACCGGCTCGGCACCCGCCACGGCACAGGGCTTCGCCGTACCGGTCGACACCGTCGCCCACAGCAGGACCTGGATGGCCTGGCCCGACAGCACCGGTGTCTGGGGGCCGAAACTCCCCGGCGTCCAGGCGAACATCGCCCTGATAGCCCGCACGATCGCGAAGTACGAACCCGTCATCCTGTGTGCCAACCCCGCCAGCGCGCAGGCAGCCAGGAACGCCTGCGGCCCCTCCGTGACCGTCCTCGACACGATCCCGGTCGACGACTGCTGGATGCGCGACAGCGGCCCCGTCTTCCGTACCGACGGCGCCGGCGGCCTGGACGCCATCGGCACGAACTTCAACGGCTGGGGCGGCAAGCAGCGCCACGCCCAGGACGCCCTGGTCGCCGAACGGATCGCGGCCCACCTCGGAGTGCCGTTCACCGCCGCCGGCTTCGTCGGCGAGGGCGGCGCCGTGGAGACCGACGGCGACGGCACGCTCATGGCCACCAGGAGCAGTCTCCTCAACACCAACCGCAACCCGGACCTGAGCCAGGCACAGGTCGAAAGCGCGCTGTGTGCGGCGTACGGGGCCACCAAGGTGATCTGGTTCAACGGCGTGACCGGGCGCGACATCACCGACGACCACGTCGACGCCACCTCCAGGTTCCTGGCCGCCGCCTCCGGTCTGGTCCAGACGCCGCTCGCCACGGACACCGACGCCTGGTCACAGGACGCGCGCGAGCAGTACCGGATCCTCTCCACGGCCACCGACGCCCGGGGCAACCCGATCACGGTCACCCCGCTCCAGGGCCCCGACTACCAACGCATCCGCTCCACCAGCCCCACGTTCGTCGCGGCGTACGCCAACTACTACGTGTGCAACGGCGCCGTGATCTCCGCCCAGTTCGGCGACACCCGGGCCGACGACGCGGCCAAGGCGACGCTCCAGCAGCTCTTCCCGGACCGGGTCGTCGAACAACTCGACATCGACAGCCTCGGCGCGGGCGGCGGCGGCATCCACTGCGTCACCCAGCAGCAACCGCGGCCCTGACCCGCGGCGGGCGTCATCGCACCTGGCAGCCACGGGCCCGGCACCGGTCCGGCGACCCCGCCATGCCCAGGGGCGCATTCCGCACCACGTGCGGAATGCGCCCTCAACAGCTCAGAACCGCTCGCCTCCGCGCGCGCGAAACGTGACGGGTGACGGTGGCGCAGGATCCCGTCCGCGGCGTGGTGGTGACTCGCGGGGGTGAAGCCCTCCAGGAATCGGATGCTGGCGGCGAGCGAGAAGCGCCCGGCCGGGGCGAAGGAGACGGCGGTCACGGTCAGCCTCCGCGTGCGGTGAGCGGGTGGCCCTCCGGGCCCTCGAAGGCCACCATGTCAAAATGCTGACATGCCATACGGCGATTGACCTTGCCACAGCGACGACGTTTCCACGGAGGAAGGCATCGACGCCGTTGAGCACATCCGCGCGCCGCGCTGGTGGCGCAGAGCGCCGACGACCCACGCGCCGTGAAGGCCGAGTCCGGCTGCCCGAACGACCGGTCCCCGCGCACGCGGATGCACGGGGACCGGTTTTGCGTCGTGCGGGTCAGTGCCGCACGCCCGAGGGCTTGGGCAGGGTGCAGCCCGAGGCGTTCAGGTCCAGCTTGTTGCCGGCGCCGAAGCACTTGGTGATGAAGTAGGTCTCCTGCGCGTAGCCGATGCCGTCGTGGACGGTGACGTTGCCGTTCTCATCGACCTCGCACGGGTTGTTGAGGGTGCACCGCTCGCCGTTCTCGTTGATGGTGTTGTTGATGGCGGTGACCTTGCCGGTGCTGTTGTCGACCACCGGCGAACCGGACGTGCCGCCGATCACCTTGCACTCCGGGGTGTAGCGGACCGAGTCCTTCCAGGTCCAGTCACCCTCCTTGACGGTGGGCGCGAACCCGTCGACGCTACAGCTGTAGGTCTTCTTCCAGTAGCCGGAGACGACGGTGATCCCGGCACCCTTGGTCGGGTGGTCGGCGGACAGCTCCAGTGCCTTGATGCCGTACTTCTGCTCGATCTGCGCGTAGGTCGAACTGGTCTGATACAGCGTTACATCGGTGTCGGTCATCGTCGAGTAGGCGACCTTGGTGGCCTGGATCGTGCCCAGGTCGCCGGCGGACTTGTCCAGGACGGTGAAGCTGCGGCTGGAGGGCTGGTCGACTATCACCTCCCCCGCCGACGGCATCCCGCTCTCCAGGCAGTGCCCGTTGGTCATCACCAACGCGGGGTCGTTCGGCTGCGAGGCGGGCATCTTGACGATCGATCCGGAGCAATTGTCCAGCGCCACCGTGCCGGCGAAGTCAACGGCCTTGGTGCGCGGGGGCTTCGGCTTGTGGTGCGCGGGGGCGCCGGCCGGGGCGGCGCCCGCCGGACCGGCGGTGGCCAGCAGGGCGGCGGCTCCCATGACGGCGGTGGCCAGGGTGCCGACGAGAGGTCGATGCATGTGGGGGTCCTCTCAACTCTGTGTACCGGCGCGGCATGACGCGGGGTCCCGTCCACCGCCTCCGGATTTGTCATGCGCATTCTGTGCCGTCGTGCGCCGCGCGGCAATGAGATTCGGTGAACGAGGAGAAATTGCTGCGGAGATCACGAAGGGCCGCCTGCGCGCCGGGGTGCGTGCGCGACAGGCGTGGGACCGGGCCGCACACCCCCTCCGCACCTCCGACGCCGGCGCCCCGCCGCATTCATCTGACACTCCGTCATCTGCACCCTCAGGCACGGGTGAAGCGGCCACCGCGGGGCCAGAACGCGCCCGAAGCGGGCACCTTCTTCACGCGGCCGCGGGTCGGCCAGGGCGAGGCGTTCACCGTCTCCTTGCACCGGACCGCCGCGCGCCGGTCGGGCAGATCCGGCAGCGGGCTGACCGGCATCCAGTCGGCGGCGGAGATCGCCGAACGGCACCCGGAGTTGAACGTGGTGCTGCCCGGTAGGCGCGAGCCCGGCGCCGCCATGAATCCGCGGGCCGAGGCGTACGCGGGGGCCGCGCTCGGCCGGTTCACGGCACGGAGCCGGAGTGACGCGCATCAGGTGCGAAACACCTTGCGGAAAGGGCTGGTTGGGGTCGCCGCTCAGTCGCGGCGCACCGACGGTCGCGGCCCTCCCGCGACGTCCGCTCGGCGCGCCCGGAGTGCGGCGAGGCCGCTGACGACGATCCACGCGTCGACCGCGAAGGCCGCCATCCGCTCCAGGGTGCCGAGGCCCGTTCCGGGATCGTGCTGACCGAAGAACGACCACGCCGCGAGCACGGCGGCGGCGGCCAGGGTCAACGTCACGGCGCGCAGTCTGCCGAACGGCGAGCCCACCGGCACGAATCCGGCGCAGAGCAGCCCGAGGTTCCCCAGGCCCATGATGAGCAGCGCCCCCAGCACGTGCAGGTTCTCGTCGACGTCCGCGGGAACGAACCCGACCAGGACCCACCCCGCCGCGTTGAGGGCGAACAGGATGCGGGCCCCTGCCGAGAGCCGACCACGGCCCCAACAGGCGGCGGTCGCCACGGTACCGAGGAGCAGCAGTGCGCCGTGGAGGACGAAGGAGGCGTTCATGACGTCGTGCAGCGGTGAGCACACGTAGCGCGGGCGGGAGGCGTCCCAGGTCCGGCAGTGGACGTTGCCGAGGTCGCTGACGTTGTTCGTCGCCCAGCTGAAGGGCGTGCGCCAGGCGCAAGCGACGACCACTTGGACGACGAGGAACTGCACGGCCGCGACGATCCATGCGGCCGCACCGAGCCGCACGGCCGGGGAGACGCGGTGGGCGGGGCGCTGCGGGTGCGGTCCGTCCGATACGTGCGGAGCGGATGTTGAGGTCATGGCTTCCCTTCGCGGACCGGGGTGCGCGGTGGACCTCCGCGCAGGGGCTGCACGGAGGTACGCCGGGCGGGGTGTTCGCGAAGGTTCTCAGGCGAGGCGGTTCCCCACCTCCCCGCAACGGGGGACGCCGGGGGCGCCGTGACGGGGAGGAGGGGCCGGTCC
>LIQL01000187.1 GCA_001418405.1 Streptomyces diastatochromogenes | reverse complement strand
CCTTTGTTAGGACCTCTAGGCCGTTTCTGATGGCTCTTGCTGGGGTGGTGGATCAGTGCTCTAGCTGGGCAGTTGCGTCATATGGTGCGGCGACATGAGCTCACGGACGCGCAGTGGCAGAAGATCGAGGCTTTACTGCCCGCCAACGGCAAGCCTGGCGGGCAGTGGGCCGATCACCGCACAGTGATCAACGGGGTGCTGTTCAGAGCCCGTACCGGTGTTCCCTGGCCGGACCTGCCCGAACGGTACGGCCCCTGGCAAACCGTCTACGAACGCCACCGCCGCTGGTCAGCTGACGGCACCTGGCAGCAAATCCTGACCGAGTTACAGATCGAAGCGGACGCCACCGACCCCGACGGGACCCTTGCCAAGGACGTCGCGAAGGACGGCGTGCCGCGCCGGCGGGAGTGGGCGGTGAACATCGACTCCACGTCCTGCCGGGCTCACCAGCACGCGGCCGGTGCGCACCGTCGGCCACCGCGGGACTTTCCGCAAAAGGGGGCGGTGCGCGTGTGGACGCAGAGGGGCGTGAGGCGCTGGGGCGCTCGCGAGACGGACTGACCAGCAAGGTCCATCTGCTGGCCGATGATCGGGCCCGTCCCTTGACCTGGCTGACCTCTCCAGGTCAGCGGGGCGACAGTCCCATGTTCATCCCTGTGCTGGAGGGGCTGCGGATCCGACGGCGTGGGTCGGGTCGGCCCCGCAGCCGTCCGGATCGTGTCCGCGGTGACAAGGCGTACTCCAGCTACGACAACCGTGCTTACCTGCGACGACGGGGCATCAAGGCGACCATCGCGCAGCCCGAGGGCCAGCGGGCCAACCGCCAGCGCAAGGGCCAGGCCGGCGGACGCCCTCCGGCCTTCGACAAGACGCAGTACCGCCGCCGCAGTGCCGTCGAGCGCTGCGTCAGCAAGTGGAAGCAGCACCGCGCGGTGGCCAAGCACAGTCCTTAAGGTGCGCCCGCGACCGCACGTGTGTGCGCTGGCCGGCGGGATCGCTCCGGTGAGAGCGTCACCGACCCGTGTGCTCCCGAGACGGTGGGATGATGACCTTGTCGGGGCATCCAGGAGTTCGGTGAAGAACACCGGCAGCGGCGGGCGGGCCCGGCGCGAGTCGCTCAACTCGGTGGAGCCGAAGCGGAAGACCTCGTAGCCAGCGAGCTTCAGTTCATGGTCGCCGCGCAGGCACCGCTGTTCTCGTGGTGGTGGGCACCGTTCGACCTTCAGACCACACGCCGGCCGTGTGGCCGCAGTAGGAAAAGTCCATCCGGCGCCGCGCTGCGAGAGCGACGCCATCGGCTCGATCCCGAGCAACTGGTACTCGGAGCTACCTCGCACGTGCGGGGACGACGCTCTGCACCGCGATCGGTCGGCCAGCAGCCAGGCGGTCGGATTCGTTCCCCGCATCGGCCCTTGTCAGTGGTGGGATCTACCGTGTCTGTCACGATCAGGCAGAGCGGATGGTGTCGGTATGGGTGGGAATCAGGGACCGGTGACGGTCGTCGAGGTGGCGTATGCGCTGGCGTGGGATCTGCAGGCTCGCGGGCTGTGGGGGCCGCTGACTGTCGAGGCGGCGCGGGAGCGGGATGTCGCGGGGCTGCCCTACGTCGTGGTGTATCGGATCCCGGGGCAGGAGATTCCGCTGGAGGTCCGGCTGGTTTCCTGGCAGGACCACTACGTCGGCCTGTGGCTCTACGACGACCAGGGCCGCCGCACCGACGAGCTGGACCTGCGACTCCTGGACGACCAACGCCGTCTGCTCAACCGGCGCACCCGCCAATGGCGGTACACCGGCCCAGAAATGGCGGAGTTCGACGAGCGGTGTCCCCGCTCCAGCATGGAACTGTTTCCGGACGGCAAGGGCTCTGTTTCGCATGAGCCGCAGGGTGCGCACGGGCGGGGGCACATGACGGTAGCGGGCGCTGATGTGCGGCGTTGGCGGAGCCGCCCCGGGTTCGAGGATTGGCCCGTCGTCGCCGCCCTCTGGCAGAAGCTGCCGGGACAGGTGACGCTCCGGCCTGCAGCGCTCGCCCCAGGCGCGGGTACGGCGGATGCGTTCGACAAAGTGTCCGTCGCTCCTGGCACCTGCTGGCACCCGCCACGGCCCGCCCAGCCCGGGCCGATCGACGCACTGTTCCGACCCGGGACGCGTATCACCGACGGATCCGACCAAGAGATGACCGTCCTGGAGCCGCGCCGGTCCGGGACCCTGCGTGTGCCGAGCGGCTTGCTTGCCATATCCGGACCGGACAGCTCCGACGACGGGCCCGCCATCACGATCTCCGTCCCGCCCGGGGAGTACGCACTCGAAGAAGCTCAGGTTCGTGTCGGCTACAACTGCGAGTGGAGCCAGCGCTGGGTCACGCACACGGACACCACAGCGGTGCGACTGTGCGTCAGCGATACCCCCGCCGCGTCGTGGGAGATGAGCCTTGGCCCGGAGGACGACCCCCGCCTACTCGGGGAGAATGAGATCTTCGGCTTCGATACTGACGGTGCGACTGGCTGCTTCGCCGATGCCGACGCTTGGGATTCGCTCCACCAGCTCTTCGAACGACACTTTGTTGATGGGGAGCCGGGTGTTGGGGAGGACATCCCCAACACCTTGTGTTTTCTGCGGACTCAGCACGAGGCCTCGGGTGGCGAGCTGGTCGCCTTCGCGACGAGTGGCGACGGTACCTACCCCGTGTGGGCGGGGCGCTCCGCAGACGGAGACCTGGCCGAGGTGGTGGTGCCGCTGGCCGGGGTGCCGACGGTGGTCCGAGACGGCAGTGCCGACAGTACGGAGACGACGCCGGCTTGAGACCGGGCTGGTTGGTCTCCTGAAGCAGCGGCACTACGCTCGACCGTCGGCCCTACGCCGCCACGGCTATCACCCCGCCGCTGACGCAATCGGGCAGAGTCCCCGCCATGTCCCGGCCGCCAACTGTGGCGGGCCGGACGGGAGAAGGTAGCCCGCCGGTTCTGGATCCGCCGCCGCTGCCCCGTCTGCGACGCGAAGGCCGGCCAAGACTGCACCGACCCGGGCGAGCCGGGCGGCAAGGCGGTCTGGCGTGCATGAAGGCTAACACCGCCAGGAATGTCTGGTGGCCTGCTATGGCTCGGAAGGCTCCGTCCGGCCCACGGGGCAGGGAGCGATCAGTGAAGCCGGTCATGTACGCCGCGGCCCATCCCGCGCTAGCGGCTCCTGGAGCTCCCCCCTTGGCTCTAACTCCGGCCGTCAGCCTGTAGTTGGCGATGGCCTGTCGGCAGTCCGCTGGAGACGTAGTTGGCCGATCTCCGCGGCGTTCTTCATCAGTTCGGCGTTCACCCAGGCGACCATGTGAGCAACGGTGTGTCGGGGGTCGTTCTGCCACGGGAACGCGGCGGTCGAGTTCAGGTCGGCACTGGTGAGCCGGCTCAGTGCCTCCAGCCACTGCTCACGCAATCCGCGCAGCCACTCGACAGCCGACTTGCCCGCGCCCGGCCAAGTGATGGCGCTGCGCTCCCGAGGCGCTCTGCCGTGAGCGTGATCGATGGCCACGCTCCACCACCAGCCGATGTGCCAGCTCAGCCAGCCGATGCTCGGTACGGGAATGGGGTCGGGCTCGTTCTCCGCCCAATCCGGTGCCCATGTCCCGTCGTCGGCCTGGCGTATCGTCCAGCAGTTTGCGGCGGGCTCCCACAGGAAGTCGTCTGGTTCGAGCCTCGCTAGGTGGTACTCGAACAGTGACCAGGTCAGGTCGAACTGCCAGCGCAGCAGGTCGAGTGCACATTGCGGGACGGATTCGCTTCGGGAGGCAGTCACTGGCCGACCTTCGCACAGCGTCGATGTGTTGGGAATCGAGTATCCAGCGGTACGGCTGCTCGGGCGGTGTACCGCGGACGGTGCCGGCTGTTCGCCACCCGCACACAGCGCGGGGAGCGATCGTCCATGGGCAGGTCGGGGCCGCCACCGTCCGGTCCGCGAGGGTACGAACCGATCCTGATCGAGAAACCGGGAGGAGTACACGGGCTGGTTCAGCCCGCGGGCTGCGAAGCGGTGGTCCGTTAGGTGTGCCTCCAACCGAGCTCGTCACACGTGCTGCATTGTCAGTGGGCGGTATTACTTTCTGTGACATGACCGATCACGCGCTACGGCTGCTGCGAAAAGACCGCCGCCTAGCGGAACTAGCCGCCTTCCCCTTCGACTTCGACCTGGACCGTGCCGCCCACGGCCACGTCGAGGAGGTCCGCCTCGCCGCGGGCGGGCCGCTGGAGACGGTAGCCGGGGACGATACCGGCGGTACGTACTTCGTGTGCGCGGACGGCTCGGTGCTCTACGCCGACTCGGAGGGCGCGGCAGGGATCATCGGCTCCACTGTCGACGAGGCTCTGGAGCTCGTGATCGGCCTCCCCGGCTGGCGCGGCTACACACGCCTGTCGCCAGACGACGGCGAGGAGAAGATCCTGGCATGCGTCGCGGAGACCGAGGACGAGATCCGTGAGCACTACGGAATCGACGAGGAGCGCGCGGAGCTTCGTGCTGCACTGGGCTTCCCGAATCGCTCCCCGGTCGAGCTGGTGGGCAGGCTGCGTGCCGCGCTGCTCCGCACCGAGCCGGACTTCGTGCTGCTCAACGCGGATGAGGGGTGTGCGTACGATCGGATAGGCCCGGCCGGTCCCCCGCTGTGGGAGCCAGTGCTCGCGGCGGGCCGCGCCGATCTCGCCCGGCTGCGGGAGGGCGACCGCACGGCATGGCGAGAAGTCGCCGAGGACCCGGTGCGGCGCCGTGTCACCCTGCGGGCCGCGCAGTTCGACCGCGCCGAGGGCGATCTGGAACTGCTGCGGCATTTGCTGCGGCACGAGACACGGTCATCAATGACGGACGAACTGCGGCTCGCGGCCGTGTTGGTGGGGCTGGGCGGGGACACCGGAGATCTGCCCCTGCTACTTGAGGTCCGGGAGACGGACTTCGACACGGCGTGTGGCCTGGGCGGTATGCCGGAACCGGGTGCAAGCGCGGACGAGTTGCAACTGTGGGCGCGGGCGCTCGACGAGTCGATGTTCGGGACAGACCCGTCGGACGAGCTGGTCTCCACATGGACCGATATGGCGCGGGACCAGGGGATGACGGAGCTCGCGCGGGTGACGCTGATCCGTGAACTCGACCACATCTTCATGGACCAGAGCAGACTCCGCCGTCCCGAGGCGCCCTGTTCTCTGGTCACGGCTTCGTTGAGCGGGCTTGCCCGGGACTTCGAGGAACTCGGCGATCTTCCCCAAGCGCTGCGCGCCCAGCGCCTGTACGCCGCCCTGCAGGAGAGGGCACGGGACCGGGCCTCGGCCTGGCGCACCCTGGCCCGCCTGGAGCGGGCGGCGGGCCGGCTCCCTCAGGCGGCGGCCAGCCTGGCCGCCGTGCGCGACGCCTTGGTCGCCCCGGGCGACAACTCGCTGCGCCACTGGCAGCAGGTCAACCTCGGCCGCTTCATCGTCGAGGAGCACTACCGGCTCGCCCTCGCCTTGGTGGACGCGGGCTGCCCCGAGGAAGCCCGTGCCCTCCTCATGGCCGCCGACGGCATACTCGGCGAGCTCTCGGAGGACGCCGCGAGCGGGATCCGCGAGCTCGCCGAGCGGACCGTCGCGAAAGTTCGGGAGGTCATTCGGGAGGTCGACTGAGGACGTGCACAGCGGGCGATGACGCGGCGGGCCGCGTAGTTGTCTGTCCGGCAGCAGACGATTCCCCGCCCGCTGCTACGAGCTTTGCCGAGCAGCACAGTTGGTGACGAGACGTCAGCCATGAGGCGGTTCACCGGACTGCTGGTCAACCAGGTGCAACAGGTGGCAGTGGGCTGGACATCGCCCGGAGCTGCCCAAGCACGACGCCGCGATCGGCTTCGGCGCGGGCTCCGGACGGCTCACCGTGCGCCCGGAGTCGAAGGCTTGGCTACGAAGACCCGGCTGGAGCAGACCCTGGTCGCCGCGGCCGCCGACCAGTCGGTGGGCCGGGAGGTCGTATGCTCGCAGCGGCTTCTGGCCGCGGGCTCGGTGTCGGTGTCCGAGCCAGCACACGCTGAATCCGCGCCCGCAGGTCGCGGGCATGAGCGGCGGCGAGGTCTTCGGCGTCGCTCAGCCGGGGCGCGCTGCCTCCGTGGTGGAGGCGGTACGGACGCGCGGCGGTGGCTGGAAGTTCCGGCGGCAGCAGCGGCGGACGGCTTGGCAGCGGGCTGGAAGGAGCGCGTGCCGATGGTGCGGGCGTGTACCGACCGTGAACGCTGGCACGGTTTCCAGTGAAAACGGTATCGACGGCACGGTGGCCCCGGCCGGGACGGGGGAGACCCGGCCGGGGCATCACTACGGGGCCCCGAACACCGCCATCCACACAGGTCACATCCACCCCCGTGAACCTGACTCGATCTGCCAATCCGCCCGCCCCGCGAACACGTCCGTGCCAAATGATCTTTGCGAAACTTCGGCATCCGAGACCGAAGGAGGAACATGGGGATTGAGCTGGAACTGCACTCGGCGCGACCCACGCGAAAGGGGTCGTCCCGGTACACCTTGCTGCGAGGCTCATACGGGCATGGTGAAGCGTTGGCGAAGGTGCTGAGCACCCTCGACCGGCATGGCTCGGGCAAGCTCGGCTGGGTGGATCCGTACGGCGACACCCTGTTCAATGAACAGGAGGCTCAAGTCGCCCGCCAAGAAGTCGCTGCCCTGACACAGGGGTGTGCTGGGGATCAGGAGAGAGCGGCTCTGCTCGACCCTGCCGAACTCCTGGAAGCGTGTGAAACGACGCCGGGAAGCTACCTGTGGTTCATGGGTGATTAGGGCCTGCCCGGCAGGTCTTGTGGGCTGTGTCGATGGAACGCGGGCCCGATGTACCCGAGCGCCTCGCCCGACCTGCGGATCCGGCTCGGGTGAACGACTACGACAGTTTCTCTGAAGCACATCATGAATTCGACAATCGATCTCTAATCTCCAACCGCATCACCAACGCGGGGCTCCACCTTGAGGATCTCTTCCTCTCACGTGCCGAGCCGCCACCTATGCGCCTTCAGGTGGTTGACCCTCAGATTGCGAGGCCGCAGCCTCTACTTGTCATAGGCGTGCTTCCCCCACCGCTGTCGTAGCCGCTCAGCGATTCCCGTCACCTCAAAGGCGAATCGTACGACAGATGTGAACACCGAAACTTGGAAGAACGCAACTCCGACGAAATGGGTGTAACGGAACAAGACATACCCGAAGAAGAATCCGGTGACACCGCAGTAGACAGCGGCCCACATCCCTCGCCAACGGCGGAAGGGATACACCACGAGGGGAACTAACGGCCAGGCAAACCCGACAGCGACGAACAACGCGGCTATGACTTCCGCAATGACAGTCACGAGACGACCGCTTCGGCGTCAATCATGCCGCCGATCACCAGCAGAATGACGGGAAGAACGATGAGCCCGAAGGCCATGGCCCAGCCCGTCTTGACCGTGGACTTCTCCGCCACCTTAACAGATAAGAGAATCGCGAACGCCAGGTAGAAGAAGGCAGCGAATAAGGCGATGTACAGGTAGCCCACAAGACATTCCCCCTTGATGTCCGAAGCGAGGAGTGTAGCCAGCCGGTGCGAGCCCCTCCCCATCTCGTTGCATTAAACCACCGGGGCGTGCGTCGGCCCGGAATGCAGAGTGCGGTTGACGGTGAGCTGATTCGCCGGATCGCCATAATGTGCCACTTTGTCCAGCCGATTATCGGGACCATACGATATGATCATGATGCAGCTTCGGCCCGCGGACGCGGGCCGAGTCGTGCGCCTGTGGCCCAAGAAAGACGTCCACCATCCGGTGGGGGATGCAGGTTCAAGGCCTGCCGGGCGCTCCACCAGAAGTTCCCCTCCGCCGAAGAGGACCTTCGGCGTTGACAGATGCGCCCGCGCGCCCTCCAGCCCCACCAATCCTGGCGGTACCGATACCGTCACGCCGTCTGCTTGATCAATCGATCAAGCAGACAGTGTGACGGAGGATGAAGGTATGAGCGATGACAGTGACTTCGAGGTCATATCCCGCCTGTGGCAGGAATTCCGGGTGGCGCCTTTCCCTGCCCGGCTTCGTGGTGCGGAACTGGTCGGTCAGGACATGGTCCTGCTGGACGCGGATCTCGCGGGGTGCGTGTCCACCTGGGTGGACAATGGCGGACGCCTCGATGCGTGGAGGCTCGGGATTCTGGGTGAGTGCCTGACCGCCCTGGAAGAGGCCCTGCCACTGATCACCGACGCAGAGGGCCTCGACTACTACAGGCGCCTGCACCACATGTCCCAACTCACCTTGACGGCCACACCCCACGCCACCGAGTAAGACGTGGCCCGCCGCTCAGGCGGTGGATCGCGTCCACTCGTGCTCGCGTACGTCCGCCAGGTGATCGTCTGCGCCACCCCGTCGTGCCGGCGTCACAGCGCGATGTGGTCGGGTGTACTTCTCGCGCGATCGAGGAGCAGCCCCGGAAGCGTCCGGGTCGGTTCGAAATTTCTCAGATCCATGACGTGGCTTCTTTCCCGGTCCCGAGTGGCCTGGGCCTGATGACGATCATGCAGCACGCTCTCCGAGGCGATGGAAGTCACCTCGGTACCACGTCACCGGCTCGCCGCCGCCCGTTCAGGGCACTGACCGTCGGGACGTCACGAAAGTTCTCAGTCGCGCCTCTCTGCTCAATGAACGCTGCGTAGTCATCGACGCGTTGGGGAGCAACGACTTCTCGATATTCGCTCACCGTCGCGCGACATCCGCCGTCTCTGTCGAGTCACTGCTGATTCAGGCGCGGATGCCGTGCCCGAGCCGGCGCGCCGCATCCGTCCCTGCGGACGTGCCCACCGGGCCGATGCGCACTCGGGAGACCGCATCCGACGGCTACCGCCGCGCGCTCGCCACACCGGAAGGCAGCGCCGCCGCGGTGGATGGACTCTGTCATGGCGGGCGCGGTGGCGCAGCAGACCGCCGCGATGCGCGCTCAGCGCCCACACCTTCCCCGCGGCCGACGTCCCGGACGAGTGGCCGGCCCCGATCGGCGCCGCCCGTGCCGATCGCCGCCGCCGAGTCGCGGCGATCGAGGAGGCCCACGCGGAAGGTGCCTCTCACTGTCGCCTGGTCAGTCGGCGGTGTGGGGTGCGTTGGGCTGTGCAGGGTGGGGTGCGGGTAGTGCAGAAGTGGTGGTTCGGGTTGAGGCTTTGAGGCGGCGGTAGCCGATCACTACGCACACCAAGATCGTGGACATGGCGGCGCCGACCACGCCGAAGGCGCCTCGTTCCCACCAGGTCACCTCGGTGCCGCGTGCGGTGAACGCGCCGATCAGCAGGGCTGGCCCCATGAGGAGGAGAAGGAAGATCCGCCAGTTCGTCCACTGCGACCAGGACTCGCGCTGACGGCCGTCGAGTCCAATGGGGAAGATCCAGGCGGCAAGTCGCATTGACCGCGAGGGCTTGAGGTTGTGGTGTATGCCCGGCATGGAACCAAGTTTCTCAGATGGGGCAAACCGACATCTTCAGCCTTTCATCGCCACATGGCCCGGTGTCCTCCGGCAAGCCACACTCAAGGTTGTCCTGAGGTCTGTGCGGTCTGCATCAGGTGCCCAGCTGGCCTTCCTCTCAGGCCAGTAGCGCCGGCCGGGACGGGGGCCTGGACGAGATTTCCCTACGGGTGTCCCGAACACCGCCGTTCGCACCGGTCACATCCACATCCCGTGAACCTGATGTGATCTGCAACCCGCCCACCCGGCGAACACGTCCGCTGGCACGATGGGCTGAAGTGGCGAAGGTGGGGGCGCTCGCGGTGAGACAGGCGACGGATCCCCACCGCGATCTTGGGCAACGGAGACTCGGGCCAACGTCTGGTGATCCCGCTGGAGTTCATCGAAATGTGTGAGGTGCCTGATGCGTAGGTTGCTGGATTCCTTCCAGACGAATACATCGGCGAGTTATCGGCTGCTCGGGCTGCACGACACGACCATGGGAGCCGAAACGTTCGATGCCGACGCGGACGGAACGAAGTGGCTGCTTCCCGGACCGGGCCTGGTGTATCTCCAGACTCCGCCGCAGGTGGGCACGGTGGCGATACGTCTGGAGTCGTGGACCACCGCACCTCCTCCACCATCCGGCCCGTGGGCGGGGCAGGAAGAAGGCGAGGTGGAACTTCCCGAGGGCGAGCTCCAGTTGCAGACCATCGACTGCGGGATGGAGGAGATTCCGTTGGTGTTGCCGTCGCCGGGCACGTACCGGATGCGGTGGCAGTGGGTATTCAACCCGGACATCGACCGCACCTTCACTTCCCCTCTGAAGGACTGCTTCGGCGCCGTGCTCGACAACCCCGGCGGCCATGAAGCCGATCTGAAGGGACAGGACCAGTTCTGTCTGGTGCAGATCTGGCGGACCGTAGCAGCCTGAGCCGCATCGAAGGGATCGCAGGACCGCCACCGAATGGGGATGCCGGGGCGCGGTCGCCGTTGCTCGCCGTCGTCGCCGGGGATGAGGTGGGGCTGGATTTCGATCTGTCCCTTGGAGCTCCTCGCGAAGTGGTGGGCGCCGCGGAAGTGGCTTGCGCGTTCGGTGGATTCCAACCCGAGGCGGTCGCTCACGAGTCGGACCAGTTCGCTGTCGGTGTGGGCTGGGAAACCTGTGCACGAACCGGGCATGCACTGCGTCCGGTTCACCGGCCCACACCCTGATGTCAGCGAAGTCCCCACCCGTGCTCAGGCCAGCGACCGGCTGCCCGACCGTCACGACACGCCCACCCCGTTGCTGTACTAAGCCCGCAAAGCGACCGCCGCACGGGACCACACCTCGTCCGGCGCGCCACTCGTCACCTCCCAGGCGGACGAGGTGACGGTGCCGCGCCCCCGGTAGCGCTGCATGACGGCCACGTGCGCCGGGGTGCCCAGGAAGCCGGTCAGGGCGGTGTGGTCGCGCCAGATCGCGACCGCGCCGCAGCGGCGTTGCCAGGGGCGGGCCCAGAGCCACATGCCGTGCGCGCCGTCCAGGTCGGGCCAGTCGGCCGCGAGGCGGCGCGCCGCGCGGTACACGCCGGGTAGGTCCGCGAGGCGGTGCAGCCGCAGGTCGGTGACGCTGACGAGGGCGGGTCCGGGCCGGCCGTCGTCCGGGCCGGCGATCCACGAGGTCCGCATCATGCCGGCGCCCGCCATTCCGGGGAGCGGCCCAGCATGGCCAGGATCCGGTCCAGCGCCCCGGCGTCCGCCTCTGCCGGGAGCCCGGGGCGGAACGAGCTGCCGGGTGCGAGCCGGGCCGCGCCGTCCGGGACGGCCTGGGCGATCGGGAGGGCCGCGGCGAGGAGTTCGGGGTCGGGGTCGTACCGCAGGTCCAGGCTGCGCGCGAGGTCCCAGCCGTGGACGACGTAGTCGATGAGGTGGAAGCCGACGGCCTGGACGGCGGGGAAGGTGCGGTCGGTGGTGAATTCCGGGAGAGCGAAGGGGCGGTCGGGGTCCGACACCGTCGCGAAGGCCGCGAGGACGTCTTCGGCGGCGAGGCGGTAGCGCATCGCCGCCACCCCGGCGTCGTCGCCGAGCGGACGGACCGCCCAGTGCGTCAGGTCCCCGCCGCGTCCCAGGGCGGCCGCCGCGAAGCCGTGGTGCTGCGCCGTGAGGTGGGCGAGCAGGGCCGCCAGGTCCCAGCCCGCGCAGGGCGTGGGCCGGGCCAGGTCGCCGGGGGCCAGGCGGTTCACCAGCGCCACGCTGTCTCGTACCGCGCGGGCGTCGAGTCGTCGTAGTCGGTCCAGGGCCGCCGGCGCCGGCGCGTCGTCCGCGCCGGCCAAGTTCGTATACATGCGCTTACGATCTGCCTGAGCGTACGATCTGTCAAGGGGTATTTTCCTGTGCATGGCCGAGCACGCAGCACCCCGCGACACCCCGCCCGGAGGGCGCCCCACCGACCGTCCCGACCTGGCCGCGATGCTGGTCCCGTTGTGCCGCGCCCTGGTGGACGCCGAACGGCCGGTCCTCGACGCGCACGGGCTGGCGATGTGGGCCTACTCGGTGCTGCTGCACCTCGACGAGACCCCGATCCGCACCCAGGCCGCCCTGGCCGAGGCCATCCGGGCCGACAAGACCCGGATCATTCCGGTCCTGGACGACCTGGAGGCCCGCGGGCTGATCCACCGCCGCCCCGACCCCGGGGACCGTCGGGTCCGGCTGGTCTCGCTCACCCCCGAGGGCCGACGGCTGCGGGACGCCGTCCAGGCCGACATCCAGCGCGGCGAGGAACGGCTGCTCGCCCACCTCCCGGCCGCGGACCGGGACGGCTTCGTGCGCGGCCTCGTGGCGCTCCACGCCCTGCCCGAAATCCCCCCGCACCAGCCCTCGTCCGACGTCTGAGCGGGCCGGCACCACCATATGGCCGCCGCACAACGGCGGATGCCGGCCGGGCCGCCCGAGGGCGGTGGGTCCCGACCGGCATCCGCGGGCGCGGCGTCCGGTGACGTCAGGCAGCGCCCGCGCCGCTCACTTCCAGCCGCCGTGCTTGAACCGGCCCTTGTGGGCGCCGTCGTGGAAGATCGGGTTGCCGTTGATGACGGCCGCGTCGAACGAGTAGCCGGCGTACCACCCCTTGCCGTAGTGGTGGTGCTTCCCACCGGCCGATGCGGTGCTCGCCCCGCCCAGGACGATGCTGGCGGCCAGGGCGCTGGCTGCGATCGCGGCGCGGATGCGCATGTCTGCTCCTCAGGGGAATCGAGGGGGTTGAATCGACCCTCTCAGGAATCACCCTGACGAATATGATTAAAACCTTTCTTACCGCCAATCGCGTGAGTCTTGGTCGGCCGGCGGACGGACCGGCCGCACGACGTCAACTGCCGCTGCCGGAAGTGGGGTTGGCGGCCGGTACCGGAGTGCCCTGGGAGCCGTCACCCGGGCGGGCGGGCCCTGGCCGCAGCCCGAGCGTCGCCAGGACGACGGCGACCGCGAGGAAGCCCGCGAGCACCGCGAAACCGGTCAGGCTGCTCCCGGTGGCGTCGGTGAGCCAGCCCACCAGATAGGGGCCGGCGAAACCGCCGAGGTTGCCCAGCGCGTTGATCAGGCCCATCGCCACGGCCACCACCTCGAAGCGCAGGAGTTGGCCGGGGATGGCCCAGAAGGGGCCGTAGGGCGCGTACACCGCGGCGGCGGTGAGGCACAGCAGCAGCATGCGCGGCAACGCCCCGTCCACCACCTGCCCCAGCAGCAGGGCCACGATGCCGACGACCAGGGGGACGGCGACCGCCTGCCGCCGCCGGCCGGTGCGGTCCGACCAGGCCGCGTTGGCGATCATCACGACCAGCGCGACGGTGAACGGGACCGCGGTCAGCAGCCCGACCTCGGTGGCCGAACCGTCGTGCGTGAGTTCCTTGATGACGGCCGGCAGCCAGAGGCTGAAGCCGTAGAAACCGGTGATCCAGAAGAAGTAGACGCCGATGAGGACCAGGACGGACCGCTGGCGGACCGCGGCGAGGTAGGAGCCGCCGCCGGCCGCGGGCTTGGCGGCCTCGTCGGCGGCGATCTCCCGCGCCAGGTGGTCGGCCTCCGCGCGGGAGATCCAGCGGGCCTCGGCGGGGCGATCGGCGACCGCGAACCACCAGACCGCCGCCCACAACAGGGGCGGCACCCCTTGGAGCACCAGCACCCATCGCCAGCTCGTGTGGTCGAGCATCCAGCCGGAGAGCGGGGCCATCAGCACCGACGACAGCGGCAGGCAGGCCATCCACAGGGCGTTGGCGCGGGCCCGCTCGCGGAGCGGGAACCACGAGGCGAGGAGGATCAGCACGGCCGGCCAGACGCCGCCCTCGAAGAAGCCCAGGACGAACCGCGCGGCGTAGAACTGGGTGCGGGACTGCACCAGGCCGGAGAGCGCCGCGGACAGGCCCCAGGCGACCATCAGGATCAGCACGGTCTTGCGGGCGCTCCAGCGCTGGGCGAGGACCGCCGCCGGGATCTGCAGGAAGACGTAGCCGAGGAAGAAGATGCCGCCGGCCAGGCCCTTGTCGGCGTTGGAGAGGTCCAGGTCGCCGTGCATGTAGGGCAGGACGACGGAGACGTTGTTGCGGTCCAGGTACGCCAGCATGTACATGATCGCTGCGACCGGGATGACGTAGACCCAGCGCTTGGCCGGCACCACGCCGGTCGGTGCGGTGGCGGTCGGTGCGGTGGCGGCCGGGTGGTCCCCGGTGGTCCGTGGAGCGTCGTTCATCGGGCCACTAGCGTCGTTCATCGGGCCACTGCCGTCCCGTAGGCGGCGCGGATCCGGTCCGTGCAACGGCTGAAGTCGGCGGCGGCGCGGAAGGCGGCGGCCATGGTGGCGTGCGAGGCGCGCCCGCTGCCGGCGAGGTCGAAGGCGGTGCCGTGGTCGACGGAGGTCCGCAGGATCGGCAGGCCGACGGTGACCGAGACGGTACCGGCGAAGTCGACCGTTTTGGCGGGGATGTGGCCCTGGTCGTGGAAGTGCGAGAGCACGCCGTCGAAGCGGCCTTCGAGCCCCTGGTGGAAGACCGCGTCGGCGGGCACCGGCCCGGTCACGTCCAGTCCGTCGGCCACCGCACCGGCCACCGCGGGGCCCAGCACGGTGATCTCCTCGTCGCCGAAGTGGCCGCCCTCGCCGCCGTGCGGGTTGACCGCGGCGACCGCGAGCCGTGGCGCCTCGTGGCCGAAGACCCGCAGTGCGGTGACCGCGTGGCGGATGCTCGCGGCGACCCGGTCCTCGGTGAGCTGGTCCAGGGCCTTGCGGAGCGCGAGGTGCCGGGTGGTGAAGAAGATCTTCAGGCCGCGCACCACGAACATGGTGTCCACGCGGTCCGCCCCGGTCAGCTCGCCGAGCATCTCGGTGTGCCCCAGGTGCCGGGAACCCGCCGCCCAGATGGCCTCCTTGTTGATCGGCGAGGTGACGACGGCGTCGACCTCGCCGGCCAGCGCGGCCCGGGTGGCCGCCTCGACCGCGGCCACCGCCGAGCGGCCGGCGACCGCGTTCACCCGCCCCCAGGGCAGGTCACCGGGGGCGACGTCGAGGTCCCAGACATCGATGGTGCCGGGGGCGAACCGCGCCTCGCCGGGCCCGCCCACCGGGTTCACCCGGACGTCGAGTCCGCAGAGTTCCACGGCGCGGCGCAGCACGGCGGCGTCGCCGACGGCCAGCCCGCGGCCGAGCGCCGCGCTCGCCGGGTCGGCGAGGGTGCGGGCGGTGATCTCCGGTCCGATGCCGGCCGGATCGCCCAACGTCACGGCCAGCAGCGGGAGTTGTCCGGCGGGCGGCCGCCCGGATCTCGTCGTCTCCGCTGTCTCCGCTGTCTCCGTCGTGTCCGTCATCGTCAACCGTTACCTTTCCGGGGTGAGCGCGGTGCGGGTGGCGGCCGCGCGCAGGTGTTCCAGGCAGTCGCGGGCCGCGTCCGGCCCGCCGATCAGCCCGCCCTTCGTGGCGAAGGGCAGTCCGTCACGGGGACCGCCGACCAGGCGTCCGGAGATGGCCAGCGGCAGCACCTCGCTGTCGATGGCGAAGCCGTCGGCGCCCAGCGCCGCGGTGACCGCGGCGGCGACGTCGCCGCCCGAGGCGTACAGCCCACCGGGGCGCAGTTCGTCCACCGCGCGCCGGGCGACGTCGGCCAGGCAGCGCAGGATGCCCGCCGCGGTGTCCGCACCGGACGGCGCCGCCACCGCCTGCGGCGCGGCGGGCCGGACCCGGACGCCCAGGACGGTGGCGCCCGCGGCCGCGGCGGTGCGCAGCCCGTCCAGTGCCCGCTCGGCGTCGGGGCGGTCCGGGTCGAGCTCGGTCCAGCGGGCGCCGAGTGTCGCCTCGGTGCGGGCGAGTTGGTCGCGGGTGCGGTCGGTGACGCTGCCGACGACGGCGAGTACCCGGACCGGGGCGACGGCGGGCCGGATGCCGAGTTCGGTGGCCAGGGCTGCGCCGAACGGGCCGGAGTCCAGGGCCAGCCAGCGGATGCCGTCCTGCGCCGCCAGTGCCGCGGCGGCCCGGGCGACCGTTTCGAGGTGGGCGTTGTCGGTGGCGTCGCAGACCACCACCTCGGCCGGGCTCGCCCGGAGCGCGGCGGCCACCGCACCGGGGCCGCACTCGACCACGTCCAGCGGCAGTTCGCCCGAGGTGCGACGGCTCTGGGCACCCAGCACGGCGGTGACCCGGGAGTGCCTGACCGGGTCGAACGGGTCGCGGGCCACCGCCGTGCGGGTCAGCGGCACCCCGTCGACGAGGTGCAGGCCGCCGACGGTGGTCCGGCCGGCGTCGGGGAAGGCGGGGACGGCCAGGACGCGCAGCCGGCCGGCGGGGGCGCGGGCCGCCAACGCATCGGCCACCGCGTCGAGTTCGCTGCCCGGATTGCCGCGCAGGGTGGTGTCCACCCGCTTGACGACCAGCCGCGCGTCGCCGGCGGTGGCGGCGGCGGCCCGGACGGCGGCGTAGGCGCGGGCCGGGGACCAGTGCCGGGAGGCGGTGTTGACGACGAGGACGTCCACCCGGTGGGCGTAGCGGGCCACGTGGGTGGGGTCGCTGACGGTGACGGCCCGCAGGCCGCGTCGCGCGTACAGGGCGCCGGTGGCGTTGCTGCCGGTGAGGTCGTCGCCGATGACGAGCACCTGGGCCATGGGCTCCCCCTCCCGCCGGCTCCACAATGACCGGATCGCGCAAGGAAGTTGCGCGATTCACGCACTGGCAGGGTGGCGAGCTGCGGGATGCCTGTCAAGAGCCGGGCGTCGGGCCGGGGCCGTCCTCGGGCGCCGGCGGCCGGTCGCACGGCAGCACCGACCAGCCGGCCGCGGCGAACGCCGCCAAGTGCCGTGCGGCACCCCCGTCGTCCGCGTCGCGCGCCCCGCAACCGGGCTCCGCGGCGCCCGAGATGAGCCCGGTGCCGGGTGGCACCGCCGCCCAGTAGGGGAAGCCCCCGCCGCCGGCGAGCTTGGAGCCGTCGGCGAGCACCCAGGCGGTGCGGGCGCACCGTGCCATGGTCTCCTTCAGCGCGGCCTGCTCCGGGTCCGGGCAGTTCACCCCGCGCCGCGGGTCCAGGCCGTCGACGCCCAGGAAGGCGAGGTCCGGGGTGATCCCGCGGAGCGCCTGGTCGGTGCGGGTGCCCAGCAGCGACTCGTTGGGCCGCCGCAGCCGACCGCCGAGCACCACCACCTCGACCTCCGCGTCGGCCAGTTCGACCAGGGTGGACAGGCCGTTGGTGACGACGGTGATGTCGGTGCGGGCACGCAGTTCGTGCGCCAGCCGCGCCACGGTGGTGCCGGCGTCCAGCAGGACCACGTCGCCGCTGCGGACCAGGGCGGCGGCGGTCCGGGCGATGGCGCCCTTCTCGGTGCGGTGCTGCCGGGCCTTGTCGTGCCAGGACCGCTCGGCGACCCGGTGGTCGACCGCACCGCCGTAGGTGCGGGTGATCCGGCCGTCCCCGGCCAGCGCGGCGAGGTCGCGGCGGACGGTGGACAGCGAGACCCCGAAGGCGGCCGCCAGGTCGTGCACGCTGCCGTCCCCGGCGCCGAGCAGTTCCAGCATGCGTTCCCGCCGGTGGCGGGTGCTCGGACGTTCCCCACTGGTCACGTGACTGCGCCCCTCCTCGCCGCGTGCCGCCGCTCCCCCGACTGCCCCGAGTTGCGCGGTTCGCGCAACATGAGGCTAGCAGCCGGGAGTTGTCCCGATCAGGGGCCGGCGTCGTCGGGGGCCGCCGGGGTCCGGACCGGTTCGGGCAGCGCCTGCTCCGTCCAGATCACCTTGCCGTCGCCGGTGTAACGGGTGCCCCACCGCTCGGCCAGCTGCGCGATCAGGAAGAGGCCGCGGCCGCCCTCGTCGGTGCTGGCGGCGTGCCGCAGGTGCGGCGAGGTGCTGCTGTGGTCGGCGACCTCGCAGATCAGCGAACGGTCGTGGATCAGCCGGACCCGGATCGGACCGGCGGCGTACCGGATCGCGTTGGTGACCAGCTCGCTGAGGATCAACTCCGTGGTGAACGCCTCCTCGGCCAGCCCCCATTCGATCAGCTTGCGGACCGCGGCGGCGCGCACCTGGGCCACCGCGGAGGGGTCGGCGGGGACCTCCCAGTCGGCGATCCGCCCGGCGGGCAGCCGACGGGTGCGGGCGACGAGCAGGGCGATGTCGTCGGTCGGGTGGTCCGGCAGCAGCGCGTCGAGCGCGGCCTCGCAGGTCTCCTCCGGCGTCTGGTCGGGGCGGCCGCCGAGGGTGCGGCCCAACAGGGCCATGCCGTCGTCGATGGCCCGGGAGCGGTGCTCGACGAGCCCGTCGGTGTAGAGCATCAGGCGGCTGCCCTCGGGGAGCCGGAGCCGGCAGGTGTCGAAGGGCATCCCGCCGAGCCCGAGCGGCGGTCCGCCGGGCACCTCGACGAACTCCGCGCCGCCGTCCGGCCGCAGCACCAGCGGCTGGACGTGCCCGGCGCGGGCCATCGTGCAGTCGCCGGTGACCGGGTCGTAGATGGCGTAGAGGCAGGTGGCACCGGTGACGCCGGCCTTGGCGTCGCTGTCGGTGCCCTCGGCGCCCTCGTCCTGGTCGATGCGGGTGACCAGCTCGTCGAGGTGCCACAGCAGTTCGTCGGGCGGGACGTCGAGGTTGGCGAAGTTGTGGACGGCGGTGCGCAGCCGGCCCATGGTGGCGGCGGCGTGCAGGCCGTGGCCGACGACGTCGCCGACGACCAGGGCGACCCGGGTGCCGGGCAGCGGGATGATGTCGAACCAGTCGCCGCCGACGCCGCCCAGCCCGCCGAGTCCGGCGTGCGCCGGCAGGTAGCGGAAGGCGGCCTCGACGGCGTTCTGGTCGGGCAGGGCGCGCGGCAGCAGGCTGCGCTGGAGGGTGACGGCCATCGTGTGCTCGCGGGTGAAGCGGCGGGCGTTGTCGATGCTGACCGCGGCCCGGGCGACCAGTTCCTCGGCGAGGGAGCGGTCCTCCTCGTCGAACGCCTCGGGGGTGTGCGAGCGCCAGAAGAGGACCACGCCGAGGACCACGCCGCGGGCCCGCAGCGGGACCGCGATCATCGAGTGGATACCGTGTGCGACGATCTGCCGGGCGCGTTCGGGGTCCTGCCGCTGCCAGCCGGAGAACCCGGCCAGGTCGGCCTCCAGGACCGGCTCGCCGGCCGGCAGCCGGCTCCCGAGCACGGTGCTGGGGGCGAACCGCATCGGCTCCCCCACCGGGTAGAGCGATCCCTCGGGCACCTCGCCGCCGACCGCCGTGCGGCGCATCTCGACGGCCGGTCCGTTCGGCTCGGGCTCCTCGCCGTTCAGCACCGACACCGCCAGGTCGACGGTGACGAGGTCGCTGAACCGCTCGGCGCCGAACCGCGCCAGCTCCTCGCAGGTGCGCACCACGTCGAGGGTGGTGCCGATCTCGGTGCCCGCGTCGTAGAGCAGTTTCAGCCGTCCGCGGGCGAGGTCGGCGCGGCCGGTCAGGGCCCGGAGTTCGGTGGTGTCGCGGAGCGTGGTGACGCTGCCGGGCGGGCCGCCGGCGCGTTCGGTGGAGCGCTGGTTGACGGCGAGCAGCCGCTCCCCGACCGGATGCACCTCGTCGGTGACCACCCGGCCGGACTCCAGCAGCACCGCGGTGGCCGGGTCCAGGCCGATGGCGGCGACCTGCCGGCCCTCGACGTCCGGCGGCAGGTCGAGCAGGCGCCGGGCCTCGTCGTTGGCGAGCACCAGCCGCCCGTCGCCGACGATGACCACGCCTTCCCGGACCGCGTGCAGCACCGCGTCGTGGTGCTCGTACATCCGCGTCATCTCTTCCGGGCCCAGCCCGTGGGTCTGGCGCCGCAGGCGGCGGCTGACCAGGGCGGTGCCGCCGGTGGTGAGCAGCAGCACCCCGGCCGCGGAGCCGAACAGCAGCGGGAACTGGTCGTTGACGACGCCGCTCACCTTGGTGATGGTGATGCCGGCGGAGACCAGCCCGACGACCTTGCTGTCGTGGCCGACCACGGGCACCACCGCTTGGACCAGCGGGCCGATGGTGCCGTTGACCTTCTCGGTGGTGACGCGGCCGGCCAGCGCGGGCCCGATGTCGCCGACGAACTTCTTGCCGATGCGGTCGGGGAGCGGGTGGGTGTAGCGGATGCCCTGGGTGTTCATGACGACGAGGAAGTCGACCTGGGAGCCCTTGCGGGCGGCCTCCGCGCGGGGCTGGAGCACGGCGCTGGGGTCGGGGCCCGTCAGGGCGGCCGCGGTGCCGGGCGCGTTCGCGAAGGCTTGGGCAACGGCGACCGAACGGTGCCGGGCCTCCCGTTCGGAGTCGGTCCTGGACTGGAGCACCAGGGCCGCGATGGCGGCGGCGACGAGCAAGACGACGATCGCCACTTGCAGGAGAAAGACCTGACCAGCGAGGGTTCGCATCCTCAGAACCGAACGCGGGCGGCCGAAGCGTCCGGCCATGTCCTCTTTCTACACCTCCCGCATACCGTGGGCGAGCCGCGTGCAGCGCAGCGCAGCGGACCCCGAAATCCTGCGGCGCAACAGCGTCAGTAAAACCTTTCGCCGGGTTTCCCGGCTACGGTCGTGCACTCCCCGAGCCGCCGCGTGTAACTCTTCCCACAGGCGGGAACGGTTGCGGACCGGCCGTGGATCTGCCGGCCGCGGTCCGAGCCTCGCGCAACGTCCCTGGTCAGCGGTGCTTACTCGGGAGTCCGTCGGGGCGCGGGGGCGGCCGGTGGGCGCCCGGGGCCGGGCCGGGGGCCGTCGGGCGCGTATGAGACGTTCGTGGGATGCATGTTGCAGCAGAGGAGATCCGGGCCGAGGCGGCGGTGCTCATCGACCACCACGCGCGCGGCACGTGGCAGCCGAACGACACGGACCGCCGGGCCGCTGTCGCGCTGTTCCGCTGCCTGGAGACGGGGCTGCCGCTCAGCAGAGAGCAGATCCGTACCGCCCTCGCGGGCCCGGAGCCGGCGGAGCCGGCGACCGCCGGGCTGAGTGCGCTGCTGCGGGCCACCGCCGGTCTGCTGGACGACGCGGACGTGGCCGACGGCCCCGCCGGGCGGGACGCCGTCGACCACGTCTGTCTGCTGTTGGACGCGCTGGCCCTGTCCCGGTCGAACGGCCGGTGAGGACGGCGCGGACCACTCAGGAGCGGTCCGGACCGGTGGCCGTGGCCAGTTCGTCCTCGGGGACCGAGATCACCCAGCGGCTGTCCTGCCGCGGGCGGAGGTAGAGCGCCCAGTAGGCGGTGGCCACCACGATCAACCCGCCCGTGATCAGCAGGCTCTTGGCGCTCTGCTGCGCCAACACCCAGGCCAGGACCAGCACGATCAGCACCGGGATCACCGGCCACAGCGGCATCCGCCAGGCGAGCCGGTTCTTGTGCTCGCCTCGGCGGGAGACCAGCGCGCCCAGGGCGACGAAGACGTACATCCCGGCGACGGCCACGCCGGTGACCTCGTTGAGGGTGTCGAGGGTGGCGAAGCACAGCGCGGCACCGGGGACGCCGACCGCGAGGGTGGCCGCCCAGGGTGAGCCGAAGCGCTTGCCGACGTGCGAGAAGATCCGGTTGACGGGGGCCGGCCAGGCGGCGTCGCGCGCCGAGGAGAAGACCACCCGGGAGTTCTGGATCACCATCACGATCGCCGCGTTGATGATCGCCAGGGCGATGCAGAGGCTGACGAAGGTGCCGATGGCGGAGTTGCTCCAGCCCTGCACCATGCCGGCGACGTCGCCGGCGCCGAGCGTCTTGAGGTCGGGGGCGCCGAGGGTGATGGCGACGACCGGGACGAGGACCACGGCGGCGCCGATGCCCAGCGTCCACAGCACGGTGCGGGAGACGTTGCGCCGCGGGTTCTCCATCTCCTCCGCGAGGTACACCGCGGTGGAGAAGCCCTGGAGGATGAAGAGCGCGGTGGCGAGGCCGGTGACGATCAGCCCGCCGGTGACCGCGGTGCTGGTGCCGTGTCCGGCGTCCATCACCGGGTGGACGAGGGTGGCGGCGGAGCGGTGGGTGTGGCTGAAGCCGAGGAAGGCCACGACCGCGGCGGCCACCACTTCCAGGACCAGGAAGATGCCGGTGATCCAGGCGTTGGCGCGCAGGTCGAGCAGGCCCATGGCGGTGGCCAGCAGCATCACCGCGGCGGCCGTCATCTGCTTGTCCAGGTGCACGATCGGGGCCAGGTAGTCGGCGGTGCCCAACGCGATGATGGGCGGCACGATCATGACGACGATCAGCGAGAGCACGAAAACCAGCCAACCGGCGAGCCGCCCCATCAGGGTGCCGACCATGGCGTACTCGCCGCCCGAGCTGGGGACGAGGGTGCCCAACTCGGAGTAGGTGAAGGCCACTCCCACGCAGAGCACCGCGGCGATGGCGATGGTCAGCGCCGTCCCGGTGCCGAGCGTGGCGAACGAGTCCGGCACGATCACGAAGAGCGAGGACGCCGGGGTCAGGCAGGACAGGGTGAGCAGGGTGCCGCCGACCACACCGATCGACCGGGTGAGTTTGGGACTGTCCGCCGGTGTCGCGCTCCGGACTTCCGGCGCTGCGGTGGCGGTGACAACGGGCGTGGTGGGCATATCGGTCATCCGGGTCCCATCGGTGCTGGAGGGCAGGAAGGGGGTGGCACTGTCGGAGGGAGTGCCGGAAGGCGGTCGCACCAGAGGCACTGCGGGGCCGCTTCGGTGACCGGAATACAACCTCCGTCAGACACTCACGTCAAGAGTTCGTTAAGGCCGTATGGCAACGGAATCCGTAGCCGTCAGAGCACCAAACATGGTTATCCACGTCACACAGGGGCCGTTCACGCGGATTCCGTGGGCCTGCGGCGGGCTGCGGATTCTTCGGCCGCACGGTCCGACGACTTTTTCCCCACCGGGCCGCCAGGCCGCGGGCGTCAGCCCTCGGGGCCCCGGACGCGGGCGATCAGCAGCGCCACGTCATCGTGGTCGTTGCCGTGCCGCAGCTCGCCCAGGAGGCGGTCGCAGAGCTCCTCCAGCGGCCGCTCGGGCTCGGCGAGCAGCCCCAGGAGACGGTCCAGACGGGCGTCGATGGCCTGGTCGCGGGTCTCGATCAGCCCGTCGGTGTAGAGCACCAACTGATCGCCGACGCGCAACGGCACGGTGGTCTGCTCGAAGGTGACGTCACCGACCCCGCCGACGCCGAGCGGGGCGCCGGTCGGCAGGTCGAGGAGTTCCGGTGGCCGGCCGGGGCGCACCACGACGGGCGGCAGGTGGCCGGCGACGGCGATCCGGCACTCCTCGCGGTGCGGGTCGTGCACGGCGTAGAGGCAGGTCGCGAAGGCCGGGTCGAGGCCACCGGCGATGTGGTCGAGGTGGTGGAGCACGTCGGCGGGGGCGAGGTCGAGGTCGGCCAGTGCGCGGGTGGTGGTGCGCAACTGGCCCATGGTGGCGGCCGCGTTGATGCCGCTGCCCATCACGTCGCCGACGACCAGAGCCGTCTTGTCGCCGGCGACCGGGATGACGTCGTACCAGTCGCCGCCCACCTCACTGGCCGCCTGCGCGGGCTGGTAGCGGTAGGCGATGTCCATCGTGGTGGGCTGCGGCGGCCGGTGGTTCATCAGGTGCCGCTGGAGGGTGAGCGCGGTGCGCCGTTCGCTCTGGTAGGAGCGGGCGTTGTCGATGCAGACCGCCGCCCGGGCGGCCAGTTCGACGGCGAGCACCGCGTCGTCCTCGTCGAACGGCACCGGATTGTCCGTGCGGTACAGCGAGAGCGCGCCCAGCACCTCGCCGCGGGCGATCAGCGGCACCGCCAGGTAGGAGTGCAGCCCGGCCTCCCGCAGCAGCTCGGCACCCTGCGGGTCGGCGGCGATGTGCCGCCGCTCGTCCGGGCCCACCTCCGCGACCAGCACCGGACGGGCCTCGGTGACGCAACGGGTGATCAGCCGCTCGGTCTCGTAGGCGGCGAGCTGCCCGGTGGGGTCGGCGGCCCGGACCGCGGGCGTCTCGCCGGCCGCGGCCACCGCCAGGGCCCGGAACCGGGCCGGTCCGCCCCGGCCGGGCACAGGCGGACGACGGCCGTCCAGGACGGCGTCGAGGACGTCGACGGCGGCCAGGTCGGCGAGCTCGGGCACGATGACGTCGGCCAGTTCCTGGGCGGTCTGGCCCACGTCCAAGGTGGTGCCGACGCTCGCCGAGGCGTCCGCGATGATCGCGAGGCGCCTGCGGGCCCGGGCCGCCTCGGTCGCCGCCCGGTGCTGCTCGGTGACGTCCACGACCGAGGTGGCCAGGCCCAGCACCCGCCCGTTGGCGTCCTCCAGCCGGTAGTACGACACCGACCATGCCTGGTCGGCGTCGGGGTGGGCGGCGGTGCGGCCGATCGAGAACTGGTCCAGCAGTGGCCGGCCGGTGGCCAGCACCTCGCGCATCCGCTCCTCGATGACGCCGGTCTCCAGGAACGACAGGGCCTCCCGGACGTGCCGGCCGAGGTGCTGCTCGGCCGGCAGGTCGTTGATCCGCTCCAGTGCCGGGTTGACCATCACGAACCGCAGGTCGCTGTCGAGCACCGCCAGCCCGATGGGCGACTGGGCCACCAGCCGCACCGACAGCGCCAGGTCCCGCTCCACCTCGCGCAGTACGGCCTGGTCGGTGGCGATGCCCAGCGCGTAGGTGGCGCCGTGCTCGTCCTGGAGCCGCATGTTGCGGAATTCGACCAGTCGGGTGCTGCCGTCCTTGTGGCGGACGGGGAAGACCCCGGCCCAGCTCTCGCCTCCGGACATCACCTGCGCGAAGAGGCGCAGGACGAGTTCGACGTGCTCGGGGTGGACCAGCAGCCGGGCGGCGGACCGGCCGAGCGCCTCCTCGGCGGTCCAGCCGAAGAGTTCCTCGGCCTGGGGGCTCCACAGCGCGATCCGGCCCTTGGCGTCGAGCATGACGGCGGCGACGCCCAGCACGTCCAGCAGACCGCCGGGCTGCGCCGGCCCGGCACCGGCCTGGGCAGCACTGTCCGGGAACGCGTCGGTCGCACCCATCCAGGCACTCCTTCCGCCGGTCTCCTGACCGACAGCCGTGGCGCTCCGTGCACGGCCGTTTCTCGCCGTGCTGCCGCTGCCCTCCATCATCCCTCGACACCGGACGGACCCGCAGGCAGAGCGAGGCCCAGCACAGGCGGCGGCCGTACCGGAGGGAGCATTATGAGCCGCCCTCACCCGACCGGGCGACCCGGTTGACGATATTGATCCACTCGGCAATGGCCGGACAACGCCCGCGCCGGGACACCCGACTTGGAGATGTCGATCTCTTGGGACTACCCTGACATTAGTTGCTGGAGGCAACCAATAATAGATTGTCGCACCCCCGGCGTACCCCCATGCGCCGCCGGGGTCAGGAGGAAGCCCCCGATGCCCATATCCGACCAGCCGTTCCGCACGTATGTGGAGGAGAACCTCGATGCACTTAACCGCGACCCGGACCTTGAGGTCCTGGTCCACCAGGGCCGTCGGGTCACCGGCGGCGAGTTCCGCAGCCTCGTGCTGCGGATGGCCCGCGCCCTGCGCGACCGCGGCGTCACCCGCGGCAGCACCGTCACCCTGCTGAGCGGCAACCTCCCCGAGACCGTCGCCGCCCGCTACGCCGCGAACCTCGTCGGCGCCCGGGTGAACCACCTGTACAACAAGCTCTCCGCCGACTCCCAGGCCGCGATCGTCCGCGACGTCGAGACCCGCGCCCTGATCGTGGACCCGCGGCTGGCCGAACGGGCCGCCGAACTGGTCGAGTTGGCGCCCGTCGACGACGTCCTGGTGCTCGGACCGGCCAAGCTGGGCACCGACCTGCTGGAGCTCGCGGCCGGCCAGAGCGACGAGCCGTTCGCCTCCGACGCCCAGCCCGAGGACATCTGCACCATCCGCCACACCGGCGGCACCACCGGCCACCCCAAGGGCATCTGCACCACCTTCCAGCAGGTGCGCTGGTTCCAGGGCGTGCTCCCGGAGTACGAGGGCGTGCAGCACCGCCAGCTGGTCTGCACCACCCTCGCCCACGCGGCCGGGTACATGGCCGACACCATGCTCCAGTCCGGCGGCGCCGTCGTCCTGCTCGACGACTTCGACGCCGAGGAGGTGCTCGCCGCCATCGAGCGCGAGCGGATCACCGCCCTGTTCCTGCTGCCGCCGCTGCTGTACCAGCTGATGGACCACCCCGACCGGCCGCAGACCGACACCTCCAGCCTGCGCATGGTCACCTACGGCGGCTGCCAGGCGTCACCGGCCCGACTCGTCGACGCGGTACGGACGTTCGGCCCCGTGCTCGTGCAGGGCTACGGCCAGAACGAGGCCGGCGGCATCAGCGTGCTGCTGCCCGAGGACCACGACCCGGACCGCCCCGACCGGCTGCGTTCGGCCGGCAAGGTGCTGCCCGACGTCGAGGTGGCGATCCGCGACGAGTCCGGGCGGGACCTGCCGCCCGGCGAGCACGGCGAGGTCTGCGTCCGCTCCGCCATGATCATGCAGGGCTACTGGAAGCAGCCGGAGCTCACCGCCGAGGTGCTGCGGGACGGCTGGCTGCACACCGGCGACGTCGGGTTCCTCGACGACGAGGGCTACTTGACCATCGTCGACCGGCTCAAGGACATGATCGTCGTGGTCGGCGGCCACGTGTACACCACCGAGCTGGAGGACCTGCTGAACTCGCACCCGCAGGTGCTCCAGAGCGCCGTCTACGGCGTCCGCGACGCCGACCGGATGGAGCGGGTGCACGCGACGGTGATGCGCACGCCCGGCGGCGACGTCGACGCGGAGCAGCTGCGCGCGATGGTCCGCGAGGTCCGCGGCGCGATGTACGAACCGGCCCGGATCACCTTCGTCGACGCGCTGCCGCTGACCGACGCGGGCAAGCCGGACAAGAAGGAACTCCGCCGCCGCGCCGAGGAGTCGGTCGCCGCGGTCTGATCCTCCCCCGTCGGCCCCGGGACACCGGCGCCGGACGAGCAACGGCGGGCCGCCGCAGTGCGCAACTGCGGCGGCCCGCCGGGCTGCTAACGGTCAGAACCACCAGCCGAACAGGCCGTGGAGGATGCGTCCCAGCAGCCCCAGATCGCGGCCTTCGCAGCCCTCTCGGCCATGGTGGCCCTGCCGGCCGTGATGGCCTTCACGGCCCTCGTTGCCGAACCGACCGAAGCCGAAGAAGCCGCACTCGTCGTGCCGGCGGTGACGGAAGTCGCGACCGTGGTGGCCACGACCGTGGTCACCGCTCACCGCAACGGTCTGGCCCTGAGGGGCGGCCTCGGCCATACCGGCAACGGGAACGACGGTCGCGGCGGCCAGCGCCGCGGCGGCCAGGGAACGCCCTATGAACTTACGCATTGCGCTTCTCCTGATTGGCAGGAAATCGGACAACGTGATGGGTACCTCGCGGCACGGCGTTCCTCGCAGGCGCGGCCCGCGGCCACTCCAACGGCCGCCGGAATTGGGCCGATCGAGGCAGCCACGGGACGCCCGGGCGGGCCCTCCGCCAGCCGGAATCCGCTGGTCACCGGGGCGTGCGGTCAGTGCTTGCGGGCCCGGCTCGGCTGGACCCGGGCCGGTTCGCCGGGCATCTTCGGGTGGTCCGGCGGGTACGGCAGGTCGCCCAGGCCCTCGTCTGCGGCGTGCCGGTCGGCCAGCTCCAGCAGGGACTCCAGGCCGAAGGCGTGGTCCGCCATGTCCGCGTGCACGTCGCCGAGTTCGGCGAACCGGGGCGGCACCGTCCGCAGGTCGAAGTCCTCGGGCACGACGTCGGCCAGCTCTTCCCAGTGCAGCGGGGTGGAGACCGTCGCCCGGGGACGGGCGCGCAGCGAGTAGGGCGAGGCGATGGTGCGGTCGCGGGCCATCTGGTTGTAGTCGACGAACACCTTCGCGCCGCGCTCCTCCTTCCACCAGGCGGCGGTCACCAGCTGTGGCAGCCGCCGCTCCAGCGCCCGGGCCACCGCGATGGCCGCCCGTCTGACCTCGGTGAACGTCCAACGCGGGTGGATCGGCACGTAGACGTGCACGCCGCGGCCGCCGGAGGTCTTGGGCCAGCCGCGCAGCCCGTGCTCGGCCAGCAGGGCGCGCAGTTCGTGCGCGACGGTGACCGCGTCGGCGAAGTCGGTGCCGGGCTGCGGGTCGAGGTCGATCCGGAGTTCGTCGGGGTGCTCGGTGTCCGCGCGGCGGACCGGCCAGGGGTGGAAGGTCAGGCAGCCCAGGTTGGCCGCCCAGAGGACGGCGGCGGGTTCGGTGGGGCAGATCTCGTCCGCGAACCGGCCGCTGGGGAAGGCGATCCGGGCGGTGGGCAGCCAGTCGGGCAGCCCCTTGGGGGCCCGCTTCTGGTAGAAGAACTCGCCCTCGACGCCGTCCGGGAAGCGCTGCATGGTGGTCGGCCGGTCGCGCAGGCCGCGCAGCACGCCGTCCGCGACGGCCAGGTAGTACTGGGCGACGTCCAACTTGGTGAAACCCCGCTCGGGGTAGTAGGTCTTGTCCGGGTTCGAGACGCGCACGGCGCGCCCCGCGACGTCCAACTCCACCGCTCGGGATCCGGCCATGCCTCCACGCTAGGTTCCGCCGGGTGGCGCCGCGCGTCGGACGGTCCGCCGGCGCAGGGGCTGGTCCCGGCGGGCGGGAACGCCCGTCGGCCCGCAGGATCGGGACCATGGACCTGCCCGTGATGCCCCCGGTCTCCCCCATGCTCGCCAAACCGGTGGCGAAGATCCCCGCCGGAATGCAGTACGAGGCCAAGTGGGACGGCTTCCGCGTCCTCGTCTTCCGGGACGGCGACGAGGTCGAACTCGCCAGCCGCACCACCAAGTCGCTCAGCCGCTACTTCCCCGAATTGCTGACGGCGGTCCGCAGCGAACTGCCGCCGCGCTGCGTGCTCGACGGCGAGATCGTGATCGCGCACGACGGCCGGCTGCACTTCGAGGAGCTGTTGGAGCGCATCCACCCGGCCGCGTCCCGGGTGCGGACGCTGGCCGCCCGCACGCCCGCCTCGCTGATCGCCTTCGACCTGCTGGCGCTGGACTCCGCGTCGCTGCTGGCCGAACCGCAGACGGCCCGCCGCCAGGCCCTGGTCGAGGCGCTGCGTCCGGCCCGGGCCCCGGTGCACACCGCGCCCGCCACCACCGACCGGGAGCTGGCGCAGCGGTGGTTCGGCCAGTTCGAGGGGGCCGGACTGGACGGGGTGATCGCCAAGCCGCTGGACCTGCCGTACCGGCCGGGCGAGCGCGTGCTGTACAAGGTCAAGCACGCCCGCACCGCCGACTGCGTGGTCGCCGGCTACCGCCTGCACAAGAGCGGGCCGGTGGTCGGCTCGCTGCTGCTCGGACTGCACGACGACGCGGGGCACCTCCAGCACGTCGGGGTGTGCGCGTCGTTTCCCATGGCCCGGCGGCGCGCCCTGGTCGAGGAGCTGGCGCCGCTGCGGATGGCCGACGACGAGACCGCCGGCCACCCTTGGGGCGACTGGGCGGACGGGGCGGCGCACGCCTCCCGTCGGATGCCGGGCGGACCGAGCCGCTGGAGCGGGGGCAAGGACCTGTCGTGGGTGGCGCTGCGGCCGGAGCTGGTGTGCGAGGTGGGCTACGACCACATGGAGGGCAGCCGGTTCCGGCACACCGCGCAGTTCCGCCGCTGGCGGCCCGACCGGACGCCGGGGAGCTGCACCTACGCGCAGTTGGAGGAGCCGGTCGGCTACGACCTGGGGGAGCTGCTGGGCGACTGACCGGCGCGGCCGGTCAGCGCTCCGGTGGCCAGCGGCGGCTCTCCCCCGGGGCCAGGCGGTCCACCACCTCGGCGAGCTCCCAGCACACCTGCTCGATCCCCCGGCGGATGGTGTTCTGCTCGGTGACGATCGCCGACAGCAGCAGTGCGGTGAGCGCCGCGGAGGCGTTGAGGGCCTGGAGGTTGACCATGATCTCCAACAGGCTCAGGCCGTGGAACGGGCCGTACCGGCCGCTCGCCGCGCTGATCGCGAAGACCGAGATCACCAGGACGCAGGGCGCCGCGCCGATCAGTTGGAACCGCAGCGCCGCCCACACGATCACCGGGAAGACCAGGAAGAGCAGGGACATCGGGGACCGGGTCATCACCAGCGACACCAGCACCACGGTCCCCAGCAGTACGGCCGCCTCGACCCACCGGTACAGCGGCAGGTCGCGCGGCGGCCGGAACGTCCGGAAAGCGAGCACCAGCGGCGTGATCACCAGGACGCCCATCGCGTCGCCGGCCCACCAGGAGGCCCACGTGCGCCAGAAGTCCCCGGTGGGCAGCGCCCCGGTGAGCACCTGGGTACCGCTGCCCAACGTGGCGCTGAGCAGCATCGCGGCGAAGGCGCCGAGGGCCACCAGCGCCACCCCGTCCCGCAGCCGGTCCAGTTCGACGCGGAAGCCCACCCGGCGCAGCATCAGACACGCGCACACCGGTGCGGCGGTGTTGCCCGCCACGACGCCGATGCCCGCGAGGTCCAGGCTGGTGAGCGTGGAGATGACCAGGAGGGTGCCGACGGCGATGCCCGGCCACATCCGCAGGCCCAGCAGGAGCAGGAAGCTCAACGCGATGCCCGTGGGCGGCCACAGGGGGGTGACCACGGCACCCGCGACCACCACCTGCTCCAGCAGGCCGACCTTCGCGGCCCCGTAGTAGACGGCGGCGAGCGCGAGGTTCCCCAGGGCTGCCGGAGCAAGCCGACGGAGTTCCCCGGTGCGCACCACACCTGCCATCAGACAACGCCGGTGGCCGGGCGCCGGACGCGACACGCGCGCGCGGTCCGCGCTTCACCCGGCCCCGCGCCGCGCCGCGTCGTGGCGCAGCACGATCACCGCGGCGTCGTCGGTGTGGCCGGTGAGCTCGGCGACGCACATCACCGCGGCGGCGACCTCGGCGGGATCGGCCCCCGCCTTGCCCCGGACCAGCCGGGCCACCTGCGCCAGCCCGGCCTCGATGGGGAACTTCGGCCCCTCGATCACCCCGTCGGTGAACAGCACGAACGCACCCGCCGCGGTGAGCCGCCGGCGGGTGACCGGGTAGTGCTGCCCGGGCAGCACTCCCAGCGGGATGCCGCCGGGGTCCTCGACCAGGCCCCAGCGCCGGTCGGTGGTCGCCCAGACGCCGGGGACGTGCCCGGCCCGGGCGCTGCTCAGCTCCCAGGTCGCCGGGTCGAAGCGGACGAAGGTGCAGGTCGCGAAGAGTTCGCAGTCGATGGACAGGAGCAGGTCGTTGGCGCGGCTGAGCACCTCGCCGGGGTCGGCGGCGTAGGCGGCGACGGCCCGCAGCCCGATCCGGATCTGTCCCATGAAGGCGGCGGCCTCGACGTCGTGGCCCTGCACGTCGCCGACGGAGAAGGCCAACGCGCCGTCCGGCAGCGCGAACCCGTCGTACCAGTCGCCCCCGACGGCGAGGCCGTGCCGGGCGGGGGCGTAGCTGGCGGCGGTGCGCAGACCGGGCAGCTCGGGGAGGGCGCCCGGCAGCATCTCGCGCTGCAGGACCTCGGCCAGCTCCACCCTGGCCCGTTGGAACTCGGCGCCTTCCCGCGCCTGGGCGGTCAGCCGCCCCAGCGTGCTGAGCAGGTCGTCGGCGCTCGCCGACCGCGGGGGACGACGCCGAAGCATGGCCCCATCATATTTCGGGGGTGCGGCATCCGCTTGACGGCCACGGGCGGCCCGTGGACCTCAGGCGGCGGCCGGTCGGGCGGCGGTCAGCTGGCCGACGCCGGACCGCACGGCCCAGAAGAAGACCGCCAGCGCGACGGCGGCGACGGTCAGCGAGTCGTACGGGGCGGGCAGGTGCCCGGAGCCCTTGAAGGTGCCCAGCCAGGACAGTGCGGTGAGGGCGAGGAGGTAGACCACCAGCCACGCTCCGGTGCGGAGTTCGGCCGCGAGCGGGCGCCGGGGTCCGGCGCCGTCGTCGACCGTGGCGCGGGCGCCGGGCCGCCGCATGCCGAGGAAGAGCAGCAGGCCGGCCAGGACCATCGGCAGCGCCAACCGGAGGTGCTGCCAGCCCGACCAGTAGACGAACTCGCTGGCCACCACGAAGCTCAGCGGGGCGATCCAGCGCAGTCCCGGCACCCAGCCGGCGGTGCCGCCGCCGGCCTCGGTGCGGAAGACCGCCACGGCGACCGCGGAGGCCGCGTAGATCAGCAGGTACATGTCGCCCATGACGCTGACGATGTCCTGCCAGCCGCCGAACGGCAGCAGGAACAGCACGATCACGACGAGGTTGATCACCAGCGCCCGGCGCGGCATGCCGGAGCCCTCGTCGACCTTCATGAAGTAGCGGGGGATGGTGCCGTTCTTGGCCAGCGCGTAGGTGTGCCGGGCGTCGATCGCCACGCCGACGTAGGCCGAGCCGCCGGGCGAGAGCACCGCATCGGCGTAGAGGAGCGTGGAGAGCCAGTGCAGGTTGAGGATCAGGGCCAGTTGGCCGAAGGGCGAGTCGAAGGAGACGCCCCGCCAACCGCCGCCGAGGAGGTGCTCGGGGACGGTGAACAGGTAGGCGACCTGGAGCGCCAGGTACATCAGCAGGGCGAGACCGATGCCGGCCAGGACGGCCCACGGCAGGGTGCGGCGCGGGTTGCGGGTCTCGCCGGAGAAGTCCAACGGCGCCTGGAAGCCGTTGACGGAGTAGACGATGCCGCCGCCGGCCAGCGCGGTCAGGCAGGCGACGTAGCCGTACGGGGCGAAGCCGCCGTGGTCGGTGAGCCGGCCGGAGTGCCAGCCGGAGGCGACCAGGGCGAGGACGGTGGCGATCGGCACCGCGATCTTGAAGATCGAGACCAGGGTGTTGAGCCGGGCGAACAGCCGGACCGCGAACCAGTTCAGCGCGGTCAGCAGCACGGTCAACCCGCAGGCCAGCGCCAGCCCGGCGAGGGTGAGGGTGTGCCCGTTGTAGAGGCCGGGGAGGTAGTGCGCGGTGTACTGCATGATGGCGCTGATCTCGGCGGCGGTGCCGCCCACGGAGAGCAGCACCGACCAGCCGACGAGCGTGCCGACCAGCCGTCCGTTGGCGAACAGCGGCCACCGGACGGTGCCGCCGCCCTCGGGTCGGGAGGCGCCCAGTTCGATCATGACCAGGGCGACCAGCCCGCACAGCAGGCCCGCACCGATCCAGGAGAGCAGCGCGGCCGGACCGGCGGTCTGTGCCGCGTACATCGCGGCGAACAGCCAGCCGGAGCCGACGATGTTGGAGAAGCCGATCCCGGTCAGTCCCCAGAACCCCAGGTCGCGCCGCAACCGGCGCTCCTGCGCCCGCACTTCGGGCCCGGCGCCCTGGGCGGACCCACCCGATACCTGACGTTCCGTCACAAAAATGCTCCTCCACTCACCGTCCGCGCTGGTCAGGACCCTACTCGACATGTTCGCGCCAGCAGGAGGCCGTTTGTTGCAGCAACGTGAAGCATGCCGGCCCGGAGTCAGCGGAGCCGCTCGGGGGCGACGCCGAAGCTCCTCGTCAGGCCGTCGCGGCCGGCGTCGGTGAGCCGGACGACCCGTCGGTAGCGGCCGTTGCGCAGCCAGTCCAGGGCGAACAGCCGGGCGGTGACCGCGCCGCCCAGCGCGCCGGCGAGGTGGTGGCGGTGCTCGCCCCAGTCGACGCAGTAGCGGACCGCGGAGCGGCGGCGCGGCAGCCCCGCGAGGTCCACGCCGAGGGCGTCCAGTTCGCGGCGGCCGGACGGGGTCAGCAGGTAGGAGACCCGGGAGGGGTCGGTGCGCTCCGCGCGGAGGAGGTCGCCGGCCAGCAGCGCGTCCATCAGGGCGACGCCGAGGCGGCCCGCCAGGTGGTCGTAGCAGAGACGCGCGCGCAGCAGGGCCTTGGCACGGGTGTCGGCGTTCAAGGAGCGCACCGGCAGCGGCCGGGCGATCAGCGCGAGCTGCTCCAGGGCGCGGGCCACGTCGGGCGTGGCGAGCCGGTAGTAGCGGTGCCGGCCGTCGTGTTCGACGGTGAGCAGTCGGGCCTCGCGGAGCCGGGCCAGGTGGGCGCTGATGGTGGAGTTGCTCACCCCGGCCTCGGCGGCCAGGGCGCTGGCGGGCAGCGCACCGCCTCCGGCGAGGGCGAGCAGCACCTTGGCGCGGGAGGGGTCGCCGATCGCCGCGGCGACCGCGGCCACGTCGGTCTCGGTGCGGGTTTCGGGCTCCGTCCGGGCGTCCATGCCGCGACCGTACGACGCACACGGTTCGCCGGCCAGCGAAACGTCCTCGCGCTCCCGCGCGCCCGCCATCGCCCCGCACCACGGTGCCCGCCACGGCGAGGACGTTTCGCCCGGCACCGCAACGACCGGACCCGACACTGACCGCATGTCGACGATCAACGCCTCCGTATCCGCCCCGGCGCGCACCGACCGCGCCTCGCCGTTGCCCCTGGTGGCGGTGTGCCTGGGGTACTTCCTGGTGATCCTGGACGTCACCGTGGTCACCGTGGCGCTGCCGGACCTGGGGCGCGCGCTGGGCGCCGGGGTGACCGGTCTGCAATGGGCGGTGGACGGCTACACCCTGGTCTTCGCGGGGCTGCTGCTCTTCTGCGGCGGGCTGGCCGACCGGCGCGGCGGACGGCCGGTGTTCCTCGCCGGACTGGTGGTGTTCGCGGCGGCCTCGGCCGGGTGTGCGCTCGCGGCGTCGATCCCGGCTCTGGTCGCCGCCCGGCTCGTGCAGGGCGTCGGCGCGGCGCTGCTGGTGCCGGCGTCGCTGACGCTGCTGCGGGCCGCGTACCCGGAACCGGCCGCCCGCGCCCGCGCGTTCGGGCTCTGGGGCGCGGTCGCCGGCCTGGCCGCCGGCGCCGGGCCGGTGCTCGGCGGGGTGCTGGTCGCCTCGTTCGGCTGGCGCGCGGTGTTCCTGGTGAACCTGCCCGCCACCCTGGTCGCCGTTCTATTGACGCTACGTCAGATACCGCGCTCCCCCACCGCTCCGACCCGTCGCGGCCTCGACATCCCGGCCCAGACCGCCGCGGCGGTGTGCGTGGCCGCGCTGGCCGCCGGTTGCATCGAGGCCGGGGCCCCGGGCCGACCGCCGGCCGTCGTCCTCGGCGCGTTCGTCGTCGCGCTCCTGGGCCTGGCCGCGTTCGTGCTGCTGGAGCGGCGCGCGCCCGCCCCGATGCTGCCGCTCGCCCTCTTCCGCAGCCGGGCCTTCACCGCCTCCGCGGTCGTCGGCGTCCTGCTCAACGCCGGCTTCTACGGACTGTTGTTCCTCGCCCCGCTCTACTTCCAGCAGGTCCACCACTACAGCGCGCTGCGCACCGGTTTCGCGCTGCTGCCGGCCGTCGGCCTGGTGGCGGTCGGCTCCGCATGGGCCGGGCGCCTGACGGCCCGGACCGGGCCCCGGCCGCCGATGGTCGCGGGCCTGGTGATCGGAGCGGCGGGGCTGGCCGGCTGGCTGTGCGCGGGTCCCGGCACCCCCTACGCGGCACTGGTCGCCCCGATGGCCGCGGCCGGTTTCGGCACCGCGCTGACCATGCCGGCCGCCACGGCGGCGGTGCTGGAGTCCGTCCCCGGTGAGCGCGGCGGCGCGGCGGCCGCGGTGTTCAACGCCGCCCGCCAGTTGGGCAGCGTCCTCGGCGTGGCGGTGTTCGGCACGCTGACGACCGGCGGACTGGTGCCGGGGCTGCACGGCGCGGCGGTCGCCGGCGCCACCGGATTCCTGGCCGCGGCCCTCCTCGCGGCGCGCCGGGTGCCCGGCGCGGGCCCGCGGCCGGATCCCGTCGCGTAGCGCGCACTAGACGCACCGACCGGCCTGCCGCGTGCCCGTGCTGCGCACCGGACGCACCGACCGGTCCGCATCCGCGTCAGGCGGTCACGCGCAGGTCCAGCAGCCCGCCCAGCAGGAGACGCGCGCCCGGTGGTTGCGCAACTGCAGGTCGGTGAGCCCGCTGTCGGGTGGCTCCTCGTGGTGGCCGTCGGCGAGCGCGCGGGCCTGGGCCAGCCGGCCGTACACGACGACCATCAGCGCGGCCAGTTCCTCGGGCTCGGCACGGCCCCGGACGATGCGCAGCGGCGGTTCGGCGGGGTCCTCGGTCGGGCGGGTCACACGGCCGACGCTAGGAGCGGGTGCCGGCGGCGGCGCGGCGGCCTGCGCCGTTCGGCGGCCGGGCGGCCACCCCAAGCGTGATTTCGGTGGGCCCGGCCGTGTTGTTCCCGGACCGCGCGGGGCCGGCGGCGAGGATCACGGCTCGGATACGGACACGCACACCGGCGGCGCAGGCCGCAGTGGGGATGGTTGGGCGATGAGACGTGAGCGGACCGGCGACGACCGGGACCAGGCACAGGACGACGGGCGCCGGGGGTTCCTGAAGTACGCGGCGGGGGTCGCGGGGGTGGCGGCCGGCGCCGGACTGGGCGGCTGCCCGGCGGCGGTGGCCGTGCCGGCGGGCCGGTCGGCGGGCGACGCGGCGGCCGGCGGCCCCGCGCCGGAGCGGGCCTCGGACGGCCGGACGCTGCCCCCGGACCGGGTGCCGTTCCACGGGCGCCACCAGGCCGGCATCCTCACCCCGCAGCAGTTGTTCTCCGGCTTCGCCGCGTTCGACGTGCTGGTCCAGGACCGGGCGGGCCTGACCCGGCTGTTCAAGGAGCTCACCGAGCGGTGCCGGGTGCTGACCGCCGGGGTGAAGCCGAAGGACGAGCGGACGGCCTCGGAACCGCAGACCCCGGACTCGCTGACCGTCACGGTCGGCCTGGGCGCGTCCCTCTTCGACGACCGGTTCGGGCTGGCCGGCCACAAGCCGCGGCACCTGAAGGCGATGCCGGCGTTCCCCAACGACCGGCTGGACCCGGCGCGCTGCCACGGCGACCTCTCGCTCCAGGTCTGCGCCGAGCATCCGGACGCGATCGTGCACGTGCTGCGCGACCTGGCCCGTTCCACGCACGGCATGATCCGGCCGCGGTGGCGGATGGACGCGTTCATGAACCCGTCCCGGCCCTCGGGGTCGCCGCGCAACTTCCTCGGCTTCAAGGACGGCATCGTCAATCCCGACACCGCCTCGCGGGCCGAGATGGACCGGCTGATCTGGGTGACGCCGCCGTGCGGGGAACCGGACTGGGCCGACGGCGGCAGCTACCAGGTGCTGCGGCTGATCCGGTTCCACTCCGAGTCCTGGGACCACGAGCCGGTGGACCGCCAGGAGAAGGTCTTCGGCCGGCACAAGGCCAGCGGCGCGCCCCTGGGACGCGTCAAGGAGGACGACCCGCCGGACTACCGCGACGACCCCGAGGGCCGGGTCATCCCGCTCGACGCGCACATCCGGCTCGCCAACCCCCGCACCCGGCACACCGACAAGTCCCGTTTCCTGCGCCGGAGTTACAACTACGACCAGGGCTACGACCGGCGCGGCCGGATGGACCTCGGGCTGGTCTTCTGCGGTTACCAGCAGAACGTGCAGCGGCAGTTCGCCACCGTCCAGCACCGGCTGCGGCACGAACCGCTGGCCCGCTTCATCACCCCGGAGGGCGGCGGCTACTTCTTCGTCCTGCCCGGCGTGCGGGACGAGAAGGACTGGTTCGGCTCCCGACTGATGCGGGACACCCACTAGGCGAGCGGGCCCGAGGCCAACGGCGGGGCGCGCCGGGGCCTCGGGCTCGGCCGTCGGATCCGGCACGGCGTGCCGCCGGCCGGACGCCGTCGGGCGCGGGCGTCAGGCCGGGGGCTCCGGGGGGACGAGGGTGGTCAGTCCGTCGAGGAGCCATTCCAGGACCTGCTCGAACGACTGCTCTTCCGCGGCGAAGCGTTGGGGGTCGGCGGCCCACCTGCTGAAGTGGGGGTGCCGGCCCTCGGCCGCGATGCGCGCGAGGTAGGGGGCTGCGGCGGCGTCCAGGTCGCTGTCGGAGCGGAAGCCGACCCGGGCCCGCATGGCCTGCTCCTCCAACAGGGCGAGCCCGGAGCCGAGGACGTGGCCGAGCACCGTCGAGACGAACCGCATGCGGGTCGCCGCGTCGAGTCCGAGCGGTTCGAGCTCGGCCAGCGCGGTGTCGTAGAGGCGGAGGGCGTGGGGCCCCATGGGGGGACGGCTGAAGGCCAGGCGCGCGAACCACGGATGCCGCTGCACCGCGGCCCAACTGGTGCGGCCGAGCCCGCGCAGCGCGTCCCGCCAGCCCTGGCCCTGCTCCACCGTCATCTGGCCGTAGACCTCGTCGGTCATGAGGTCGACCAGGCCGTCCTTGCTGCCGACGTAGCGGTACAGGGCCATCGGGCTGCGCACGCCCAGGCGCGCGGCGAGCGCCCGCATGGTGATCTCGCCGGGCAGCTGCTCGTCGGCGAGTTCCAGCGCGGCGGCCACGATGCGCGCACGGCTGAGCTGCTCGGAGGCGCGCGGGGGTGCGGGCTCGTCGAACCACACCAGCCCACCGGGAGCGGGCCGGCGTTCAGAAGGAGTCATGGTCCGGTCACTCTAACGTGGTGTACGTTGTCCACCATGAGTGGACAACGTACACACGCGACGGAAGTGCTCGTGGTGGGCGGCGGACTGGTGGGGCTCACCTCGGCATTGGTGCTGCGCCATCACGACGTGGCGGTGACCGTGGTGGAGAAGCGGTCGACCACCTCGCCGCAGCCCAAGGCCCGCCGCTTCCACGTGCGCAGCATGGAGGTCTTCCGCGAGCTCGGACTGGCCGACCTGGTCCACCGGGCGGCCCGGGACCTCGCCGGCCACGACCGCATGGCCGCGGGGCGGACCCTGGTAGAGGCGGAGCTGCTGCCGCCGTGGCGGCCTGCCGGTGCGGGGGGCGCCGTCGTCGACGTCAGCCCGGAGGAGCCCTGTCTGATAGCCCAGGACGCGTTGGAGCCGGTGTTGCGCGACGCCGCGGTCGCGGCCGGGGCCACGGTGCGCTTCGACACCGAACTCGTCGCCTTCGCGCAGGACGAGGACGAGGTCGTCGCCGAACTCCTCGACCGCGGCAGCGGGGAGCGGTCCCGGCTGCGGGCCCGCCACGTGGTGGCCGCCGACGGCGCCCGCAGCCCCGTGCGCGAGGCGCTCGGCATCGGCCGCTCGGGCCACGGCCCCATCGGCGAGCCGAACGTGAACGTCTACTTCCACGCGGACCTCGGCGCGGTCGTCGACGGCCGGGAGTTCAACCTCTGCCAGATCGAGCACCCCGACGCCCCCGGCGCGCTGGCCTCGGTCGACGGCCGCCGCCGCTGGGTGTTCATGGGGCCGGGCGACTCCACCGACCGGGACTGGCCCACCGTGCTGCGCACCGCCCTCGGCGTCGCGGCCCCGGACCTCGTCGTCCGCAGCGTCCTGCCGTGGCGGGCCGAAATGCTCGTCGCCGACCGCTACTCCCGCGGTCGGGTCCATCTGGCCGGCGACTCCGCGCACGTCATGCCGCCGTTCGCCGCCAGCGGCGCCAACACCGGCATCGCCGACGCCCACAACCTGGGCTGGAAACTCGCCGCGGTCCTGCGCGGCCGGGCGGCGCCGGCGCTCCTGGACAGTTACGACGCGGAGCGGCGGCCGGCCGGCTGGTTCGCGGCCGACCAGTCCAGCCGCCGCACCCAGGGCCTGCGCACGCTGGCGACCGCCCCCGACCCCACGCTCGCCCATCCGTTCGTGCTGGCCGCGGGCGGTTTCCAGTACGCCGAGGGGGCCCTCGTCCACGGTCCGGAGGGGCTCGACGACCCGGAACCGGTCACCGCGTTCGAGCCGGCCGGCCGGGTCGGGACCCGCATCCCGCACCGCTGGCTCGACCGGGACCGCACCCGGTCGACGATCGACCTCGCCGGGCCCGGCTGGGCCCTGCTGACCGGGACGGGGACGCCGGTCGGCGCGCCGGGTCCGAGCGGCCTCGCGGTGCACCGCCACGACGTGGACTTCCTGCCCGCCGGGGAGTTGCTGCTGATCCGGCCGGATCACGTCGTCGCGTGGCGGGGTACCGACCCGGCCGCGGCCGCCGCGGCGTTCGTCGGGCTGCTGGACGGTCGGCACGCCGCGCCGGAGCCCGCCGGGGCGTAGCGCGGGGCGACGCCTGGGACGACTTTGCAGGTCAGCGCGGTGCGCGGCGATCGGGCCGACCATCACGCGATACCGGCCTCGACGACCGAGACGGCAGGGCCCGTACGGTGCCACAGTGGAGGTTGTGGACGTCACAGAAAGGTGGCCACCATGCTGCTACTGGGTCTGCTTCTCCTTGCTGCGACCGGGGCGTTCATCGGCGTGCTGATCGCCGACAACCTCTCCGGCGGACCGGAATACACCGTGGCGGTGTTCGGCAACCGGATCACCACCATGAACAGCCTCGCGATCTTCCTGGCCGGGATCGCGCTCACCTTGATCCTGGGCCTCGCGCTGGCCATGATCACGGCCGGGATGGCGCGGGCGCACCGGCGCCGCGCGGTCGTCCGCGACGCCCGGGCGGCCACCGCGGCGCGCGGCACGACCGACGAAGTGCCCGAGGCGTCGGGCAGCACCACGACCAAACCTCCCAAGCACCACCACTTCCGATTCGGCCACTGAGTGACCGGGGCCCGGCCGTCGCCGGCACGGGTTCCGCGCCGGCGACGGCCCCCGGTCAGCAACTCAGCTTGTCCCCCGGCGTGGTGCCGAGGATCTGCACGAAGTTCTTGTAGTTGTCGATCCGGTTCTGCACCTGGGCGGGGTTTCCGCCGTTGCACTCCAGGGAGCCGTTGATGCTGCGGATGGTCTCCCCGAAGCCGGCGCCGCTGACCATGGCCTGGTGCGGGGTCATGGTGCCCGGGCCCTTCTGGGTGTTCCAGTACCACAGCGCGGTCTTCCAGGCGACGGCCGGATCCTGCTCCACCAGGTAGGGGTTGTTCAGCAGGTCGATCCCCAACGCGTCGCCCGCGGCCTTGTAGTTGAAGTTCCAGCTGAGCTGCATCGGCCCGCGTCCGTAGTAGGCGGCCTGGCCGGCCGGACAGCCGTACGGCTGGGTGGCGTCGCAGTAGTGCGGGTAGTTGCCGGTGTTCTGCTCCACCACGTAGACCAGACCGCCGGTCTCGTGGCCGACGTTGGCCAGGAAGGCCGCGGCCTCCTGGCGCTTGACCGTGTCGCTCCCGGTGTTCGCGAACTCGGGGAACGCGCTCAGTGCGGCGGTCAGGCCGGCGTAGGTGTAGAAGGGGTTCCGGTTCGGGAACATCTGGTTGAACTGGGCCTCGCTGACGACGAATCCCTCCGCCCGAGTGGCGGCGCCGGCCGGGGCCGTGCAGGACGGGCAGTCCGCCGTGGCCGCCGCGGGCGACGCCGGTACGACGAGGGCGAGGCCCACGGCCATGGTGGTGGCGCTCAACAGGGCGGCGAGGCGAGTTCTCATGGCGGTGACTCCTTCGTGCGGCGCCGGGCTCCGGCGGAGGGTCCGGGGGCCGCTGTGGGGGGAAGTTCCGTACGAGAGGTACGTGTTGACGTGCCGTCGGCAGCCGTCAGCCGTAGCGACTGACGAGGACGGCGGTCTAGACCAGGTCACCCTACGAGCGGTCATGTGAGCATGTCCATACCAATCCGGGGATCAGTCGGCGCAGTGGCGCGAACCGGCCGCGCGCGCCCGCGCGCAGGACCCCGACCGCCGCCCGCATCCCGGCGCCCCTTCCCCGCCGACGGGGCGCTCCACCTGGCCGCACCGCGCGGCGAGCGCCCGTGGCGGATCCCTATCGACGGCACGAACGCGGGCACCCCACGGCGTACTGCACCCAGAGCCGTCCACCCAACTACCGTTACCTCACGTGCAGTTGTCGGGCGCCGGCCGTCCCGCGAAGCGGTCGGCGAGCCAGTCGGCGGCCGGTGCCGCGCCCACGATCGCGCCGAGCACGTGCTCGCCGAGCGGGATCGAGGTCCACTGGACGCGGGCGCCCCTGGCGCACCACTCGGCGCGCAGCCGGGCGCCGACGGCGTACGGGATCAGCTCGTCGGCGGTTCCGTGGTACAGGTACACGGGCGCGTCGGGCGTCCTGGTGCCGAGCGTGGATTCCCACAGGCGCGCCTGCCAGTCCGGTCGTTCCAGCGGGTTGGTGACGGTGACGTCGGAGACCTTCCGGAAGAGTTCGGCGGCGACGTCGATCGCCACGCAGTGGTCGCGCAGGAAGGCGACGGCGCGCCGGCCCCGGTCGTTGAGGTACGTGTCCAGGTGCAGTTCGGGGAAGGCCGCGTTCTGGCCGATGGCGGCCATCAGGATCAGGCCGGCGCCGATGCCGCCGTCGTTGGCGGCCGCCACCTCGCGCAGGTCGGCCGGGACGCCGCCGGTCGCGGTGCCCTTGACGCGGAGTTCGGGCGCGTAGCTCCGGTGGAGTTCGGCGGCCCAGCTACTGGCCTGCCCGCCCTGGGAGTAGCCCATGATGCCGACCGGGGAGTCCGCGGTGACGCCGGCGGCGGCCGCCTCGGGCAGCCGCTCGGCGGCCCGGGCGGCGTCCAGCACGGCCTGCCCCTCGGCGCGCCCGACGGTGTAGGTGTGCTCGCCGGGGGTGCCCAGTCCCTCGTAGTCGGTGGCCGCGACCGCCCAGCCGCGGGCGGTGAGTTGCTGGATGAGGTTGGCCTCCATGGTGGTGCCCTTGGGAAATCCGGCCGAGCGGGCGCAGGAGTCGGCGAGGCCGACCGTGCCGACGGCGTAGGTCACCAGCGGGCGGGGCCCGGTGCGGCCGTCGTCGGGCACGATGACGGTGCCGGAGACGGTGTTGGGCGTGCCCTTGGCGCTGGTCGAGCGGTACGTGAGGTGCCAGGCGCGGGTCCGGGTCGGCTGGCCGGGCAGCGGGTGGAACGCGGTGGGGGTGGACGTCACGACGTCGCCGGGCCGGTCGGCCGCGGCCCGCGGCGGGTCCGCGACGGCGGAACCTGCGGTGCCGAGCGACAGGGCCAGCGCGGCGGCGGTGCCCAGTGCGGTGGCGCGGAGGTGCATGCGGCTCTCCCAACTGACGCGTGTGCCGGGGTGGTCGGGCCGACCGTAGTGACCTGCGGGTGCTGCGGCGCTGGCCGGAACGCTCAGCTTTGCTGGCCGCGGGGGGCGGTCGGCGGTTCGCCGCCGGGTCGGCTGGCGCCGGCCAGCCGGTAGGCGCCGGGGGTGGTACCGGTCCAGCGGCGGAAGGCACGGTGGAAGGCGGGGTCCTCGGAGAAGCCGATCCGGGCGGCGACCGCGGCGATCGGCTCCCGCCCGGCGGCCAGCGCGGTGAGCGCGGCGTCCCGGCGCACCGCGTCCTTGAGCCGCTGGTACGAGGTGCCCTCGGCGCGCAGCCGGCGCCGCAGCGTCGCCGGGCTGACCGCGAGCCGGGCCGCGACCTCACCGGCCTGCGGCAGCCGGGCCGGCGCCGGGGACCGCAGCGCCTGGGCGAGGGTGCGGCGCACCTGCTCGGCGACGGTGGTGCCGTAGTCGCGGCGGGCCAACAGGTCGGCCGGGGCGCGCCGCAGCAGCGCGGCCAGCGCCGCCCGGTCCCGGACGACCGGTGCGGTGAGCCAGTGGGCATCCCAGCCGGCCGCGGTGTGCGGGGCGCCGAAGCGGACCGGGCAGCCGAACAGGTCGGGGTACTCGTCGGCGTGGGCCGGCGCCGGATGGGCGAAACCCACCCAGTGCAGCGGGATGCGGCGGCCGATCAACCAGCCGGCGAGCCGGTGCCAGATGAGCAGCAGGCAGGCGGCGAGGAAGGCGGCCTCGTCGTGCCGGTGCAGCGCACTGCGGACGGTGAAGACGGCGAGCCCGTCGTCCGGACCGGCCTGCACGGCCAGGTCGGGGCCGCCGGGGAAGAGCCCGTAGAAGCGGGTGGCCCGGTCCAGGGCGGAGCCGAGGTCCGGGCAGTCCAGACAGGTCTGGCACATCATGGCGAAGGTGCCGCGACGACTGCGGACCGGGCCGAGGCCCAGGAACTCGTCGTCGGTGGCCCGGTGCAGGGCCCGGATCAGGCGGGTGAACTGGTCCGCGGTGATCCGGGCCCCGTCGTCGGCGAGCAGCAGCGGCGGGATCCCGGCGGCCTGGAGCAGCGGCGCGGTGTCGATGCCGAGCCGCCGCGCCCCGCCCAGCGCCGCCCGCACGTGGTGCACCGCGATCGATGACCGACTCATGTCCGCACACCGTAGCGGCGGTGCGCGCGGAGGTCAGCGGGCGGGCCGGCCCCGGTCCGTCGCCCGCCGCCCGGGCCCGGCAGGTCCGGCTCGGGAGATCCCGCTCAGCAGATCCGCGGCAGTTGCTCGCCCAGCGGCAGGTCGACCACCCGCGTGCCGCCGAGCGGCGTGCGGGCCACCACCATGCCGGGGTGGGCGGCGACCGCCTCACCGATCACCGCGGCCCCGGCGCCCAGCGGGTGGGCGCGCATCGCGTCCAGCACCGCGTCGGCGTGCTCGCGGGGCACGAACGCGACCAACTTGCCCTCGTTGGCGACGTACATCGGGTCGAGGCCGAGGATCGCGCAGGCGTTGGCGACGGCCGGCGGGACGGGCACGGCGCGCTCGTCGATGACCACGCCGGTGGCGGAGGCGGTGGCGATCTCGTTGAGCGCGGCGGCCAGACCGCCGCGGGTGGGGTCGCGGAGCACGTGCAGGTCGGGGGTGACGGCGAGCATGGTCTGGACGAGTCCGCCGAGCGCCGCGCAGTCGCTCTCGATCTCGACGCCGAACTCCAGGCCCTCGCGGACGCTCATGATGGCCACGCCGTGCAGGCCGATGGGCCCGCTGACGATCACCACGTCCCCGGGCACCACCCGCTGCGGACGCAGGTCCACGCCGGCCGGGACCACTCCGATGCCGGCGGTGTTGAGGTAGATCCCGTCACCGCGGCCGGCCTCGACGACCTTGGTGTCCCCGGTGGCCACCTCCACGCCGGCGGCCCGGGCCGCGGCGCCCATCGCGTCCGCGACGCCGGCGACCACCGGCATCTCCACGCCCTCCTCCAGGATGAAGCCGCAGGAGAGGTAGGCGGCCCGGGCGCCGCTCATGGCGAGGTCGTTGACGGTGCCGTTGACCGCGAGGTCACCGATGCTGCCGCCGGGGAAGAACAACGGCCGCACGACGTAGGAGTCGGTGGAGAACGCCAGCCGCTGCCCGCCGAGCGCGAACACCGCGGAGTCGCCGAGCTGCGCGAGGAGTTCACCGCCGAACGCCGGCGCGAAGATCTGCTGGACGAGCTCGGCGGAGAGCGCCCCGCCCCCGCCGTGCCCCATGACGACGCGCGGCGTCTCGCGCAGCGGCGTCGGGCAGGTCCAGCCGGTGATGTCGACGGTGGGCAGGTCCCGCGGGCCGGGCGCAGCGGTGGGGGCCTGGGGGGTGGTGTCAGACAACGGGGGTCGCCTCCAAGGGGGTCGGCGTGCTGCCGAGCCGGCGGTACAGGAAGTAGGCGGCGCAGGCGCCCTCGCTGGAGACCATGGTGGCCCCGAGCGGGTTGCGCGGGGTACAGGTGGTGCCGAACGCCTCGCACTCGTGGGGTTTGATCAGCCCTTGCAGGACCTCGCCGCTGCGGCAGGCCGCGGGCTCGCGGGTGGCGATGCCCTCGACCGAGAAGCGGTGTTCGGCGTCGTAGTCGCGGTAGCGCTCGGAGAGCCGCCAGCCGCTGGCGGGGATGGTGCCGATGCCGCGCCAGGACCGGTCGGTGACCTCGAAGACGTCGGCGAGCATGGCCCGGGCGGCCGGGTTGCCGTCGGCGCGGACGGCCCGCGGATAGGCGTTGTCGACGGTGTGCTCGCCGCGCTCCAGTTGCCGGACGGTGCGGCGGATGCCCTCCAGGATGTCCAGCGGTTCGAAGCCGGTGACGACGATCGGCACCCGGAAGCGGTCGGCCAACTCCGGGTACTCGTCCATGCCCATCACGCTGCACACGTGTCCGGCGGCCAGGAACGCCTGGACCCGGCAGCTGGGCGAGGTCATGATCGCCTCGATCGCGGGCGGTACCCGGACGTGCGAGACCAGCATGCTGAAGTTGCGGATGCCCAGCTTGCGGGCCTGATAGACCGTCATGGCGTTGGGCGGAGCGGTGGTTTCGAAGCCGATGCCGAAGAACACCACCTCGCGCTCGGGGTTCTGCTGGGCGATCTTCAGGGCGTCGAGCGGGGAGTAGACCACGCGGACGTCGCCGCCCTCGCTGCGCACCCGGAACAGGTCGCGGTCGGTGCCCGGCACCCGGAGCATGTCGCCGAACGAGCAGAAGATCACGTCGGGGCGGGCGGCGATCTCCAGCGCCTTGTCGATGACGGCCAACGGCGTGACGCACACCGGGCACCCCGGCCCGTGGATCAACTCGATCTCTTCGGGCAGGAGTTGGTCGATGCCGTGTCGGATGATGGTGTGCGTCTGGCCGCCGCAGACCTCCATCAGCGCCCACGGGCGGGTCACCGTGGCCCGGATGTCGTCCAGCAGTCGCCGGGCCAGCTCCGGGTTCTGGAACTCGTCGAGGTACTTCACTGCCGCGCCTCCTGCGCCTGTGGTCCGTCCTGGCCGGCGGCCGCTTCCCACGGATCGCCGAACTCCTCCTGGAGCAGGCCGAGTTCCTCGAACAGGGCCAGGGTCCGCCGGGCCGACTCCTCGTCGAGCCGCTGGAGCGCGAAGCCCACGTGGACGATCGCGTACTCGCCGACCGCGAGGTCCGGCACGTATTCCAGGCACACCTCCTTGACGACCCCGCCGAAGTCGACGGTGGCCATCCGGGTGCCGTCCCGTTCCTCGATCTCCATCACCTTGCCGGGCACCGCCAGGCACATGGCTCCTCCTCGTCGTGCGGGTGCGGATGCGGGTTCGTGGGGGTCAGGCGCCGCGCCGGCGGGCCGCGACCAGCAGTTGGCCGAGCGCCAGTCCGCCGTCGTTGGGCGGGACCAGCCGGTGCCGCAGCACGGTGAAGCCGTCCTGCCGCAGCATCCGGGCCGCGGTCTCGGCCAGCAGCGCGTTGCCGAAGACCCCGCCGGTCAGTGCCACGGTCGCCAGGCCGGTGCGCTCCCGGGCCAGCCCGCAGCAGCGCCGGACCAGTGCGGCGACCGCGGTGTGGAAGCGGGCCGCGACCAAAGCCGGGTCGGCGCCGGCGGACACGTCCTCGACGACCGCGGCGAGGACCGGGCCGGGGACGGCGACCAGCGCGGCGCCCCCGCCGGCCGCGGCGCCGGTGCGCAGCGCGAAGGTGTAGCCGGGGCCGCGGTCGTCGCTGGCGGTGCGGGCGGCGGCCTCCAGCGCGACGGCGGCCTGGGCCTCGTAGCCGGCGTGGTGGCAGATCCCGGCGAGCGAGGAGACCGCGTCGAACAGCCGGCCCATGCTGGACGTCGGCGCGCAGTTGATTTCGCGCGCCAACTGGCGTTCCAGCAGGCGCAGTTCGTCTGACGGGCAGGCGATGACCGGCGGCAGTTCCGCGGTCCAGGGCAGGCCCGCGGCGTGCAGGTGGGCGAGGGCCATCCGGTAGGGGCGACGGACGGCGGTGTCGCCACCGGGCTGCGGGACGTAGTCGAGGTGGGCGAAGCGGCGGTATCCGGCGTAGTCGGCGAGCAGGATCTCGCCGCCCCAGATCGCGCCGTCGTCGCCGTAGCCGGTGCCGTCGAAGGCGACGCCGATCACCGGCTGCCGGCCGTCCAGCCCGTGCTCGGCCATGGCCGCGGCGATGTGGGCGTGGTGGTGCTGGACCCGGACCAGCGGCCGGCCGGCGGTGTGCCGGCGGGCCCACTGGCCGGTGCGGTAGGCGGGGTGCAGGTCGGTGGCGAACAACCGCGGCCGGACCCCGGTGAGGGTCTCCAGGTGCGCGCCGGCCCGTTCGAACGCCAGCTGGGTGGCCAGGTCGTCCATGTCGCCGATGTGCGCGGACAGCCAGGCCCGGCGCCCCTCCCCCAGGCACAGCACGGTCTTGAGGTCGCCGCCGGTGGCCAGCGCCGGCCGCACCGGCACCGGGAGGGGCACCGGGTACGGTGCGCAGCCGCGCGAGCGCCGGACGTACAGCGGTTCGCCGTCGCTGATCCGGACCACCGAGTCGTCGCACGGGACCTGGATCGCCCGGTCGTGGCCGAGCCAGGCGTCCGCCAGGTTCGCCAGTCGCACCACCGCGTCGGCGTCGTCGATGACGAGCGGGTCACCGGCCACGTTGCCGCTGGTCATCACCAGCAACCGGGGTCCGGGCGGGTCGCCCGGCAGGCCGAACAGCAGGTGGTGCAGCGGGGTGTAGGGCAGCATCAGTCCGAGGTCGGGGCAGCCGGGGGCGACCGCCGCGGCGACCGCGGGCGCCCCGGGCGCGGGCCCGCCGGCGCGCCGCCGCACCAGCACGATCGGCCGCACCGGCCCGGTGAGCAACGCCCGTTCCTCCGCCCCGAGTTCCACCAGCCGTGCCGCATCGTCGACATGACGGGCCATCAACGCGAACGGTTTGTCACCGCGCGCCTTGCGGCGCCGCAGTTCCCGCACCGAGCGGTCGTTGCCCGCGTCGCACACCAGGTGGTAGCCGCCGAGCCCCTTGACGGCGACGATCGCGCCCTCGGCGAGCAGCCGCCGGGCCCCCGCCACCGGGTCGCCGGGCATCGGGCGCGGCGCACCGCCGGGGTCGTCCCGGTCGGCGGCGAGCAGGTGCAGCCGCGGGCCGCAGTCGTGGCAGGCGACGGGCTGGGCGTGGAACCGCCGGTCGGCCGGATCGGCGTACTCGGCCGCGCAGCGCCGGCACATGGGGAAGCCGGCCATGGTGGTCTGGGCGCGGTCGTAGGGCAGCGCCCGCACGATGGTGAAGCGGGGACCGCAGTGCGTACAGGTGACGAAGGGGTGCCGGTAGCGGCGGTCGGCCGGGTCGGTCAGCTCCGCCAGGCAGGCGTCGCAGGTGGCGGCGTCCGGGGCGACCAGGGTGCGGGCGGGGCCGTGGGCGTGGGAGGGGAGGATGGCGAAGCCGGTGCCGCCGGTGACCGCGATGTCCTCGCCGTCCACCGCCTCCACGACCGCCAACGGCGGTGCCTCGGCCCGTAGTCGGGTACCGAAGTGGTGCAGCGCGCCCGGTGGTCCCTCGACCTCGGTGACCACGCCCTCGCCGGTGTTGCTGACGTGGCCGCTCAACCCCAGCTCGGTGGCGAGTCCGTGGACGAACGGGCGGAAACCGACGCCCTGGACGATGCCGCGCACGGTGATCCGACGGCGGGCGGCGGCCGCGTCGACCTCGGGGCGCACGGTGCGCAACGCTCCGGCGATCGGCGCCCGCCCCGCGCTTCCGGCGCCGGCCTGCGGCAGCGGAGTCGGCGCCTCGGGGGAGGGCGCGAGACCCTGTGGAGCGGTGCGTGCACCGGGCTGCCCGACGGTCATGAGCGGCTCGACCCCACCGTGCCGCGGTCGCCGATCCGGTCCTCGGGGTCGTCGTGCACGTGGTGCGACTGGCGGGTCATCACCGGGATGTGCGCCGGCCCGTCGTCCCGGGCGGCCAGCGCCCGGTCCAGCAGCGTTCCGACGCCCTCGCCGCCGCGGACCGAGGTGCGGATCACCTCGGCACCGGGGTTGACCCGCTCCACGTTGGCGCGGAACACCGCCTCGTCGAACTCCACCGCCGCCGCGATGTCGGTCTTGGTGACCAGCACCAGGTGGGCCAGGCCGAAGGCGGTGGGGTACTTGAGCGGCTTGTCCTCGCCCTCGGTCACCGACGCGAGCACCACCCGCAGGGTCTCCCCCAGGTCGTAGGAGGCGGGACAGACCAGGTTCCCGACGTTCTCGACGAACAGCAGCCGGGTGCCGGTGGGCAGCCAACCGTCCAGTTGCCCGCCGAGCATCTCGGCCTCCAGGTGGCACAGGCCGTCGGTGAGCACCTGCTTGACGGGGACGCCGGAGCGGGCCAGGCGGACCGCGTCGTTCTCGGTGGCGAGGTCGGCGGTGAGCGCCGCGACCGGCACCCCGCGTTCCCTGGCCAGGGTCAGTTCGCGTTCCAGCAGGGCGGTCTTGCCGCTGCCCGGACTGGAGAGCAGGTTGACGACCGCGGTTCCGCGCGCCGCCAGCTCCTCGCGCAGGGTGTGGGCGCAGGCGTCGTTCTTGGCGAGCACGGCCTGCTGCAGGTCAAGGACACGGCACATCGGATCAGCGCTCCTCGTGCGTCGGAGGGGGTGCCGGGGCGTCCAGCCAGCTGACGTCGGCGATCCGCAGTTCGCGGCCGGACAGCAGCTCCACGGACGCCCCGCCGCACCCGGGGCAACTCAGGCGCGGCGGCATGCCCGCCGGCCAGGTCCGGTCGCAGGAGGCGCAACGGGCGCGGGCCGCGACCGGTTCGGTGATCAGCTCGGCGCCGGCCAGGACCGTGCCCTCGCAGGCGAGTTGGAAGGAGAAGGCCAGGGCGTCGGGGACCACGCCGGCCAGTTCGCCGACCTGGAGTCGGACGCGGCTGACCGCGGTCGCGCCGGCGGGCCGTACCGCGCTCTCCACCTGGTCGATGACCGCCAGCGCGATGGACATCTCGTGCATCGGCCCGTCTCTCTCTGGTGTGCCGACCGGTTGCCGCTGGCCTCATTAGACGGTGCGACACCCGGGCGTCCCGGGTGCCTCGCCGGGGCGGCGCTGCGGCATACACCGTTCGGTGCAGCCGCACCCGCCACCCGTGGGACCGGCCCGCGTCACATGGCGCGCATCCGCAGGTAGCGCCTGACGTCGGGCAGGTTGCGCAGGGCGAGGGCGAGGGCGGCGGCCAGGACGCCGCCGAGGGCGAGCTTCAACATGGTGTGGTGTTCCTCTCCGTGGTGGCCGGGGCAGCGGTGGCGGCCGGCTCCGATGCGTCGGCGTCGGCGCCGACCAGCCGCAGCACGAGGCGGACGGCCTCGTCGACGGCGGCGGCGACCGGCGCGCTCAGGCCGATCCCTTCGTCGGTGTCGGCGGGTTCGCAGCCGACGACCAGGACGCGTTCCGGGCGCCGCGCGCCGGTGCCCGCGCTGAGCGTGTCGAGCAGCGCCAGGACGGCGTCCGGGGTCATGTGGTGGGCGTCGATCGGGGTGCTGTCGCTT
>LIQL01000186.1 GCA_001418405.1 Streptomyces diastatochromogenes | reverse complement strand
CAGGGTGGCCTTCCCGGCGCCCGGCGGGGAGTCGACGACCACGCCGCGCCGGGTGCTGTGCAGCGTGTCGTGGAGGATCGCGTCGGTCGCCCGGGCCGCCGCGGCGGCGGCCCGGGCGACCGACGCGATCCTCCACGACACGCTGCACAGCACCCGGCGCGGCGTGGTCGTCGACTCCCCGCCGGGCGCCGGGAAGTCCACCCTGGTCGTCCGCGCCGCCCGCGAACTGGCCGCGGCGGGGCGCCGCCTGATGATCGTCGCGCAGACCAACGCCCAGGTCGACGACCTCGTCCTGCGCCTCGCCGCGAAGGACCCCGAGCTGCCCGTGGGCCGCCTCCACAGCAGCGAACCCGGCGCGTTCGACCCGGCCCTGGCCGAGCTGCCCGCCGTCCGCACCTCCGCCAAGATCGCCGAGCTGGCGGCGCTGGACGTGGTGGTCTCCACCGCCGCCAAGTGGGCCTACACCAAGGTCGAGGAGCCCTGGCGGCACGCCATCGTGGACGAGGCGTACCAGATGCGTTCCGACGCGCTGCTGAGCGTCGCCGGACTCTTCGAGCGGGCGCTCTTCGTCGGCGACCCGGGCCAGCTCGACCCGTTCAGCGTGGTCGGCGCCGACCAGTGGGCCGGCCTGTCCTACGACCCCTCCGCCAGCGCCGTCTCCACCCTCCTCGCCCACAACCCCGACCTGCCGCAGCACCGCCTCCCCGTCTCCTGGCGGCTGCCGGCGTCCGCCGCGCCCCTGGTCTCCGGCGCCTTCTACCCGTACACGCCGTTCCGCAGCGGCACCGGGCCCGACGACCGGCGGCTGGCGTTCGGCGTCCGGGGCGACGGCTCGGCCGTGGACCGCGTCCTGGACGAGGCCGCGGAATCCGGCTGGGGGCTCCTGGAGCTGCCGGCCCGGCACACGCCGCGCACGGACCCGGAGGCGGTCCGCGCCGTCGCCCGGGTCGTGCGTCGGGTACTGGACCGCGGCGGGATCGCCACCAGCGAGCAGGCCGACGGCGGGCAGCCGCTGACGGCCGCCCGGATCGCGGTCGGCACCGCCCACCGCGACCAGGCCGCGGCGGTCCGGGCGGCCCTCGCCGAGCTGGGCGTCACCGGCGTCACGGTGGACACCGCCAACCGCCTCCAGGGCCGCGAGTTCGACGTCACCGTCGTCCTGCACCCGCTCTCCGGCCGCCCCGACGCGACCGCCTTCCACCTGGAGACCGGGCGCCTGTGCGTGCTCGCCTCCCGGCACCGGCACGCCTGCGTCGTCGTCTGCCGCGCCGGGGTCGCCGAACTCCTCGACGAACATCCCGCCACGGATCCCGTGCAGCTGGGCGTCACGGTGAAGTTCCCCGACGGCTGGGAGGCGAACCACGCCGTGCTCGCGCACCTCGCGGAGCACCGGGTGCCGCTGCGGGGGTAGTGCCCGGGTGCCCCTGCCACCGGGCTCCGGGCGGGCGCCGCGGCAGAGGCGGTTCCAGCCGGTGGCCCCCGGTGCCGGCCGGCGTCGGGGGCCGTCGTCACGGGCGCCCCGGTGGCCCCCTTGCGGAGGGCGGGACAATGGAATGCGGCACACAACCATGGAGGTAGGTACATGTCCGAGCCGCAGCCGGCTCCCGATCCACGCGGTACGGCGCCCGCCCCCCGCCGCATGAGGCCCGCGCAGTTGCTGTTCGAGCCGCCCGAGGCCACCGTCGACCCCGAGCACTTCTTCGGGCTGGAGTCGGTCGAGGACCCCGGCGCGCTGCTCGGCCGCGCGACCGAGCTCGCCCTGGCGTTCCGCGCGGCGGCCGACCGCGCGACGGAGTTCCAGGCGATGGCCGCCGCCCAGCTGACCGACCCCCGCCGCTTCGACCGGCTGCCGCTGGCCGTGGTCGCCGAGCGGGCCGACTGGACCGAGGACTACGCCCAGAAGATGGTCGAGTTCGGCCAGAGCCTGCTGCGGAGCGGCAGCACCGTGCCGCCCGACACCGACTGACCGGCGCCCGGGCCCCCGCGGCTCCACGGGGGCCGGCGCGCGGCCGTCCGACCCACGAACGCCGTGGTCACAGCAACCACTCCGACCCCAGACACCCCTCTCGGCTCATGGTCCTAGATCATGAGCCGCTGGCATATGCGGCGCGGGGAAGATACTCCCCGGCGCCCCGGCCTGTCCCGGTTTCCGCCAATCAGGACTGCCGGGGCCTCCGAGTCGGTAGACCTGTCCCATGAGTGACTGGCTGCCCGAGACTCCGCGGAACCTGGCTTTCCCCACCACGGCGTACGTCACGCTGGCCGGGGCCGACTGGCTCGCCTCCGCCAGCCCGCACCCGGAGGGCATGCACATGCTGTGGGCGGAGCGTCCCGACGCACCCACCGTGCTGCCGTGCGGCGCGGCCTTCGACGTGATCAACACCCCGGCGCTCTTCGGACGGCGCATGGTGGACCGGCTGTGGTCGAGCGGCCCGGGCTCGGGGCCGGTGGCCACCCACCGCGGGCGGATCCTGCTGTTCGCGGCGCCCGGCACCGCCCAGCGGCTGCCCTCTCTGCTGGCCTGGGAGGAGTGGGGCAGCGCCGTGCCGCCCCTGCTGTGCCACGGGAGCGGGGACGCGGTGACGGTCCCGCCGCTGCATCCCCGCCCGCACGCCGCGGGTGACGCGGCGGACGAGACGCCCGCCGGGTCGCGCTGGCTGGTGGCGCCGGACGTCCGCGACCCCTGGCTGCCGGGGCCGGACATCCTGCTGTGGGCCTGCGTGCGGGCCGCCCGCGGCGGGCTCGGCGCGGACCGGGAAAGTGCCCGTCCGCACCACGAAAGCGCTGTTAAGGGCGGTGATCCCGTGCTGACGGGCGGCTGAGGGGAATCGATTTTTGCCCTCCCCGGCCAGGATGCTAATGTTTTCCCCGTCAGCAGGCGCCGCTAGCTCAGTTGGTTAGAGCAGCTGACTCTTAATCAGCGGGTCCGGGGTTCGAGTCCCTGGCGGCGCACAGACGGTCGAAGGCCCCCACTCCGGTGGGGGCCTTCGGCGTGTGCGGGGGTCACGGCGTGCTGCGGGTGACCTTGACCGCCCATTCGCCGTCGGTGGTCCGGCCCTGGACCTGGATGCGCACGCCGTCCTCGGTGTCGTTGAGACTCTCCCCCACTCCGAGCGGGGCGTCGGCGAGCGGCGGGTAGACGGAGGTGCCCCAGCAGGCGGAGGTGCCGGGGTGGCCGTCGAGCACCTGGATGGGGCCGGCGCCGGAGGCGGTGCCGCTGCGGACGCGGTAGACGAGGACGCCCTCGGTGCAGAGCGAGCGGTCGTTGCCCTCGGCGCCGCGGGCCTCCATGGCGAGGGCGCTGTCGGGGCCGGTGCGGACCACCAGGAGGCGGGGGCGATGGCGGTCGCCGGGGTCCTCGGGGGCGGAGAGGGTGCGCAGCGAGTGCATCCGGGGGTGGTCCAGGCTGACGCAGTCGACCTGGGCGTCGGTGATCCAGCCCAGCCGCCACTTGTGCCAGGCGAAGGGGTCGGGGGCCAGTCCGAACTGGCTGCCCATGAGGTCCCAGTCGCCCACGTAGGTGTCCCAGTCGCCGTGGCCGTTCTCGGGGCGGTGGTAGAGGTCCGGCAGGTCGAAGACGTGGCCGGTCTCGTGCGCGAGGACGTTGCGGTCGGGCGGGCTGTGTTCGAAGACGGTGACGAAGCGGCGGAGCTCGGCGCCGTCGGCGTACATCGGCTGGTCGAGGTTGACGACCTTGGTGGCGTCCGAGTCGACGCCCGGGGCGGAGGGGTCGGCGACGAGGTAGACGAGGTCGTAGCGACTGAAGTCGATGGCCGGGTCGGCCGCGGCGACCGCGTCGCGCAGGTAGGCGGAGCGGCGCCCGGTTTCCCAGTCCCGTTGTATGCCGTACCAGGTGGAGCGGTGCGGCATGCGGACCCAGCGGCGGTGGATGTGGGTGCGGAGGTGGAACTTGCCGTAGGAGGCGCGCTCGAAGAAGCGGGAGGTGCTGGGGAAGTAGTCGGCGGACAGCTGCTGGGGGGTCGTGGTGGGGCGGGCGTCCGGGAAGGACAGGAAGATCATCACCGCGTCGAGGCGGCGGTTCGGTCGGGGGTAGGCGCCGTTCCAGTTGTCGACGCCTTCGGAGTGGTGGGCGTCGGTGCGTCCCAGGGCGCAGGACAGGGCCGCCTCGGAGGCGGTGGCCGGGCCGGCCACGATGGAGGTCGCGATGAGCGCACTCAAGGAGGTGGCGACGGCTGCGACGCGCCGCATGCGGCGGCGGTCCACCCCGTGGGGTGTCTGGGCGCGCGGCACGTAGACCTCCAGGGATGGATTCGGGACACCCACTTACCCTGTGGTGATTTCATGCTCTTCGTCTCGTTATGGCAGCCCGTATGAGTGATGGTCACGCCCCCGCCAGGTCGTAACGGAAAGTCACAAGCGACCAACGGGGCAATAGGGACGAACAGAGCCGGGCAGAATTGGCTGAACTTCCGTCATGCGTGCGGATGGTCACGGCTTCGTCGCTGGATCGGCCCTCGTGCCAGCCTCTATGATCGCCACACTTTCCAGGGCGAGGTCCCCCCTCCGTCACGAGACAAGCGCCATGCGGGAGCGAGCAGTGAGCGGACACCCCGACAGCACGGGCCGCACGCCCGGAGCGACACTGCCCTCGGTGACGGAGCGTGAGGGTTCGACCAACGCATCGACGTCCCGGCCCGCTCCCCCGTCCTCCTGCGACGCCTCCGCCCGGTGCGACGACACCGCCGCCTCGCTCGGCGACTACCGCGCCGCCTTCCACACCGCGAGCCTGCCGATGGCCGTCCTCAACCGCGACGGGCTGGTGCTCGCCGCCAACCCCGCGCTGGGCGAGCTGGTGGGCTCCGACCCGGACGACCTGGTCGCGGCCACCGCCGCCGACCTGACCGACCTGGGCGCCGACCCGCGGGTGTGGGCGGCGTACCGGGAGGTGCTGTGCGGCCGCAGCGACCGACTGCGCTCCACTCGTCGGGTGAAGCGGTCCGACGGGAGTTCGGTGTGGGTGGAGGTGACCGTCGAGGCCGTCGCCGAGGGGCCGCTGGGCGGTGCGGAGCGGGTCCTGCTGTCGCTCGCGGACATCAGCGACCGGCACGACCTGCTGGCCCGGCTGCGGCACCTGCAGATGCACGATCCGGTGACCCGGCTGCCCAATCGCACGCTGTTCTTCGAGCGGCTCACCGCGGCGCTGGAGGCGGCCGCGTTCGAGCGGTCGGGCACCGGCCGGATCGGGCTGTGCTACCTCGACCTGGACGGCTTCAAGGCGGTCAACGACACCTTGGGGCACCGGGTCGGCGACCGGCTGCTCAGCGCCGTGGCGCAGCGGCTGACGGGCTGCGCGGAGCACACCGGGGAGCGCGGGCCGGGCCGCGCCGGGCACCTGGTGGCGCGGCTGGGCGGCGACGAGTTCGCGCTGCTGGTCGAGGACTCCACCGGCACCGACCAGCTGGCGGAGCTGGCGCAGTCGGTGCTGGACGCGCTCCAGCGGCCGTTCGACCTGGCCGGGCAGCGGCTGTCGGTGTCGGCGAGCATCGGCGTGGTGGAGCGGACCGCGAGCGGCACCACGGCGACCGGGCTGATGCAGGCCGCGGACACCACGCTGTACTGGGCCAAGGAGGACGGCAAGGCCCGCTGGACCCTCTTCGACCCGGAGCGCAACGCGCACCGGATGACCCGGCAGGCGCTGTCCAGCACACTGCGGCCGGCGGTGGACCGCGGCGAGTTCACCCTGGAGTACCAGCCGCTGGTGGGGCTGGGGGACGGCCGGGCGCAGGGCGTGGAGGCGCTGGTGCGCTGGCGGCATCCGCAGTTCGGCGTGCTGTCGCCGAATCGGTTCATCGCGCTGGCCGAGGAGAACGGCGCCATCGTCGAACTGGGCCGCTGGGTACTGGAACGGGCCTGCTACCAGGCGCGGGCCTGGCAGCTGGCACACCCCGGGGGCGAGCCGCTGTTCGTCAGCGTGAACGTGGCCGTGCGTCAGGTGTGGGACTCCGACCTGGTGGCGGACGTCGCCGGGATCCTGGCGGAGACCGGGCTGCCGCCGCAGCTGCTCCAGTTGGAGCTGACCGAGTCCGCGGTGATGGGGTCGGCGGGCCGGCCGTTGCAGGCCCTCCAGGCGCTCAGCGACATGGGCGTGCGGATCGCCATCGACGACTTCGGCACCGGCTACTCCAACCTCGCCTACCTCAGCCGGCTGCCGGTGTCGGTGCTGAAGCTCGACGGGTCGTTCGTCCACGGCTTCCGCTCGCAGGAGCATCCGAACCCGGCGGACGAGATGATCGTGGAGGCGCTGGTCGCGCTGGCGCACCGGCTCGGGCTGACGGTGACCGCGGAGTGCGTGGAGAGCGCCGAGCAGGCCGAACGGCTCCGCCGGATCGGGTGCGACACCGGTCAGGGCTGGCTCTACTCCCGGCCGGTGGCCCCGGACCTGGTGGAGGCGCTCTTGGACGCGGGGCGCGCCTGTAGTTGAGCCGCGCGCCCCGCGCCCGCGCCGTGCGTCAGCCCTGCGGGAGTCCGTAGGCGTCGGCGATGAGGTCGTAGGAGCGCCGGCGCACCTCGCCGGTGTGGGCGTTGGCGGTGATCATCAGCTCGTCGGCGCCGGTGCGCTTGGCCAGGTCGTCGAGGCCCTGGCGGACGGCGTCGGGGGTGCCGTGGACGACGTTGCCGAGCCAGCTGTCGACGAAGTCCTGCTCGACGGCGCTGAAGTGGTGGGCGGCCGCCTCCTCGGGGCTGGGGACGAGGCCGGGGCGGCCGGTGCGCAGCCGGATCATGGCGAGGGCGCCGGTGCGGACCTGGCGCAGGGCCTCCTGCTCGTCCTCGGCCGCCAGCGCGGAGACACCGATCAGGGCGTACGGCTCGGCGAGCACCTCGGAGGGGCGGAACGAGGCGCGGTAGAGGTCCAGGGCGGGGACGGTGTTGGCCGCGGAGAAGTGGTGCGCGAAGGCGAACGGCAGGCCGAGCGTGCCGGCCAGGCGGGCGCTGAAGCCGGAGGAGCCGAGCAGCCACAGGGGCGGGCGGTGCGGGGACTGGACGCCGCCGGGGGCGGTGGCCTGGACGGGGCCGGGCACGGCGTGGATCCGGGCGTAGGGGTGGCCGTCGGGGAAGGAGTCGTCGAGGAAGCGGGTCAACTCGGCGAGCTGCTGCGGAAACTCATCGGCCCCCTCGTGCAGCCGGTCGGTGCGGCGGAGCGCGGCGGCGGTGGCGCCGTCGGTGCCGGGGGCGCGGCCCAGGCCGAGGTCGACGCGGCCGGGGGCCATCGCCTCCAGGGTGCCGAACTGCTCGGCGATGACCAGGGGGGCGTGGTTGGGCAGCATGACGCCGCCGGAGCCGAGCCGGATGCGGTCGGTGTGGGCGGCGAGGTGCGCGAGGAGCACCGCCGGCGAGGAGGACGCGACGCCGGGCATGGAGTGGTGCTCGGCGACCCAGAAGCGGTGGAAGCCGCGGCGCTCGGCGCTGCGGGCGAGTTCGACGGCGGTGCGGATCGCGGCGGTGGCGGTGCTGCCGGCGCCGACCGTCACCAGGTCGAGCACGGACAGGGGGACGGGTGCGGTGCCCAGGGCCGTGCCCCGGATCCCGTCACCTCCGGGCCGGCCGTCGGTGCCCGGGGTCTGCTGCTGTTCGCCGCTCACGGTGCGGGTCCTCCTCGCGTCGCGCGTCCTTGACGTCGTTGCTGTGCGACGAGGTTAACCGGAGCAATTCTCCGGTTATTCCCGAGCGGGGCGGCGATTCCGGCCGCGGCGTGGCGCCGGCGCGGGACGACCGTTCCCGGCCGGGGTCGACGGGGTCCCGGCCGCGGGCCGAACGGCTGCCGGTCGCGGCCGGGATGACGGGCCGGGGCGCTACCCGCGGGCCGTACGGGAGAACAGCGTGCCCAGCTCCGGGCAGGCCAGCGGGCGGTCGAGCAGCCGCAGGCCCTCCCAGACCGTCACCTGATTGGCGGTGAGGACCGGTTTGCCGAGCGCGGCTTCGAGGGCGGGCAGGTGGGCGGCGGTGTGCAGGGCGGTGTCGGGCAGGAGGACGGCCTCGGCGTCCGGGTGGTTGCCGGCCCGGGCCAGGGCGAGCACCTCGTCGCGGCCCCAGGTGCCGACCTCGGCGGCGGTGATGATGCCGCTGCCCCGGGTGGCGACGACCTCGGCGCCGGCGGCCTTGAGGAACGCGTGGAAGTACTCGGCGACGTCGGCCGGATAGGTGGCGGCGATCGCGACCCGGCGGACGTCGAGCGCCCGGACGGCGTGCGCGAAGGCGAAGGAGGTGCTGGAGGCGGGCAGCCCGGCGGTGGCCGACAGCTCCCGCACCTGCTGCTGGGCGCCCTCCCAGCCGTAGATGAAGCTGGCGCTCGTGCACGCCCAGACGACGGCCTGGGCGCCGCGGTCCCGCAGCGCGCCGACGCCGGCCCCGAGCCGGGCCGCGGAACCCATCTCCAGCAGCGCGTCGACGCGGTGGGCGTCCTCGCCGATGTCGGTGTGCACGAGCGGCAGGCGGACCGCTCGGCCCAGGAGCGCTTCGAGCCGCGGGTAGTCGTCTTCTGCGGAGTGGCCCGGGTAGAGGAAGCCGACCGATGCCATGCAGTTCTCCCTTGCGGGTGGTGAGTGCGGTGTGCGGTGCGGACCGGGCTCAGCCCGGGGGCTGGTGGCCGGGATCGTCGGGGAGGTAGGGGGACGGTTCGGTGCCGTCGCCCGCGTCGGCCTCGGGCGGCACCGGCGGGCCGGCGAAGGCGGCCTCGGGGGTGGGACAGGATCCGCCCGGCGGCTGGCTGCCGGTCATCGCGGCCGGGCCGCGGCGCGCCACCGGGTCGAGCAGCGCCTGGTACGGCCCGACGGCCTGGATGCCGATCGCGCGCAGCGCGGCCCACACCGTCACCTGATTGGCGGAGAGCACGGGCATCCGCAGCTCCGCCTCCAGTTGGGGGATGACGTCGTAGGTGGGGAGGTTGGTGCAGCTGATGAAGAGGGCGTCCGCGCCGCCGACGACGGCCTCGCGGGCCATGTCGACCACGTCGCGGTAGGGGACCTTCCAGATGTGTCGGGTGAGTCCAAGGTAGGCGCGGCCGGTGACGGTGATCCCGGCCTCGCCCAGGTACTCCTCCAGGGAATCGGTGACCGACTTGGTGTACGGGGTGACGACGGCGACGCGCCGGGCCCCGATCTCCTGGAGCGCCGCGATCGCGGCGCCCGAGGTGGTGAGGGCGGGTACCTCCCCCGCCTGGGTCATGGCCGCGCACATCGCGCGTTCGCCCGCCATGCCGCCGACGAAGCTGCCGGACGTACAGGCATAGGCGATGACCTGGGGCGATACCGCGCACAGCGCCTGGACGGCGGCGTGCAGGGTCTCGTGCTCGCTGACCAGGCGGGCCAGGTCGAGGCTGACCTCGACGGGTACGAAGGGAGTTCGGGTGAGGTGGAGGGACACGTCGTCGGGGACCCAGCGCCACAGCTCGCGGTCGAGTGCGAAGTCGAAGGGGGCGACGACGCCCACGCCGAGCTGAGGCTGTGGGCCACCCAGGAAAGAGACGTCCATGAAGGCCCCTAGAAGGCACGAAGGGCTGATATGGCGCGGCCAGTGGCCGGGGGGAGGTGGTGCAGCCGGACAAGCCGGGACGTCGGGACAGAGCCGTTGTTGACACGGTAGATACGACTTCTTAGCGTGGTCAATCCTCGCATCTCAGGCATCTGTCGGCGCCCTGTTCCGCGATACGGGGCACACGTTTCAGAATGGTTTCTGACCTATGTCCGATAGCCCCGGCAGCACCCTCCTCGTACTGGGTTCCGACCCGCTCCCCCAGCTGGACCGGCTCACCGGCCGGGCCGATGTCGTCTTCGCCGACGAGAAGACGCTGGCCGACCTACTCCCCACCGCCGACGTGCTGTTGGCCTGGGACTTCACCTCCGACGCGATCCGGGACAGCTGGCCGGAGCGCGGCCCGCGGCCGCGCTGGGTGCACACCGCGAGCGCCGGCGTGGACCGGCTCATGTGCCCGGCGCTGATCGCCGACGACACCGTCGTCACCAACGCCCGCGGGGTCTTCGAGCAGCCGATCGCCGAGTACGTCGCCGGACTGGTGATCGCCATGGCCAAGGACTTCTACGGGAGTTGGGAGCTCCAGCGGCAGCGGCGCTGGCGGCACCGGGAGACACTGCGGCTGGCCGGCACCCGCGCGGTGGTGGTGGGGTCCGGGCCGATCGGCCGGGCCGTCGGCACCACCTTGCTGGCACTGGGTGTCGAGGTCGAGCTGGTGGGCCGCCGGGAGCGGACCGGTGATCCGCAGTTCGGCCGGGTGCACGGCGCGGAGGGCTTGAACGCGCTGCTGCCCCACGCGGATTGGGTGGTGTGCGCGGCACCGCTGACGGCGGCGACCCGGGGGATGTTCGGAGCCGCGGCGTTCGCGCTGATGCCGCGCCGAGCCCGCTTCGTCAACGTCGCGCGGGGACCGCTGGTGGACGAGGAGGCGCTGGTCGCGGCGTTGCGGGAGTGGCGGATCGCGGCCGCGGCACTGGACGTCTTCCAACACGAGCCGCTGGCCACGGACAGTCCGCTGTGGGACGTGCCGCACCTGATCGTCTCGCCGCACATGAGCGGCGACACCCTGGGCTGGCGGGACGCGCTCGCCACCCAGTTCCAGGACAACTTCGACCGGTGGGCGGCCGGCGAGCCGCTGCTCAACGTGGTCGACAAACACCTCGGATACGTACCGGTGCAGTGACCGCGCGGGCCGTCCGGGTCCGGCCCGCGGCGGTCCGCGCCCCGCCCGCCGTCCCGCCCGGGGCGGCCGACGCTCGGAGGACGCATGACCAACGGACCCACCCGCCTCGCCGACCTGTCCGCCACCCGACTGACGGCCGGCTACGCCGCCGGCGAGTTCTCCCCCGTCGAGGCGACCCGGGAGGTGCTGGCGCGCGCCGAGGCCGCCCAGGCCGCCGTCAACGCCTTCACCCGGATCGACGCGGAGTCGGCGCTGGCGCAGGCGGCGGAGTCGACGGAGCGCTGGCGGCGCGGGGAGCCGGCGGGGCCGGTGGACGGGGTGCCGGTCACCGTCAAGGACCTGCTGCTGACCCGGGGCGCGCCGACGCTGCGCGGGTCGCGGACGGTTCGCGCGGAGGGCGCGACGTGGGACGAGGACGCGCCGGCGGTGGCCCGGCTGCGGGAGTCCGGGGCGGTGTTCGTCGGCAAGACCACGACGCCGGAGTTCGGCTGGAAGGGCGTCACGGACAGTCCGCGGCACGGGGTGACGGGCAATCCGTACGACCCGGGGCGCACCTCGGGCGGTTCCAGTGGGGGCAGTGCGGCGGCGGTGGCGTTGGGGGCCGGGCCGCTGAGCCTGGGGACGGACGGCGGCGGGTCGGTGCGCATCCCCGCGTCGTTCTGCGGGATCTTCGGGCTGAAGGCGACCTACGGGCGGGTGCCGCTGTATCCGGCGAGCCCGTTCGGGACGCTGGCGCACGTGGGGCCGATGGCCCGGGACGCGGCGGACGCGGCCCTGATGATGGACGTGATCTGCGGTCCGGACTGGCGGGACTGGTCGCAGCTGGCGCCCGAGTCGGGGTCGTTCCGGCAGGCGCTGGCCACGAAGGTGACGGGGCTGCGGGTGGCGTACAGCCCGACGCTGGGGTGGGACGTGCCGGTGGCGCCGGAGGTGGCGACGGCGGTCCGCCGGGCGGTGGACACGCTGGCCGGGCTCGGCGCGGACGTCGAGGAGATCGATCCGGGCGTGGCGGATCCCGTGGAGGCGTTCCACACGCTGTGGTTCAGCGGCGCGGCCCGGGTGGTGCAGCCACTGGGGGCGGCCGACCTGGAGCTGCTGGACCCGGGGCTGAAGGAGGTCTGCGCGCAGGGCGCCCGCTACAGCGCGCTGGACTACCTGGCGGCGGTGGACGTCCGGATGGCGCTGGGGCGGGCGATGGGGCGTTTCCACAGCGTCTACGACCTGTTGGTGACGCCGACCGAACCGCTCACCGCCTTCGCGGCCGGCGTGGAAGTGCCGCCTGGTTCCGGCCACGCCCGGTGGACGGGCTGGACGCCGTTCACCTATCCGTTCAACCTCACCCAGCAGCCCGCCGCGACCGTGCCCTGCGGACTGGACGGCGACGGGCTGCCGATCGGGGTGCAGTTGGTGGGTGCCCGGCATGCGGACGCGCTGGTGCTGCGCGCCGCGCACGCCCTCTACGAGGCGGGGACGGCGGACATCCCGGCGCCGCCGGTCCCCTAGGGCGATCGGCGCCGCCGATCCCCTAGGGTGCGGGCGAACACTTCCCGTAGGGG
>LIQL01000185.1 GCA_001418405.1 Streptomyces diastatochromogenes | reverse complement strand
ACCGCCCCGGGCGGGAGCGGCCGGGTGCCGCTCCCGCCCGGGGCGGTCATTTGCCGGTGACGCCCACCGTGGACCATGCCTTGACCACGGCTTCGTGTTCGCTGCCGGAGGTGCCGTAGCGGGTCTGGGCGGCCTGCACGGTGAGGTTGGCGAAGTCGGCGAACTGCGCGTTCTTCGTCAGGTGGCCGCCGGTCAGGACGTCGTACCAGATCTGGCCGGCGCGCTCCCACGCCTTGCCGCCGAGCGCGCTGGCGACGAGGTAGAAGGCGTGGTTGGGGATGCCGGAGTTCAGGTGGACGCCGCCGTTGTCCTCGGAGGTCTGGACGTAGCCGGCCATGGTGGCGGGCTGCGGGTCCTTGCCGAGCTGCGGGTCGTCGTAGGCGGTGCCGGGGGCCTTCATCGAGCGCAGGGCCTGTCCGTGCACGCCCGGGGCGAGCAGGTCCGCGCCGATCAGCCAGTCGGCCTGGTCGGCGCTCTGGCCGAGGGCGTACTGCTTGATCAGGGAGCCGAAGACGTCGGAGACGGACTCGTTGAGGGCGCCGGACTGGCCCTGGTAGTCGAGGTTGGCGGTGTACTGGGTGACGCCGTGGGTCAGCTCGTGGCCGATGACGTCGACGGGGATGGTGAAGTCCTTGAAGAGCGTGCCGTCGCCGTCGCCGAAGACCATCCGCTGGCCGTCCCAGAAGGCGTTGTCGTACTTCTCGCCGTAGTGGACGGTGGCGTCGAGCGGGAGGCCGGCGCCGTCGATGGACTTGCGGCCGTAGACCTTCAGGTAGAGCTCGAAGGTGGCGCCGAGGCCGGCGTGCGCGCGGTTGACGGAGGCGTCCTTGGACGGGGCGTCGGACTCGGCGTGGACCTTGGTGCCGGGGAGGTTCTGCTGGTGGCCGGCGTCGTAGATGGTGCGGTTCGGCTTGTCGGCGGCGGCCCGGGCCTCCTGCGGGATGAGGGACTGGGCGGCCAGGTCGGTGCGGCGGGTGCGGTGGAGGGCGTCGTGCTCCAGGGTGCGGCGGGCCGGCTCGTGGTGGCCCGGGTCGTCGGACTCGGCGAGCTTGCCCAGGATGTGCGGCGGCACGATCGTGCAGAAGACGGGCGTGGTGGGGGCGGGCGCGGTGCGTTTCTGGGTCACGGTTTCCTTCATGGAACGACGGTGGCACTGTGTAATGCGTCTGTCACTGGCAGCGGCCGAAGTTCCCGAAAACGTGTGGTTGGTCGCATTTTTGCCCCTACGTCCGCACGGTCCCGCATACTGATACGCGACTGCGGATCTTCGATGCCTCGGCTACGGTGCTGTCCATCATGCGTTTCGGGCTGCTTCTCCTTAGCTGCCGCGGCGAGGGCCTGTAGTCGTAGGCCGACCCCCTCCCCGCGGGATCTGGTGCTGCGTTCGACCGTCGGCCGTCACACGGAACTCCCCGAGGAGCCCTACGCAATGTCGCAGCCTGTCGGCCGCCCCACCCCGATCACCAACGCCACCCACGCCCAGACGTCGTCCGGGATGCCGATCCACAAGTACCGCCCGTTCGAGGCCGTGGACCTCTCCGCGCGCACCTGGCCGGCGAAGCGGATCACCAAGGCGCCCCGTTGGCTCTCCACCGACCTGCGCGACGGCAACCAGGCGCTGATCGACCCGATGTCGCCGGCCCGCAAGCGCGAGATGTTCGACCTGCTGGTACGCCTGGGCTACAAGGAGATCGAGGTCGGGTTCCCGTCGTCCGGCGAGACCGACTTCGCCTTCGTCCGGTCGATCATCGAAGAGGGCGCGATCCCGGACGACGTCACCATCTCGGTGCTGACGCAGGCCCGGGAGGAGCTGATCGAGCGGACCGTCGAGGCGCTGCGCGGCGCCCCCCGTGCCACCGTCCACCTCTACAACGCCACCGCCCCCACCTTCCGCCGGGTCGTCTTCCGCGGCTCGAAGGAGCAGGTCAAGCAGATCGCGGTGGACGGCACCCGGCTGGTGATGGAGTACGCCGACAAGCTGCTGGGCGACGAGACGGCCTTCGGCTACCAGTACAGCCCGGAGATCTTCACCGACACCGAGCTGGACTTCGCGCTGGAGGTCTGCGAGGCGGTGATGGACGTCTGGCAGCCCGAGGCGGGCCGCGAGATCATCCTCAACCTGCCGGCCACCGTGGAGCGTTCGACCCCGTCCACGCACGCCGACCGCTTCGAGTGGATGAGCCGCAACCTGAGCCGGCGCGAGTTCGTCTGCCTGTCCACGCACCCGCACAACGACCGCGGCACGGCCGTGGCCGCCGCCGAACTGGCCGTGATGGCCGGCGCCGACCGCGTCGAGGGCTGCCTGTTCGGTCAGGGCGAGCGCACCGGCAACGTCGACCTGGTGACGCTGGGCATGAACCTCTTCTCGCAGGGCGTCGACCCGCAGATCGACTTCTCGCAGATCGACGAGATCCGCCGCACCAGCGAGTACTGCAACCAGATGGAGGTCCACCCGCGCCACCCCTACGCGGGCGACCTGGTCTACACCGCCTTCTCCGGCTCCCACCAGGACGCCATCAAGAAGGGCTTCGACGCGCTGGAGGCCGACGCGGCCGCCCAGGGCAAGACCGTCGACGACATCGAGTGGGCGGTGCCGTACCTGCCCATCGACCCCAAGGACGTCGGCCGCTCCTACGAGGCCGTCATCCGGGTCAACTCGCAGTCCGGCAAGGGCGGTATCGCCTACGTCCTGAAGAACGACCACAAGCTGGACCTGCCGCGCCGGATGCAGATCGAGTTCTCCCGGATCATCCAGGAGAAGACCGACGCCGAGGGCGGCGAGGTCACCCCGAAGGCCATCTGGGACACCTTCCGGGACGAGTACCTGCCCAACCCGCAGAACCCGTGGGGCCGCATCCAGGTCAGGACCGGGCAGACCACCACCGACAAGGACGGCGTGGACACCCTCACCGTCGAGGCGGAGGTGGACGGCGTCGAGACCGTCCTGACGGGCTCCGGCAACGGTCCGATCTCCGCGTTCTTCGACGCGCTGTCCGGCCTGGGCATCGACGCCCGCCTGCTGGACTACCAGGAGCACACCATGAGCGAGGGCGCCTCCGCGCAGGCCGCCTCGTACATCGAGTGCGCCATCGACGGCAAGGTGCTGTGGGGCATCGGCATCGACGCCAACACCACCCGCGCCTCCCTCAAGGCCGTGGTCTCCGCCGTCAACCGCTCGGCGCGCTGACGCCCGCCCGCCCCGTCTCCCGCGCGGCCCCGCCGCTCCGCACGCCGGAGCGGCGGGGCCGCGCGCATCCGTACACATTCCGTACGCATTCCCGCCCGCATCCGGCCAGCCGCCGGCCCGTTGTCCGATACGAGGTGCTGACGGCACGTCATCGATGTGGCTAACATCACGTAACGAACGGCAACGGAGCCGAAGGGGGCTCTCTCCCAGCTGCCGCTGAGGGGCGCCCCCACCCATGCCCCAGCGGCCGTGGGGGAATGACGGAGGGCTGACGTGATGCGCAACGTACGTGTGGTGGGGGTGCGCACCTCGTGGCGGACCGTCGCCGACGGCGAGTTCTTCTGTCCCGACTGCGGCGGCGACCGCAACTACCTCCGCCGCACCGGCCGACGCCGCCTCCACGTCCTCGGCGTCCCCGTCCTCGCCCGCGGTGACGCCGGCCCGGTCCTCGAATGCTCCGCCTGCCGCGGCCGCTTCGGGCTCGACGCCCTCGACCACCCGACCACCGTCCGGCTCTCCACGATGCTCCGGGACGCCGTCCACACCCTGACCCTGGCCCTGTTGGCGGCCGGCGGCACGGCCTCCCGCACGGTTCGCGACGCCGCGGTCACCGCGGTCCGCGCGGCCGGCTCCGCCGACTGCACCGAGGACCAACTGCTCACCCTGCTCGCCGCACTCGCCGCCG
>LIQL01000184.1 GCA_001418405.1 Streptomyces diastatochromogenes | reverse complement strand
GCTGGTGCCGCTGGCCAGCGGGAGGTCGTAGACGGCGGCGGCGCTGCGGTCGGTGCTCAGGCGTGTGCCGAGCGGTTCGCCCCGCGGGCCGTAGGCCGCGCTGACGCCGGTGAGGGTGGCGTGCACCATGGGACGCCAGGTCTCCGCGGCCCGCAGGGCGCCCAGGGAGGCGTGCTGCGCCGGTGCCCAGCTGTCCTGGAACGTCGCCGTGGAGGACTGGGCGACCAGTACCTGGGCCCCGTCGGCGGCCAGATGGCGGCTCATGTCCGGGAACGCCGTCTCGAAGCAGACCAGTGGGCCGATCCGCAGCCCGGCCGCGGTGGGGACCGCCATCACGACCTGGTGGGTGCCGCGCCGCCGGTCGCTGGTGGCCGCCTTGCCCACCTTCGTCGCCCAACCCAGCACGGACCGGGCCGGTATGTACTCGCCGAAGGGCACCAGCCGCATCTTCGCGTAGCGGTCCCCGGTCGGGCCGTCCGGGCCGATGAGCACCGCGCTCTTGGCGATGCCGGCGCCGTCGGAGCCCGGTGCGTCGGCGTTCACCAGCAGGTCGGCGCCGGTGCGCCGGGAGAGCGCGGCCAAGCGGGCGGCGAGCGCCGGGTGGTCCGCGGGGTCCTGGTAGAGGCTGCTCTCGCCCCACACGACCAGGCGCACCCCGCGGCCGGCCAGCGCCGCGGTGAGCGCGGCGCTGCGGGCCAGCCGTTGGGTGGGGGTGCCGGTCGGACCCGGCTGGACGACCGCGATCCGCACCGTGCCGGCGGGCCGGGGGAGCGGCGCCCACAGCCAGACCGCGGTACCGGCCAGCGCGCACACCAGCAGTCCCGCGACGGCGGGGCGCCGGGCGGTCGGGACGGCGAGCAGCCCGGCCAGTGCGGTGTTCACCGCCACGATCAGCAGGCTGACCAGCCACACGCCGCCGAGCGACGCCAGCCGTAGGGCCGGCGGCACCTGCCACTGGCTGGCGCCCAGCAGCCCCCAGGGACCGCCCAAGTACTGCCAGGACCGCACCAGTTCGACCATCAGCCAGCCGGACGGCACCAGCACCAGCGCGGCGGCCGCCCGCCCCGGGCCGGGCCGGCCGCCCAGCAGCGCCCGCACCAGCACGCCCCAGGGCGCCCACAGCGCACCCAGCAGCAGTGCCAGCACCACGATGAAGACGTGCAGGCTGGGCAGCAGCCAGTGGTGCACCGCCACCATGAACCCGGCGCCGCCCCACCAGCCGTACAGCGCCGCCCGCCGGGCGGTCCGCGCCGACCGGACCAGCAGCAGCCACGGCACCAGTGCCACGTAGGCCAGCCACCACCAGGACGGCGCGGGGAAGGCGAGGGCGGGCACCGCACCGGCGAGCACGGCGGCCGGGCCGCGCGTCCAGAGGGAGCCGGACCGGTGCGTCCGGTGGCCGAGCGGTACGTCCATCCGGGCTCCCTCTCGCCGTGTCGGTCCCCGTGCCTGTCGTGGTGCCCCGTGGATATCTCTTGCCACATTCAAGGGTTGTCAGGCGTCGACGGCTCCGCCACTTCTCGTGCACCCGTCCTGCCGTCGCCGATCCGGGTGCGCCGCGGCCCCCGTCCACGGGGACGGGGGCCGCGGCGCTCGCTGAGGGAGGGGGGTCAGTTCACCAGCGACGGTTCGGCGGACAGGTCCGGGTCGGCGTCCGGTGCACCGCCGGAGATCTTCGGCGAGTCCACCGCGGCCGCGGTGCCGGCAGCCTGGGAGGGCGCGTCGGCGAACTGCGTCCGGTACAGCTCGGCGTACCGGCCGTCCGCCGCCAGCAGCGTGTCGTGCGTGCCGCGCTCGACGATCCGACCGCCCTCGACCACCAGGATCAGGTCGGCGGCCCGGACGGTCGACAGCCGGTGCGCGATCACCAGCGCGGTCCGCCCGTCCAGTGCCTCGGTGAGCGCCTCCTGGACGGCCGCCTCCGAGGTGTTGTCCAGGTGGGCGGTGGCCTCGTCGAGGATCACCACCCGGGGGTGGGCCAGCAGCAGCCGGGCGATGGTCAGCCGCTGCCGCTCACCACCGGAGAGCCGGTAGCCGCGCTCGCCGACGACGGTGTCCAACCCGTCGGGCAGCGAGGCGATCAGCGCGTCCAGGCGGGCCCGGCGCAGCGCGTCCCACAGCTCGTCCTCGGCCGCCTCGGGGGCGGCCAGCAGCAGGTTCTGCCGGATCGACTCGTGGAAGAGGTGGCCGTCCTGGGTGACCATGCCCAGGGCGCCCCGCAGCGAGGCGGCAGTCAGCTCGCGGACGTCCACGCCGGCCAGTCGGACCGCCCCGGAATCCGGGTCGTACAGTCGCGGCAGCAGCTGGGCGATGGTCGACTTGCCGGCGCCAGAGGAGCCGACCAGGGCCACCATCTGGCCTGGTTCGGCGCGGAACGACACGTCGTGCAGGACCTCCTCGCCGCCCCGGGTGTCGAGGGTGGCGACCTCCTCCAGGGAGGCCAGCGACACCTTGTCGGCGGACGGGTAGCCGAACCGCACCGCGTCGAACTCCACCGACACCGGGCCCTCCGGCACCGGCCGGGCGTCCGGCCGCTCGGTGATCAGCGGCTTGAGGTCCAGTACCTCGAAGACCCGCTCGAAGCTGACCAGCGCGCTCATCACCTCGATGTGTGCGCCGGACAGCGCGGTCAACGGGGCGTACAGCCGGGTGAGCAGCAGGGCCAGCGAGACGATCGCGCCCGGCTCCAACTGGCCGCGCAGGGCCAGGAACCCGCCCAGCCCGTACACCACGGCCAGCGCCAGTGCGGAGACCAGGGTGAGCGCGGTGACGAAGTACGTCTGCACCATCGCGGAGCGGACGCCGATGTCGCGCACCCGACGGGCCCGGGCGGCGAACTCCGCGGACTCGCGCGCCGGCCGGCCCATCAGCTTCACCAGGGTCGCGCCGGGCGCGGAGAACCGCTCGGTCATCTGGGTGCCCATCGCGGCGTTGTGGTCGGCGCCCTCCCGCCGGAGCGCCGCCAGCCGCCGTCCCACCAGACGGGCGGGCAGCACGAACACCGGCAGCAGCACCAGCGCGATCAGCGTGATCTGCCAGGACAGCGTGAGCATCACGCCCAGCGTGAGCAGCAGCGTCACGATGTTGCTGACCACGCCGGACAGGGTGTCGCTGAATGCCCGCTGGGCGCCGATCACGTCGTTGTTGAGCCGGCTGACCAGCGCCCCGGTGCGGGTGCGGGTGAAGAAGGCGATCGGCATCCGTTGGACGTGGTCGTAGACCGTGGTCCGCAGGTCGAGGATGAGCCCTTCGCCGATGCTCGCCGACAGCCAGCGGGTCAGCAGGCCCAGTCCGGCCTCGGCCAGGGCGATGGCCGCGATCAGTCCGGAGAGCTGCAGGACCAGCCGGGTCGATCCGCCGCCGACGATCGCGTCGACCACCCGCCCGGCGAGCAGCGGGGTGGCCACCGCGAGCAGCGCGGTGGCGCTGCTCAGCACCAGGAACCACACCAGCATCCGGCGGTGCGGCCGGGCGAAGGCCGCGATCCGGCGCAGCGTCCCTCGGGAGAGGCGGCGCTTGCCCTGCTGTGCGGTCATCGTGCTGTGCAGCGAATGCCAGGCGGTGACTTCCATGTCCATCGCGGCCTCCTGAGTTGCCGGTCGTCACGAGATCGCCGTGCGTGACCGGCGACAAGAAAGAACCTAGAACCTCAACCAATCTTGAGGTCAAGGCATTCCGGTCCGGCCCGGCCACCGTCACCCCGAGGGGGTACCCGGAACGCACCTCCGGTCCCCGACCGGCCAGCCGAGACCGGCCCCAGGAACGGCCGTCCGGACGCCCACCAGGCGCTGATCGTAGCCAACATGGGCCAGCGACAAGGAAGTTCCTACGGCAGCAGGGGGCGTTCCCAGACCACCGGTGCGGCCGGCCCGCCGTCGCCGTCCCCGCCGGTCACCGTCACCCGCACGCCGTCCTCGCCGTCGGCCAGCGTGACGGTGGCGTCCACCACGACCCGCGCCGTGCTCGCCGCCCCCGCCACCTCCGTCAGCGCCCGCCCGACCGCGGCCACCAGCGCCCGGGCGCACTCCGGGCCGACCCGGGCGTCCACCGGCCCGACGAACTGCACCGACGGCCGGTTGCCCAGCGCCGCCGTGGCCGCACCGGCCTCCCGCAGGATCCGGGTGCGCGGCCCGGCCGGTGCCTCCGGCGGCCCCTGCTGGAGCGCGATGATCGCGGTGCGGATCTCCTGGACCGTCGCCTCCAACTCGTCCACCGCCTGCCCCACGCCCTCCTTGACCTCCGGGAGGACGGCCGTGCGCTGGGCGCTCTCCAGCAGCATCCCGGTGGCGAACAGCCGCTGGATCACCAGGTCGTGCAGGTCGCGGGCGATCCGGTCGCGGTCCTCGTAGACCGCGAGCCGCTCCCGGTCCCGGTGCCGGTCGGCCAGGACCAGCGCCAACGCCGCCTGCGACGCGAACTGGGTACCCAACGTCCGCTCCATATGCGTGAAGCGCGGCCCGCCGGAGGCCCGGCACAGCGCGAGCGCGCCCAGCACCCGGCCACCGCCGCGCAGCGGCAGCAGCATCGTCGGCCCGTAATGGCGGGAGAGCGGGGAGATCGAGCGGGGGTCGCCCGCGAAGTCGTCGGAGAAGACCGCCAGCCCGGCGTGGATCTGGTGCAGCACCGGGCTCTGCGCCGGGATCGTGCCCCCGTACGTCTCGGCCCGCACCGCCTCGGACAGCACCGTGGAGATCGCCACCACCTCCATCCCGCCGTCGGCCCGCGGCAGCAGCACCGCCCCGGTCCCGGCCTCGGCCAGCTCCCGGCCCTTCTCGGCGACCACGGTCAGCGCGTGCTCCTTGGTGGAGCCGGTCTCCGGCCCGGCCAGCAGCGCCGTGGTCACCGACGCCGCGCCGTCGATCCAACGGCGGCGCTGCCGGGCAGCGGCGTGCATCCGGGCGTTGCCCATCGCGATCCCGGCCTCGGTGGCCAGCACCCGCACCAGTTGCAGGTCCACCTCGCCGAACCGCCCGGTACCCGCCGCGGCACCGGGCGCCGCACCGTCCGGTTTCCCGGCCAGGACGAGGCTGCCGAACAGTTCGCCCCGCACCTTGATCGGCACCCGGAGCGTGCCCGCCGCCGCGGACCGGCCCTCGGGCGCACTGCCGTGGACGATCCGGTCGCGCAGCCCCTCGCCGTCCTCGTCGAGCACCTCCACGGCGGCGTAACGGGCGCCGGTCAGCGACCCCGCGGTCTCGGCGATCCGGTGCAGCACCCGGTGCACGTCCAGGTCCGAACCGATCGCGACCATCGCCTCCAGCAGCTGCGGCAGCTGCGACAACGGGCCGCCGGCCACCTCCCGCAGGCTCTGCGCGGTCCGCTCCGCGAGCTCCGCCGCTGAGCCCTCCGCCGCGGCACCGTCGTGCGGGTCGGTCGGCTCGGGGAGCTGCGGTGACTGCGGCATGGCGGCTGCTTCGGGGCTGGCGGGAACGGACGCGGAACGGCTGCGACCAGTCTAATTCGCCCAGAAGGGGGACATCGGGCGAGCACCGGACCACCCGGGTCGGGCCGGTGCCGCCCACCGGCCCGAGCGTCCGGTGGGCGGGTCACCAGGTGAGGCCCTCGCCGATCAGGCCGGCAGCGCCGCCTCGATCGCCGCGACCAGCTCCACCGCCTCCGGCTCCGTCCGCGGCCGGAAGCGGCCGGCCACCGCGCCCGAGGCGTCGATCAAGAATTTTTCGAAGTTCCACTGGACATCGCCGGCCGCCCCCTCGGCGTCCGTGGTGCCGGACAGCTCCGCGTACAGCGGGTGCCGCTGCTCGCCGTTGACATCGGTCTTCTCGAACAGCGGGAAGCTGACGCCGTACGTCGCCGAGCAGAACGCGGCGATCTCCTCGGCCGTGCCGGGCTCCTGGCCCGCGAACTGGTTGCTGGGGAAGCCCAGGACGCTGAAACCGCGGTCGGCGAACCGCTGCTGGAGCCGCTCCAGCCCCGTGTACTGCGGGGTCAGCCCGCACTTGGACGCCACGTTCACCACCAGCAGGGCCTTGCCCCGGTAGTCGGCGAGGGACGCGGGCTCACCGGTCAGGGTGCGCAGCGGGATGTCGTACAGGCTCATGCGGGGGTTCCTCCATGCGGTTCCGCGGACGGGGCCGTCCGTCATCGGCCCCAACAACCGTCCCCGGTCTGCTCTTCCCGACGTCGTCGACCGGCCAGGTGGCCACCGGCCGCAGCGCCCCGGCCCGCCACTCCCTGAGCAGCTGGTCGAAGATCGGGGTGTCCTCCTCGACCGGGCGCCGGGCGGCCGGCGGCAGTCGGGGCGGTTGCTGCGGCACCGAGACGCGCTGGAAGGGATGGCCCGGGGTCTTCTTCACATCCATGTCCGGACTCAACACGAATTCGCCCGGTGAGTTGCGGGACCGGGCCGGGGCGCAGCTCAGATGCCCCTGGGCCGGTGACGGTCAGAAGATACGTTCCAGGGGCCGGCGGGGCGGTGCACGCCCTGCCGGCCCCTGGGTGGGACGAGCGGATCAGGCCCGGCGGAGCAGACCGCCCAGGACCTCCCGCAGCGCCCCCTCCGGGTCGGCCACCCGGCCGTCCGCGCGCCACGCCACGAAGCCGTCCGGCCGCACCAGCACCGCGCCCTCCGGCGCGGTCCCGTGCACCTCGGCCCAGTCGGTGCCGTCCTCCGGGATCAGGTCGGCGTCGGCGCCGATGCCGATCCGGTAGTGGTCCAGCCGGACCGACCAGTGCGCCGCGGCGGCCTCCGCCGCGCCGCGCCACGCCTTGCCGTCCTCGGTGCCGGTCAGCAGGACGAACGACCGCTCGTAGAGGTCCAGGGTGGAGCGCCGCGTGCCGTCCGCGTGCAGCCACAGGTGCGGGGCCCGGGTGCCCGGCTCGCCGGTCAGCCGCATCCGCTCGGGGACGACCGGCAGGTCGGGGTCGGCGCCCAGGACCGCGCCCCGCGGGTAGCAGTAGCCGAGGGCCACGGTCAGCACTCCGCGCTGCCGGCCGCCGCCGGCGGGCGCCGGGTCGTAGCCGGGGTGGCTGTGCTCGGCGGACCGGGCGGAGGCGCGGGCGCTGGTGACCTCGGCGACCGGCCGGCGCTCGTCCTCGTAGGTGTCCAGCAGTGCCGGCGACGCGGCCCCGTCGAGGACGGCGGCGAGCTTCCAGGCGAGGTTGTGCGCGTCCTGGATGCCGGTGTTCGAGCCGAACGCCCCGGTGGGGGACATCTCGTGGGCAGCGTCGCCGGCGAGGAAGATCCGGCCCGCGGAGTACCGCTCGGCGACCCGCTCCGCGGCGTGCCAGGGTGCCTTGCCGGTGATCTCAACCGCCATGCCGGGCACACCCGTTGCCCGCCGGATGTGGTCGATGCACCGCTCGTCGGTGAAGTCCTCCAGGCTCTCGCCCCGGTCGGGGTGCCAGGGCGCGTGGAAGACCCACTGCTCGACGTTGTCCACCGGCAGCAGCGCGCCGTCGGCCTCCGGATTGGTCAGGTAGCAGGCGATGAAGCGGCGGTCGCCGACCGCGTCCGCCAGCTCGGGTGCGCGGAAGGTGATGCTGACGTTGTGGAAGAGGTCCCCGGGGCCCGTCTGGCCGATGCCCAGCCGCTCCCGCACCGGGCTGCGGGGGCCGTCCGCGGCGATCAGGTAGTCGGCGCGGAAGGTGGTGTGCTCACCGGTGTCCCGGGCCTTGACCACCGCGGTCACTCCGCCGGCGTCCTGGTCGCAGCTGACCAGCTCGGTGCCGAACCGCAGGTCGCCGCCGAGTTCGCGGGCGCACCGCAGCAGCTCCGGCTCCAGGTCGTTCTGGCTGCACAGACACCAGGCGGACGGGCTGAACTTGGCCAGACCGCCGCCCGGGTCGATCTCGCGGAACAGCCACTCCTGCTCGTCACCGGTCAGCGAACGGGCCTGCAGGATGCCGTGGTTGTCGGCCAGCACCGAGGCGGCCGCACGGATCCGTTCCTCGGCGCCGGCAACCCGGTACAGCTCCATCGTGCGGACGTTGTTCCCCCGTCCGCGTGGATGCCGTGAGGTGTCCGCGTGCTTCTCCACCAGGACGTGCGGGACACCCAGGCGCCCCAGGAACAGCGAGGCGGACAGACCCACCAGGGACCCGCCCACGATGAGTACCGGCACCCGGTCCTCGACCTTGGGATTCATGTGCGTGCTCCAGCTGCAGCGGCGTGTACGGGAGATGGAGCAACGCATGCCCGGCCCGTCGCCCCTTCCATCACGGTTCACCTGCATGGCTCACACATCTCGCGCCGACCGTGGGTCTTGGCCACGATCGAATCCGGACCGCCCCCCGCGACACGCCGGGCCGGAGGTCCGCCCATCCGGCTCAGTCGACCGGAGCGCATCGGGAGTAATCGGAAGGCACCGGAACACTCGGATCGCGCCGGAACTGACGACGCACCACAGGGGCCTCGTGCCCTGAAGGAGATGCGTAGACGATGACAACGCTGTCGGAACGAATATCGCAGTCCGCCTTCGACGGTTCCAAGCTCCGGGTCGTGCTCATGCTGGACCTGGAGGAAGGAGCCCAGCAGCAGTTCCTGGAAGCCTACGAACAGCTGCGCAACCAGGTGGCCTCCGTGCCCGGGCACATCAGCGACCAGCTGTGCCAGTCCATCGAGAACCCCTCGCAGTGGCTGATCACCAGTGAGTGGGAGAGCGCCCCGCCCTTCCTCGCCTGGGTCAACAGCGAGGAGCACGTCAAGATGGTCCAGCCGCTGCACAGCTGCGTGCGCGACACCCGCTCCCTGCGCTTCAGCGTCCTGCGCGAGACCTCCAACGTCGCCGTCCGGGCCCCCGAGCCCGCCAAGAGCCGGCTCCAGGCGAACCCGCGGGTCGGGGACGGCGTCGTGCGGCACGCCCTCACCTTCACCGTGAAGCCGGGCAGCGAATCGATGGTGGCCGACATCCTCTCCGGCTACACCTCGCCGGCGGCGCGGGTCGACGACCGGACCCGGCTGCGCCGCACCTCGCTGTTCATGTACGGCAACCGCGTCGTGCGGGCCATCGAGGTGCAGGGCGACCTCATCGCCGCACTGCGCCACGTCTCCCAGCAGCCCGAGGTCCGGGCCGTCGAGGAGGCCATCAACCCCTACCTGGAACAGGACCGGGACCTCAACGACCCCGATTCCGCCCGGGTGTTCTTCACCCGCGCCGCCCTGCCGGCGGTGCACCACGTGGCGGCCGGCGGTCCCGAGTCCGAGGACCCCGAGGCCCTGTCCCGGCACGCGCTGTACTACCCGGCCAAGCCCGGCTTCGGCATGACGCTGGCCAAGATGCTGGCCCGCCAGGACGAGGAGGCCGCCGACGACCCGGCGTCCCCGGTGCACGGCAGCACGATCTTCCAGCGCGACGACATCGTCGTCCGCCTCGTCGACCTGCGGGCGCCCATCGACCGCGACCCGCTGGTGTCCCTCGGCGCCCGTGGCCCCCGCAAGCTCGCCGTGCTGCGGCGGCTGCTCGACGGCGACGTGGCCGGCGGTCTGACCACCGACCGCGAGCTGGCCCACTTCCTGGCCCGCGCCGACATGGACCTCATCACCGACCGTCGGGCGTACGACGCCTGACCGCCCCGGTCGCCGACCCGCCGGCCGTCAGGCCGCCGCCGGGCCGCCGCCGGGCCGCACCACCCCCATCCGCCGGCAGCACGCCACTGGAGGAATCAGCCATGACCACGCACCGCCCACGCATCGTGGACCTCAGCGAGACCCAGCCCAACCGCCGGCGCGGAGGTGACCTGCGCGCGATGCTGACACCCAGCGTGGTGGGCGCCACGAGCGGCTTCATGGGCATGGCACTCGTTCAGCCCGGCGAGCGCATCGGGGAGCACTACCACCCGTACTCCGAGGAGTTCGTCTACGTCGTCCAGGGCGCCCTGGAGGTCGACCTCGACGGCGAGACCTTCGCGCTCCGGCCGGACCAGGGGCTGATGATCCCGCCCTACATGCGGCACCGCTTCCGCAACGTCGGCGACACCGAGGCCCGGATGGTCTTCCACCTCGGCCCGCTGGCCCCGCGCCCGGAGCTGGGCCACGTCGACACGGAGGGCGAGGCGGCCGAGCAGGGCACACCGGCCGCCCCACCCGAACGGACGGAGCCGGTGTCATGACCCGCCGTGTGGCGGTCACCGGTGTCGGCATCGTCGCCCCGGGCGGCGTGGGCATCCCGGCCTTCTGGGACCTGCTCTCCGCCGGGCGGACGGCCACCCGCGGGATCACCCTCTTCGACCCGACCGGCTTCCGGTCCCGGATCGCCGCCGAGTGCGACTTCGATCCGGCCGAGCACGGGCTGAGCGAGGAACAGGTGGCCAAGTCGGACCGGTACGTGCAGTTCGCGCTGGTCGCCGCGGCGGAGGCGCTGCGGGAGGCCGGCCTGGACGTGGCACGGGAGGACCCGTGGCGGATCGGGGTGTCCCTGGGCACCGCGGTCGGCGGCACCACGCGCCTGGAGCACGACTACGTGGCGGTCAGCCAGTCCGGCCGCCGCTGGGACGTGGACCACCGGCCCGCCGGACCGCATCTGCACCGCGCCTTCTCGCCCAGTTCGCTGGCGTCGGCGGTGGCGGAGCAGATCGGGGCGCACGGCCCGGTGCAGACCGTCTCGACGGGCTGCACCTCCGGCCTCGACGCCATCGGTTACGCCTTCCACACCATCGAGGAGGGCCGCGCCGACGTCTGCGTCGCCGGCGCGTCGGACTCCCCGATCTCCCCGATCACGGTGGCCTGCTTCGACGCCATCAAGGCGACCTCCGCGAACAACGACGACCCCGCCCACGCCTCCCGGCCGTTCGACGCCCGGCGCGACGGGTTCGTCATGGGGGAGGGCGGCGCCGTCCTCGTCCTGGAGGAACTGGAGCACGCGCGGGCGCGCGGCGCCACCATCCACTGCGAGGTCCGCGGCTACGCCACCTTCGGCAACGCCTACCACATGACCGGCCTGACCCAGGAAGGTCTGGAGATGGCCGAGGCGATCAACCGCTCACTGGCCCACGCGCAGCTCGACCGCACCCAGGTCGACTACGTCAACGCCCACGGCTCGGGCACCCAGCAGAACGACCGGCACGAGACCGCGGCGGTCAAGAAGTCGCTGGGCGACCATGCCTTCAAGGTGCCGATGAGCTCCATCAAGTCGATGGTGGGCCACTCGCTGGGCGCCATCGGGGCGATCGAGATCGTCGCGTGCGTCCTGGCGCTGACCCATCAGGTGGTCCCGCCGACCGCCAACTACGAGACCCCGGACCCGGAGTGCGACCTCGACTACGTGCCGAAGACCGCACGGGAAGTGCCGCTGCGTTCGGTGCTCTCCGTGGGCAGCGGATTCGGCGGGTTCCAGTCAGCCGTGGTCCTGACCAGGCCGGGTGGGAGGCCGAGATGAACTCCCCGCACGAACGTTGTTCCGTCGTCACCGGCATCGGTGTGATCGCCCCGAACGGGGCCAACACCGAAGCCTTCTGGAAGGCCACCAAGGAGGGCATCAGCGTTCTCGACACGGTCACCCGCGAGGGGTGCGAGGAGCTGCCCCTGAAGGTCGCCGGCGAGGTCCGCGACTTCGATCCGGGCGAGTTGATCGAGGAGCGCTTCCTCGTCCAGACCGACCGGTTCACGCACTTCGCGATGGCCGCGGCCAACCTCGCGCTGGACGACGCCCTGCTGGGCCGGGCCGACTACAACCGCTCGCCGTTCGCGGTGGGGGTGGTGACCGCGGCCGGCTCCGGCGGCGGCGAGTTCGGCCAGCGGGAGTTGCAGCACCTGTGGGGCCAGGGCTCGCGCCACGTCGGCCCGTACCAGTCCATCGCCTGGTTCTACGCGGCCAGCACCGGCCAGATCTCCATCCGCGGCGGCTTCAAGGGGCCGTGCGGAGTGGTGGCCAGTGACGAGGCCGGGGGACTGGACGCGTTGGCGCACGCCACCCGCACCATCCGCCGCGGCACCGCGGCGGTGGTGGTGGGCGCCGCCGAGGCCCCGCTCGCCCCGTACTCGGTCGTCTGCCAGCTCGGGTACGAGGACCTCAGCCGGTGCGTCGAACCCGACCGCGCCTACCGTCCGTTCACGGATGCGGCGTGCGGGTTCGTGCCCGCGGAGGGTGGCGCGATGCTGGTCGTCGAGGAACGGACGGCGGCCGAGGAGCGTGGCTCCCGGCCCCGGGCCGTGCTCGCCGGCCACGCCGCCACCTTCACCGGCGCAGCCCTCTGGGAGCAGTCCCGGGAGGGGCTGGCCCGGGCGATCGAGGGCGCGCTGGCGGACGCCGGCTGCGCGCCCGAGGAGATCGACGTGGTCTTCGCGGACGCCCTCGGGGTGCCCGCGGCGGACCGGGCCGAGGCGTTGGCGCTCGCCGACGCCCTGGGGCGGCACGCGTCGGAGGTTCCGGTGACCGCGCCCAAGACCGGCATCGGCCGGGCGTACTGCGGCGCACCCGTCCTGGACATCGCGGCCGCGGTGCTCTCCATGGAGGGTTCCGTCGTGCCGCCGACCCCCAACGTCGTCGACGTCACCGTGGACCTCGACGTGGTGACCGGGAAGTCCCGGCCCGCCGAGTTGCAGACGGCGCTGGTGCTGAGCCGGGGACTGATGGGCTCCAACGCGGCGATGGTGCTGCGTCGGTGCGAGAAGTCCCCCTCCTGAAAGGAGACTGCCATGACCGCTCAACTGACCCTCGACGAACTGGCCGCTCTGATGAAGTCGGCCGCCGGCCTGACCGTCGACCCGGAGGAGATGGCGAACCGGCCCGAAGTGACCTTCGCCGAGTACGGGCTGGACTCGCTGGGCCTGCTCGGCATCGTCGGCGAACTGGAGAACCGCTACGAGCGGTCGTTGCCCCCGGACGCCGAGCGCGCCAAGACGCCGCACGACTTCCTCGACCTCGTCAACACCGACACCGTCACCACGACAGGAGCCTGACATGCCCGGCCACACCGAGAACGAGATCACCATCGCCGCCCCGCTCAGCCTCGTCTGGGACATGACCAACGACCTGGAGAACTGGCCGCAGCTCTTCAGCGAGTACGCCTCGGTCGAGGTGCTGTCCCGGGAGGGCGACACGACCACGTTCCGGCTGACCATGCACCCGGACGAGAACGGCCAGGTCTGGAGCTGGATCTCCGAGCGGACCCCCGATCGGGGCGCGCTGACCGTCCGCGCCCGCCGGGTGGAGACCGGCCCGTTCAAGTTCATGGACATCTTCTGGAAGTACAAGGAGATCCCCGGCGGCACGTCGATGCACTGGACCCAGGACTTCGCCATGAAGCCCGAGGCCCCGGTCGACGACAAGGGCATGACCGAGCACATCAACCGCAACTCGCGGATCCAGATGGAACTCATCCGGGACCGGATCGAGCAGCGGGACCGCGAGCTCCGCGCGGCCGCCCCGGCCAACTGACGCTCCGCCAGCCCGACCCCGGACCGCCGCCCGGCGGCAACGAAGGGAAACCCCCGATGCACCACGCTCTGATCGTCGCCCGGATGAAGCCGGGCTCGGCTCCCGACATCGCCGAGGTCTTCGCGGCCTCGGACCGCACGGAGCTGCCCCAGCTGGTGGGCGTCAACCGACGGAAGCTGTTCCAGTTCGGTGACGTGTACCTGCACCTCATCGAGTCCGACCTGCCGCCCGGCCCGGAGATCGCCAAGGCGCACCAGCACCCGGAGTTCCAGGCCGTCAGCCAGAAGCTGTCCGCGTACGTCAGCGCGTACGACCCGGCGACCTGGCGCAGTCCGAAGGACGCGATGGCCCAGGAGTTCTACTGCTGGGAACGGGACGGCGCCGGCTGATCCGGACCGGCGCACGGTGGCCGGCCTCCCCGCCAGGTCCTGCGGGGAGGCCGCCGTCGCGCCGACCGCCATCGGCCGGCGCCGCCCGGGCTCCATCCGGGCTCAGTCGGCCGGGACGGTGCACTCGAAAGCGTGCAGGTACGGGTTGACCACGAGGATGTCGTGGACCAGCAGCCCGGCTTCGGCCATGTGGCGCACCAGGCTCTCCTTGGAGTGCTTGGCGCCGCCCACGTTCAGGAGCAGCAGCAGGTCCATGGCGGTGGTGAACTTCATCGACGGGCTGTCGTCGACGAGGTTCTCGATGACCACGACCCGGGCCCCGGGCCGGGCCACCTCGACGACCTTGCCCAGGGTCCGGCGGGTGCTGTCGTCGTCCCATTCGAGGATGTTCTTGATGATGTAGAGATCGGCCTGGACGGGGATGTCCTCGCGGCAGTCGCCGGGCACGATCCGCGCCCGGTCGGCCAGCGGACCGCCGTCCCGCAGCCGGGGGTCGGCGTTCGCCACCACCGACGGCAGGTCGAGCAGGGTGCCGCTCAGCGACGGGTACTTCTCCAGCAGGCCCGCCAGGACGTGGCCCTGCCCGCCGCCGATGTCCGCCACCGACGACACCCCGGTGAGGTCCAGGAGTTCGGCGACGTCGCGGGCGGACTGCTTGCTGGAGGCGGTCATCGCCCGGTCGAAGACCTGCGCGGAGTCCTTGGCGTCCTGGTGCAGGTAGTCGAAGAACCCCTTGCCGTAGAGGTCGTCGAAGACGTTCTGGCCGGAGCGCACCGCGTCGTCCAGCCGTGGCCACGCCTCCCAGGTCCAGGGCTCGGTGCACCACAGCGAGATGTAGCGCAGGCTGTTGGGGGAGTCCTCCCGCAGCAGCCGCGACATCTCGGTGTGGGCGAACTTCCCGTCCGCGGTCTCCTCGAAGATCCCGTAACAGGCCAGCGCCCGCATCATGCGTTCCAGGGGGCGGGGCTCGGTGCCCACGGAAGCGGCCAGTTCCTCGACGGTGATGGGCTGTTCGCCCAGCGCGTCGGCCACGCCGAGCCGCGCGGTCGCCCGGACGGCTGCCGCGCACGCGGCACCGAAGATCAGTTCCCGCAGCCGCATCGAGGGCTGGGGGGTGGGGCTCACGGTGGTCATTCCGCCTCTTTCTCCCGTTGACGTTCCGATGGGGGTGCTGCCGGGCGCCGGCGCGGTCACCGGCACAGGCCGACCGGCCTGGAGGTCCGGCAGGTGTTGCGGACGAAGACGTTGCCCTGGCCGGCCGGGTCTCCGTTGATCAGGTCCGCCGGGGCGTTCCGCAGCGCCACGTTGTCCCGGATGAGGTTGCGATCGCTGGGGGACTTGACGAAGCTCGGGAAGAGCACCACCCCGCCCGAGAGCGGGGAGTCGCCGACGTTGTCGCGGACCAGGTTGTGCTGGACGAGCGAGTCCTCGGTGCCGGTCAGGACGACACCGGACCCCTGGAGGAACGGCAGGCGCTTGGTCGCCGGGCAGTGCTTGTTGTTCCGCGAGACGTCGTTGTCCCGCACGGTGAGCGCACCGGCCTTGGGGCGGCCCTCGTCGCCGACCACGAACACCCCGGCGCAGTTCCCGATCACGTTGTTGCGGGCGATCAGGAGGTTGCGGACCCGCCGGGCGGTGATGCCGATGCGGTTGCCGCCGAGCCGGTTCTCGACGATCAGGGTGCGGCGGGTGTCCAGCGCCCCGCCCTCCTCCATGACCGCGTTGGCCAGGAAGATCCCCGCGTCGCCGTTCTCCGTGGCGGTGTCGTCGCGGAGCAGGCTGTGCACGGACTTCTCCAGTCCGATGCCCCATTGGCCGTTGTGGCGCGCGGTGACGTGGCGCACCGTCAGCCCCTCGGTGCCGGAGGCCCACACGCCGTTCCGCCGGAACCCCTCGACGGTCAGCGAGCGCAGGTGGACGTCGGTGACCGGGCCGCCGGGGCCGGCGGTGACGCAGATGCCGTCACCGGTCTGTCCGCAGGCGTTCTCCGCCCGGGTGACGGGCGGGGCGAGCACGGCTTCCCCGTCCACCCCACGGAGCATCAGGTGCGACTTGTTGATCAGCACGCTCTCGCGGTACACGCCGGGCAACAGGACCACCGTGTCGCCCGGCCGGGCCGCGTCCACGGCCTGCTGGATCGATTCCCCGGGGCGGACGACGTGCACCCTGTCGTCCCGGTCCGCCGCGGCCTGGGACGGCGGGGCCGTGCCGAGTACGCCGGCCAGGACCACCGCCGCGCACCCCGAGTAGGTCATCCGCCGTGCCCCGTGGGTCATCTGTCGAAGCGCCATGAGGCGAAGCTATGGGCGATCATCGGGACCCGCCACATGTGGTAGCCCGTTGACCACGGTGCGTGCAGGGCTCAGCTTTCCAGGGCCGGGGCGCCGGGG
>LIQL01000183.1 GCA_001418405.1 Streptomyces diastatochromogenes | reverse complement strand
GTATGAGGGTGGAAGAAAGGTGAGTGGGGGTGCGCCCGGCTGGGCTCGTGCGGGCGCATCGGGGGCGCACTGGCCAGCAGCGGACCACTCACGCCGAGCCCCACTCACCCATCTTTTCCCCCACCCACAACGGGAGGTGACGGGCCTGCGGGGGTGGTGTGCAGGACGTAAAGCGCAGCAGTCCTGCACACCACCCCCGCAGGCCCGTCACCGCACCCAACAGCCCCGCGCAGCGGACAACGCCCGCGCCGCAGGCGCAAACAGCAACCCCCACGGCGGGAAAGCCCCGAAGCTCCAGAGTCATAGTTCTGGAGTGATCGCCCCATGGTGGCATCCACGCAGGTCAGACGGTCGAAGAACCCGCCGCCCTCCACAGAGAATGTGGAGAGAGAAACGACAGCACCTGTCAGCGGGAATCCGCCGGTCCCTAGTACTCACCCCCAGGCGAATAGCTCGGCATCTGCGCAGGCCGCCCGGTCTGCGCAAGGTCCGCTCCCTAACAAGACTGTGAAGGCAGACGGTGTAGCAGGACTCGCCCTCGGGGCGGAGGGGAACTCGCCGGTCCCTACTCCTGAGGTGAAGAGACATCCAGCGGTATCCACGCTGGTCACATCTGGTGCGGGCAACCGCCGTTCTCCCGTAGGGAACGTGGAGAGCAATGCAACGGCGGGAGCCGTGTTCGCCGAGCCCCTGCGTGGGGTCCGGTGCATCCGTCTGTCGGTGCGGACGGATGAGACGACCAGCCCCGAGCGGCAGCGCGAGGCCGACGACATAGCGGCGGCAGCGCTCGGGATCGATTTCGGAGAGGGGGATGCGCTTCGGGAAGCCGTGGACCTGGACGTGTCCGCGTCCAAGATCGGGCCGTTTGATCGTCCGCAGCTCGGCGGATGGCTCACCCGCCCGGACGCTTTCGATGCTCTGGTGTTCTGGCGCTTCGACCGGGCCATCCGGTCCATGGGCGACATGCACGAACTCGCGAAGTGGGCGCGCGAGCACCGCAAGATGATCGTGTTCGCCGAGGGCATCGGCGGGGGCCGGCTGGTCTTCGACTTCCGCAACCCCATGGACCCCATGAGCGAACTCATGATGCTCATGCTCGCCTTTGCCGCCCAGGTGGAGTCGCAGAGCATCAGTGACCGGGTGACCGGTGCGCAGGCAGCCATGCGGAAGATGGCGCTTCGGTGGCGCGGCGGCGGTCGCCCACCGTACGGGTACCTGCCTGCCCCCATGCCCAAGGAACACGGCGGGATCGGCTGGACGCTCGTGCCCGATCCGGACGCCGTGCGCGTCATCGAGCGGATCATTGCCGCACTACTGGAAGGCAAGAGCCCGCACGCCATCGCGCTCATGCTCAATGCCGACTGGGTGCTGTCCCCCTCCGAGCACTGGAAGGCGTACAAGGCCCGCACCAAGAGCACCACCGACGCTGACAGCGAAGCGGACGCACCGAAGAAGAAGCCCGTGCAGTGGCGCTCTCAGCACATCGTCACGATGCTGACCAGCCCCGCACTGCTGGGCTGGAAGATGCACAAGGGCAAGCCCGTCCGTGACGACCAGGGCAACCCCGTCATGGCCACCGAAACGCCGATCGTGACCCGAGAAGAGTTCGACCAGATCAGCGCGCTGTTGGCGCCCAAGCCCACGGCGGAGAAGGCACCGACGCGTAAGGACTCGGTGGCGCTGCTGCTGCGGGTGATCCACTGCACCGGGTGCGGCAGCCGCATGTACCTCAACAAGTCCTCCGGGGCCTACGGGTGCAGCTCGTACAAGTACGGGACGTACTGCCCGGCCCCCGTCACCATCCGAGGGACGTGGGTGGACGAGTACGTCACCGCCGAGTTCCTGCGCCTGGTCGGCCCCGTGCAGTTCACCCGCGTCACCGAGATCCCCGGGTACGACCCGCAGCCCGAAATCGACGCCACCGTGGCCGAGATGGAGGAGCACGACGCACAGAAGGACCGTCGCCAGTCCCAAGCGGGCATGGCTGCCTGGCAGCGCCGTGCAGACGCACTTGACGCGCGGCTGACCGAACTGGAGTCGAGGGAGAAGACCGAGCCCCGGCGCGAGATCGTCCCCACCGGGCGCACGTTCGCCGACGAATGGCACACGGCCGACACCGCAGGCAAGCGCGCCATGCTCATCGAGGCAGGCGCACGCCTGGACGTGAAGCGCGGCACCAAGGGCGGATGGCGGACGCTCGACCTGCGACGAGTGGAGTTCGCCATCACCGGAGACCTTGACCCGTGCATTGAAGAAGCCGCAGCCACGGCCGATCACCTCGCAGCGGAAAGCAATCCGGACCACGCGCCCACGCCGGGAGCGAGCGCGCACCGGAACTTGAATCCGGGCGTGCTCACAACCGCCGCGTAGCGGCTTCAACAGACCTGAGACGCCCCGGACGGCCGTGGAGCCTGCCGGGGCTCTCCCATGCCCGCACGTCCCCGGACGGGCCCGCCAGACCAAGGAGAAGGAACATGAGTGAGACGCAGATCACTAGTCCGAATTGGGCGTTCTGAAGTGAATTGCGGGCGACTCTCGCCCTCCATGTATACCGAGAGAAGAAACTGACCGCTCGCCGTCAGCCAAGCGCGCAAGGAGACGAAGTGGCCACCGAACACAGTTCGTTCGTGAGCCTGCTGAAACGAGCAGAGACCAGAGCGCGGGCTCTGGCTGCGAAAGGCGATCCCCGAGGGGCGGAGGCTCGCCCGTTCATCAAAGAGGCCCTGCGGGCCGCCCAGGAGCCGCACGAGGGCCCCGCGTGCGCCCGCCCAGGCTGCCCACATACAGCGCCCTACGAGGGGCGCGGACGCCGCCCCCTGTACTGCTCGGCAGATTGCCAGCGATGGAACGCACGCCGCATCAGGCAACAGCGAAGGAAGGGTGAAGAGTGTTGAGTTACTTAATTTTTTGACGCGTAACAAAAGATAGAAAGAACTAAGAAATCTAAGAAGAAACAGGAACCGTCGCCACATCATCGGATTCCGTAACCAACCCTGGAGGGCTCGTTGGGCTACTACGCTCCCGACAACCAACTATCCAACTGCGGGCGCTGCGGCGAGGCCCTGACAGGTAGACAGGAACGCTACTGCTCTCAAGCCTGCCGGCAGTCGGCCCATCGCGCGGGGCAGCGCACCACGTTCCGGCCAGCTATGAAGCCTTGCCCACTGTGCGGCGAACTCTTTGAAGCGTCGCACCCCCGCAAGCGGTACTGCGACTACTACGACGAAGCGGGATACGACTGCATCAACGCGCAGGAAGACCTACGAGAAGCCGCTGAGGACGCTCTAGAAGCCCGCAGAACGGCCCGGTGCGCCAACTGTGGCGAGACGGCCGGGTGGGGCGGCAGAGGCCGACCTAGACGCTTCTGTTCGCGGCGCTGCAAGCAATCCGACTACCGGCAACGCAAGGCCCAGCAAGCCGCATAGCAAAACCAGTTCTCCCCCCTTGATGAGTCACGGGGGCTTTTTCATGCCCGAAACAGCACAGATGGAGTGACCATGAGCGACAGCCTGAACCGAGCGTCCTTCCTGGATGGAAGGCGGGATAAGGATCGGAACCGCGCTGAGGCGTGGAAGCGGGATGAGGCGATGGAGCATCTTGCAGCTCTCCGGGATTCCAACCCTGAGATGTACGAGCGCATGGGGACCACTGTCCGTATGAGCCTGGGCTACTACGAGAACGACAAGAAGATTGCCGCGCAGCATGGGCGCGACGTGAACAAGGGCGGTAAGTGACTATGGCTACTGAGATCGAAAAGGCCGCTGAGCGGGTCGCGAAGCTGCGGGCGCAGGCAGAGAAGGTATCGGGGCCGCTGGTTGAGGCGGAGGCGCAGTTGCAGGCTGCGGAAGAGGCGGAGGCGGCTCGGCGTGCTGAGCGCGCGGAGGATTACAACCGTGAGTTTGTCGATTCGTGGCGTGAGCGCGCCGATTCCGTTGTTGCATCCGGTGACGAGTTCTACGACAAGTTCGCTGAGGCCATTTCGGCGGAGCCTTGGTTTCAAGCGTACGCCGAGTATCGGGCGGCGCGTCACAAGCGGGGGCACGTTCTGACCGAAGCTCAGCGGGCACAGCGTGCATTGGGTGAGACTGTCACTGTTCCGGAACCACGCTGGTTCGCCGCTGAGGTGGTGGAAGACATTGCAAAGCTCGTTGAGAAGCGGGCTTATGAGATGGCGGCGGAGTACTCGCAGGGGCTGGAGGACGAGCGAGAAGCTCGCCTTTCGGGGAAGGGCTGACCGTGGCCGTTGACGCTCTCGACCCCGGCCCGAAGGGGGATTACCCGTACTTCCCTCGCGACGCGATGGGTCGGCCCGTATGGAGCGACGCACCCACGGGATTGCCTGTGCTGAATAGCGGGGCTCCGATGCCGCGAGGCATTCAGCGAATGCGAGACCCTGCCAACCCTCGCCGGTTCGTGACCGTGGATATCACCCCCCGTCTCCCGGACGGGACTCCGGTTGATCCCCCAGTCATTCCGCCGGATACCCCCCATGCCGCGTAAGCCCCGTACCCCCTGCCCGATACCCGGATGCCCCGAGTGTTTTCGACAGGGTGAACGGGAGCCACTTGGGCATCTGGAACGGGAGCCACGTTGCGCCATCCGTGAAGGGGATGGTCGCGACACAGGTCCATGATCGGCAACGAGATTGGGAGCCACCTCTATCGGGTGACTTCCGACGTGGTGACGATCAGCCACGGGGTGTCTGAGGTGGGTGGTGGTGGGGGGCCGGTAGCTTGGCGGTCCCGGGTCCTCTCGGGCTATGTCCCTGACAGGCGTGGCACTGGAGGACCCGGCTCCGTTCCCGGGCTGTGAAGATCCGCGGCCGTCGAACTCAGCGGCGGGACATGTAGAGGTCGAGGGCCTTGTGCAGGAGCTTGTTGAGCGGGAAGTCCCACTCGCCGAGGTATTCCACGGCTTGGCCGCCGGTGCCGACCTTGAACCGGAGCAGGCCGAGAAGGTGGTTGCTCTCCTCCAGGGTGTCGGTGATGCCGCGGAAGTCGTAGATGCTCGCGCCGAGTTCGTGGGCGTCGGACATCATCCGCCACTGGATGGCGTTGTTCGGCTGGACCTCGCGCTTGCGGCTGGTGGAGGCTCCGTAGGAGTACCAGACGTGCTCACCGACGGTCAGCATCGTCGCCGCCGCGAGTACTTCGTCCTCGTGGTGGGCGAGGTAGAGGCGCATGCGGTTGGGGTCCTCGGCCGTCAGCGCGGTCCACATGCGCTGGAAGTAGGCCAGCGGGCGCGGGATGAAACGGTCGCGTTCGGCGGTCTCGACGTAGATGTCGTAGAAGGCGGGCAGGTCGTCGTAGCCGCCGCGGACGACCTTGACGCCGGCCTTCTCGGCCTTCTTGATGTTGCGGCGCCACTGCTGGTTGAGGCCGCGCTGGATATCCTCCAGCGACCGGTCTGCGAACGGGACTTGGAACACATAGCGTGGCTGGCCGGCGGCGAAGCCGTCCTCGCCGCCGGGCTCGGTCTGCTGCCAGCCCATCCGGCGCAGCCGGTCGGCGATGTCGAAGGCCCGCGGCTCATGCGCGGTGGCCTCCGCATCACGCAGCTGTCTGGCCTGCGGGTCGGCGATCGCGGCCTTGACCGCCTCCGCACTCCAGCGGCGGGCGACGACGGGCGGGCCCATCTTCACCGAGAACGCGCCCTGAGCCTTGAGATAGGCGAGCATCGGCTCCAGCCATCGCTGAAGATCCGGCACGTCCCATTCGATGACCGGCCCCTCAGGCAGGTAGGCGAGGTAGCGCTTGAGCTTCGGTAATGGCCGGAACAGCACCAGCCCCACGCCGACGAGGCGGTCGTTGCCGTCGAACCACCCCAGACTCTCAGCCCGCCAGTCCGGCTTCACATCCCCCCAGGAAGGGACCTGCATGTGACTCGCCGAGGGCCGGGTCGTGACGAAGGCCAGGTGCTCCTCGCGGGTGATCGCCTTGAGGCGGTAACTCATGTGCAGTGCTCCTTTGTTCGGCGCATCAGCCTACTGAGGGGCGCTGCCGTGCATCAGCACCGTCTGCTCCGGTTCGTCGCGGCAGACGCTTCACCGCGCCGTGTTGTGCCGTTCGGACTCGGTGGCCTGGAAGCGGTAGGACTCGGTGCCGGTCTGGATGAGTGTGCAGCGGAAGGTGATCCGGTCGGCGATGGCCGCGCAGAGCCTCGGGTCGGCGAAGATCTTGTCCCACTCGGCGAACGGGGAGTTGGTGGCCACCGCAGTCGCCTTGCACTCCTCGCGCTCGGTGAAAATCTGGAACAGCAGCCGGGCGCCCTTCTTGTCCAGATTCAGATACCCGAACTCGTCCAGGCAGAGAAGGTCGACCTTGCTGTAGCGGGCGATCACGGAAGACAGCCGCCGGGCGGCATCGGCCTCGGCAAGCTCGTTCACCAGGGCGGAAGTGGTGGTGTAGCGCACGCTCATGCCCGCCTCGGCGATCGCCGTACCGACCCCGATCAGCAAGTGTGATTTGCCGGTGCCGGAGTCACCGATCAGCACCAGGGGACGCCCCTCGCGCACCCAGGACGTGGACTTGAGGTCACCGACCGTCTCGGGCAGCACATTCGGGTTGCGGTCGAAATCGAAGTCCTCCAGCCGCTTCGGCCGCGGAAACCGCGCCGAGCGGACCAGCCGCTGCTGTCGCCGGACTTCCCTGTCGGCCCGTTCGACCTGCAACAAGTCGAGCAGGAACTGTTTGTAGGAGGACTGCTCTCGCCGGGCGGTGGCCGACAGCTCCACGAACCGCTCCCGGAAGGCGGGCAGCCGCAGGTCCCGGCATGCCTCATCGATCAGTGTGTCCTCCGGGTCGCCCTCGGGCAGCGGCATCCGGGTGGGCGGGACCTGCTGGGAGGCTGGCTTGGCGGTGGCGGTGGCGGTGGGGGTCATGCGCTGGTGCCCTTTCTCGTCTTCCTGGTGTCGGTCACCGGCATCAGCAGCCGGTCGTACTTGCTCATGTCCGGCAATGCCGGGCGGGGATCGGGCGGCAGACGCCGGGTGTGCAGCGAAATCACCTTCGCCCCCGCATCACTGTGTGAGTCGTCGACGGCGACGTTCTCGTCCTCGTCATCCGGGGCGGCAGTGTCGTCGGCCGGCTCGGCGTCTTCCATGCCGCTGTTCTCGATCGCCTTGCGGGCCTCGATCGCGACCAGGTCCGTACTGATGGAGCCGATCTTGAGGACGGTGCTCATGCCGGCGATGACGGCTGCGGCGGGCAGCTGCCGGTGCAGCAGCAGCACCTCGATCAGCATCCGGGTGCCCTCTTTATCCCCGCACCTCGTCTTGGCCGCCGCCCAGAACGCCTCGTGCACCTTGGTGAAACCGCCCTCGGCACGGGCCTGCGCGAGCGCCGCGGCCCCTGCGAACGCGCCCGGCTTGACCAGCAGGATCTCCAGATAGTGGTCCAGGATGTCGTGGTAGGTGTAACGGCGCGTCAGCCGCGGGTGGCGGGCGACCACCTGGCGGCCGTCGTAGACCCATACCTCGTTCGCCCGCAATTTCACCCGTACCTTCGTGCCGATGAACTTTGCGGGCACCGAGTAGTAGCCCTGGCGGACGGTGACCCGTCCGTTGCGGTGGACCAGCGGCATCAGGTCGATCCCGGTGTCGTACTCGTCCGCCGGCAGCGGCGCCAGCAGCGACCGCTCCTGCTCGAAGTCGAAGCCGATCGAAGTGGGACGGCCGTGGATGTGCCGGGCATCCTCCGCCATGTCGATGGCCGCCAGACGCTCGTTGAGATCCGCCAGAGCGTCTACTTCCGGGGCGGGGACCAGATGCTTGCGGCGGAACCGGCCGCCCTCGTGCTCGACCCCGCCCTTCTCATGCGCCCCTTCTTCACCAGGACCGCAGTAAAAGGCCGAGAACCCGTACCAGGATCTGAACGCCACCCACCGTGTCGTCTCCGTGCGGGACCGGCCGAACAGCACCTGCTTCACCGCGGGCTTGAGGTTGTCGTAGCGAATATGGACCGAAGGCACCCCGCCCAGGGCCCGAAACGCCTCCACATGCCCTTCGAAGAATGCCTCCTGCGAAGCGGTGGCGTAGACGCGGTGGACGGCCTTGCCCGAGTAGGACATCCGCAGCGTGAACAGCACACATTTGCGGCGCTGCCCGGCCAGGTCCAGCCACACATCGGCGAAGTCGACCTCGGCCTCCTCGCCGGGCCGCTTCTCCTGCGGCACGGTCCCCTCCAGATGTCGGCGCCCCTCTTTCGCCTCCAAGACGATCTGTGGGCGCCGCTTACGGACGTAGTCACGGACCGTGGAGTACGACGCCTGCTCGAAATCGTGCTCGCCCGCCAGCCGCTCAAGAATCCGGTCGACGGTGTGCTTCTGCTTCTTCCACGTCGCAAGGTCCTCGCGCAGCATCGCGTCGATGAAGCCCTTCACCGGCTCCAGCACGCTCTTGCGCGGGGGCGGTTTCTTCCGCCCTGAAGGCACCGGGCACGCCAGCGCCTTCGCCACCGTGTTCCGCGACACCTTGTACCGCTGAGCCAGCACCCGCCCTGAGACCGTCGGATCCAACCGGCGGTCACGACGGATCCGCTCAAAGATCCACTCACGTGACCTGTACACCCACGGGCTCCTGACATGACCGTGTTCGACGCAGCACAGCGTGACCGGCCAAACAGACCAAAGCCTCGATTACGCCATCAGCGGCATGTCACACGCGATCAGGAAGGGTGGCTCCCAATCTCGTTGCCGTAGCAGTGGCTCTTGCCCTCACCGCCCCACTGGCTCTGCTTCACCCTGCCGAAAACACCCCGAGTTGACGGCAGGGGGCCGCTGCACCGAGCACCAACGAAACGCGAACAAGGAACGTGCGTCACGTGGTGGCGCTGTCTACACAACTCGTTGGCAGCGCATCCGTAAGGCGTACCTGTACGCGAACCCGTGGTGTGTGCTGTGCGGTCGCGCGGCGAATGTCGCCGATCACTTCCCACTGAGTAGACGCGAGTTGATAGCGAAAGGCGAGATGAATCCGGATTTGACAAAGCATCTTCGCTCGCTGTGCATGCCTTGCCACAATCGCGAAACAGCGAGGAATCAACCAGGAGGATTCGCCGCCGAAGCTCGTTCGCGACGCGAATCACGCGAGAATTCGCCCCACTGACCAGGCACCCACCCCGTCCTCCTTCCCCGCTTGAGCGGCAGGGAGGCAAAAAACTCGCGCCGGAGCAGCGTACGAATTTGGAAGCCTGAAAACAGGGCTAGATCAGGAAGTGAGAATGCATGGCCGACAGGTACCGGCCCAAATCCGCCGTACAACGGGCACGTGAAGGGAACCCATCAAAGACTGCGATCAAAGAAGGGGTGATAGTTCCGCGCGCTGTCCTCGCCGAGCCAGATTGGAACGAGGTATTCAAGGTCTCGCCCGATTCTGTTGTTGAATCAGCGAACGCCCGGTGTCGGCAAGTCGCTTCGGCCGAGTGGCGCCGGGTCGTTCCTATCCTCGAAGTCGCCGCCGGTATCGGTGAAGTGGACCACACCACGGTGAAAGACCTGTGCGTGTGCGTCGCCCGGATCGACCAGGCGGAGCGGGACCTTTCTGAGCGCGGGCTCATGGTGACCGCCGAGCGCGGGACCGTGAAGAATGGCGCTTCGACGATCGCAGGACAATACCGGACCCAACTAGCCCGATACATCAGAGAGTTGGGGCTCTCGCCGAGCGCACGTATCGCCATCACCGCGCCCGATCTCGACGATGACGACTCGGACGTGTGGGACTGACCGCAGCACAACAGAGCCCCCGCGCTCGTCACCCTTCACCGGGGGCGGGTGCGGGGGCATTTCGCTATCCGAGGTAAGGCCTCGGCCGGTCCTCCAGGAAGTGTTGGAGTCGTAGCCGTTGGGTGTGGTGCATGGGAAGCGCGTCTAGTTCGCTGGGCTCCACGAAGCGGACCTCCGTGCTCTCGTCAGAGACGGTCAGCGAGCCGCCGACGATGCGCGCCCGGAAGCACACATTGAACTGCCGCCTTACCTCCCCGTTGCTGTACGCGATGATGTGGCGCGGGTCGGTGTACGTGCCGACCAGCCCCGTGATCTCCACGTCGTAGCCGGTCTCTTCCATAACCTCCCGCACGGCCGTTCCCGGTAGTGATTCGGCCATGTCCATTCCGCCGCCGGGCAGTGCCCAGAGGTCATTGTCTCGGCGGCGCTGTAGCAGGATTCGGCCTCTATCGTCGGTCACGACCGCTGAGGCAGCGACGACGAGACTGTTCGGCTTCGGCGCGTCGGGGTCGTCGTAATACTCGGTGCGTGCCACTCTCTAGCCTTCCTGCACAGGCGTTGCCTGTTCCCATACGCCGTTGAAGCTCTCCGCGTAGCTGTCGAATATCCCACCGTCGCTGTTTCGCCGTAGGTGCCATACGGGCGCGCCATACGCGTTTACGCCCCAGACGTGTGCGTTGACCAACATCTGATCGTCGCTGCGATAGAGGCTGTTGTAGAGGGTTGTGCCGTGCGTCCGCACTTCGATCCCAGACACGCCGAGCAATGGTCGGTAATGCAGGAGCGCGAGTCGGCAGCGCGATTCGATCCCGTGGCCAAACCGTTCTTCCCTCCCTCGCTGCTTGACGTTCTCGCTGTCAGCGTCCCCAATGGCGATTCGGACGGTGCACCCCTCGGCGGCCCGCTCGCGCAGGAGGTCGTTCAGACGCGGGTATGCCTCGTGCAGGAAGACCGCCGCATAGACCAGAACATCAATGCGCTCATGCGCTTGGGCGAACAAATCCGCGTACGTGGAAACAGGGACATCGGCCCGTTGGTCGTACAGCGCGACCAGTTCGGGACTGACCGCCCGTGCGGAGCGGGCCTGCCTGAGTGCTGGCCACAGTGCGTGCATATCTTCCCCTAACGCCTCGGCTGCCTTGAGTGCGGTTGCTCGCCTCGGCGTGCGCCCGAGGTTGACCCACCGTTCAACACTCTTGGGATCAACGCCGGTTGCTTTGGCTAGGTCTGAGTGCGTCCACCCTTTGGACGCCAAGCCGGACCGCAGACGCTCGTTCCGCATAGTCAGTGTCACCCCGCACGTTTGGACGTTGCTAGGGACGTTCTACCCGCCGTGGGACGTCCCGAAGTGGGAAACGTACGAGGTTCCTACGTCCTGGTGGAGGGCGGAAAGATCGCCACCATGACCGAGCCGACGAGATACGCCGCAGCCCCGGTTGTACTGCCTCTACGCCTAGACGTGGAGCCCGTGCCTGTAGGCGGTTGTGATGTGTGTGCGGCGCTGGCCAAACATCGGGCGGAGGCGCGGAAGCGCGGGGACGGGTCTGCGGCGTCCGATTGCAACATCGAGATCCGCCAGCACCCAGAGCACCAGCGATGACAACCGAAGTGCGCATCGTGTGGAACGTGGTTGATGCGTCGCTGCGAGAGTCGCGGCGGGTGGCATGTTCGTCGGCGGCGTCCCCGGACTGCGCTCGGAGTAGTGAGCGCGAAGCGGTCGCCCAGCACTGAGCGGTCCTGAGCGACGGTCACAAGTTCCTGCCCCTTCCTTCCTGAAAGTGCGGGTTGGGAGGGGCGGGCTCCACCACCGCGCTAGGGAAAGGCGCAAGGCGCGTCTCTGGTCGCCAAGCCTGGACAGCGATCACGACCAGAGACGGCCCCATGCACGACACACTCAACGAGAGGCCGTACATGAACACGGTAGGCGCGTTAGTCAGTGAGGCGTCCTTCATGGGCGTCGTCAACACGGTGAAGGACAACAATCCCGGCATGGAACTTGGCCTTGCCGAACGGATCGTCGCGGAGGGGCTGAAGTTCGTAGCCGCCTGCTCCCGTTTTCCCCGCGACGGTCTGGCACCGTCCCGAGTGGTTGACGAAGGCTGGCACGGGCTCATCCTCCACACCAAGGTGTACTCGGACCTGTGCGAGCAATTGGGCGGAGACTTCGTGCACCACTTCCCCGGCTGGGACCCGATGAACTACGACCCCAGCGTCCTGGAGCGCACCCGCGACAGGATCCGGCAGTGCGGCTACAGCGTCGATGACGAACTGTGGGGGCCGCCTGTCAGTGCCGGCGTTCCCCTCGTGTCCGTGGCAGCAAACTGCCAGCACTCAACAGAATGTGCCATCAAACCGATGCCCACACCCCAAGATCCCCGAGAGTGAACCCTCTTAGCTGTCTGGCCGATTGGGCGTAGGTTGGGCGGTGGATTGGAGGCTCCATGACTGAGTGGATTAACCCTCGGTACGCATCGCTCGTACGATCGTGGCGCGACGCCCAGACGCAAGCAGGCGATGAAGGTGTCACGACACCCCGACGGGGGTTCATCTGGCCGGGAAGTGAAGCCCCGGAAGCGCCGCCGGCGAGTGGCGACGAGTAGCTAGGCTCTCAGTTCCCGTAGCTGGATGCGCCCCCGTGGTGGGGGCGGGTTGGAAGCCCCCGCTCACACCAGGGCGGGGGCTTCCATGCACCCCGGCCCGTCTACGTGTCGCCCTTGCCGCTTCGGTCGCGGACGTACGTCCCTCGTTGCGGGACGGTGAAGACATGACCTTCCTCGCGCAAGAAGCGCACCGCGTTGCGCACGGTCTCCCGGGCCACGCCGAAGCGCTGCACTAGAGATGCTTCAGAGGGAATCCGCCGGTTCACGGCCAAGGTGCCGCTTTCAATGTCAGCGATGATCGCTGCCGCGATTTGCTGGTAGACCGGCGTGGGGGATTCGTGATCAACCTCAGATGCAGCCATAGAGCCACAGTAGACATCCAGCCATGTCTCCCCCCGACGACATACGTCTATGTACTGAGGTAGACGAAGGTAGACCAGTGCCTTACCGTCAAACACGAAAACGCCCCGACAGACCGATTAGGCCCGGTCCATCGGGGCTTGCCGAAACAGCTACACAGGAGCTGAAACGACCATGCGCGATGCTATCGCCCGTGCCCTGGTGTGCATGCTGGGGTTGCTGCTGCCCGCCCGAGGACGACACGCAGCAGCCCCCACCACCGAACCGGGTACCGAACCCGCACCCGTGAACCCGTGGTCCCGCCCCTGGACCGGGCCAACCAAAGAAGAAGCTGCTGAGTTCTTCCGACAGCAAGCCGAGAACACGCTAGAGCTGCATGTGATCCGGGAGCGGCGGCGCGCAGCAGTGCTCGCCACCATGGGCACGGACTACCCGTACAGCTACCCCGGCGCCCCGTTCCCCGCGTCCGCGTTCACTGCTGAGGGGAGAGCCGCATGAGCTGGCACCGTCAGCGCTTCCCCCTCGTGCCGCCGGAGCAAGCTGAGACCTGCTGCCGCTGCGGGAAGCCCACGCGCATCCCCGTCCCCGTGCACTGCGTCCCGCGCGCAAGCGGACCTGACGTAATCATCTACGCCTGCCCCAACTGCGCCGTGCACCTCGTGCCCGGTCCCCTGCCTGGCGAACTGAAGTAGTCCCCCGCCCCACCAGCCCCGTCCGGGCCATCTCCGGACGGGGCACTCTCAGGCCCGTCACAGAAGTACCCGTTATGAGCTTCGGGAAGCCGACCACGTGGGAAGCCAGCCAAGCGCAGCGACCCGGTACCGTCCATAAGGAGCCCCCCATACCCCGAAAGGTCGGACCGACCCCATGCCACCCGAGACGTTGACGCCCGAGCGGATCCTCGAAGCCACCGAGGAGGTGCTGCGCCGGTATGGGCCGGCGAAGGCCACGGTCGTGGACGTGGCGCGGGCGCTGGGGGTGAGCCACGGCAGCGTGTACCGGCACTTCCGGACGAAGACGGCGCTGCGGGAGGCGGTCACGGCGCGTTGGCTGGACCGGACGAGCGAGACGTTGGCGGGTGTGGTGGCGGACGCGGGGCCGGCCGAGGAGCGGTTGGGGCGTTGGCTCGCCACGCTCTTCGAGACCAAGCGGCACAAGGCCGGGGACGATCCCGAACTCTTCGCCACGTACATGACGTTGGTCGGGGAGAGCGGTGGTGTGGTGGACCGGCATGTCACCGATCTCGAAGGCCAGTTGGCGAAGATCATCGAGGCGGGGGCGGCGGAAGGGGCCTTCCATGCGCCGGCGCCGGCCGTCTCCGCGCATGCCGTGTTCGCGGCCACCAGCCGCTTCCATGACCCGTGTTACTCCGCGGAGTGGTTCCGGCCGGAGATCACCGACGACTTCGAGGCCGTCCGCGACCTCGTGCTGCGCGGTTTGCGGGGGTAGCGCGTCACGGGGCGACGGCTCGCCCGGGCGGGCGGCACGACGCCGGCCGGCTCCCGATTCCTCGGGGGCCGGCCGGCGTTGGCGTGTGCGCCGCGCGGGGCGGGCGGGTGCCCGCGGCCGACCGTTCGCCGGTCGGGCCGCGGGCCGCGGGGTCAGCAGCCGAGGAGGCGGCTGCCCAGGTAGGACTGGATCTGGTCCAGGCTGACGCGCTCCTGCTTCATGGTGTCGCGCTCGCGCACCGTGACCGCGTTGTCGTCGAGGGTGTCGAAGTCGACGGTGACGCAGAACGGGGTGCCGATCTCGTCCTGGCGGCGGTAGCGGCGGCCGATGGCGCCCGCGTCGTCGAACTCGATGTTCCAGAACTTGCGGAGGTCCGCGGCGAGCCCCTTGGCCTTCGGGGAGAGCTGCGGGTTGCGGGAGAGCGGCAGGACCGCGACCTTCACCGGGGACAGGCGCGGGTCGAGGCGCAGCACCGTGCGCTTCTCCAGCTTGCCCTTGGCGTTCGGCGCCTCGTCCTCGTTGTAGGCGTCGAGGAGGAAGGCGAGCATGGCGCGGCCGACACCGGCTGCGGGCTCGATGACGAACGGGGTGTAGCGCTCGCCGGCCTCCTGGTCGAAGTAGGAGAGGTCCTGGCCGGACGCCTTGGCGTGCGAGGACAGGTCGTAGTCGGTGCGGTTGGCGACGCCCTCCAGCTCGCCCCACTCCGAGCCGCCGAACTGGAAGCGGTACTCGATGTCAGCGGTGCGCTTGGAGTAGTGGGAGAGCTTCTCCTTGGGGTGCTCGTACCAGCGCACGTTCTCCTCGCGGAGACCGAGGTCGCGGTACCAGTTCCAGCGCTGCTCCATCCAGTACTCGTGCCACTGCTCGTCCTCGCCCGGCTTGACGAAGAACTCCATCTCCATCTGCTCGAACTCGCGGGTCCGGAAGATGAAGTTGCCCGGGGTGATCTCGTTCCGGAAGGACTTGCCCATCTGGGCGATGCCGAACGGCGGCTTCTTGCGGGAGGTCTGCTGGACCTGCGCGAAGTTGGTGAAGATGCCCTGGGCGGTCTCGGGGCGCAGGTACGCGACGGAGGCGGTGTCCTGCGACGGGCCGAGGTGGGTGGAGAGCAGGCCGGAGAACTGCTTGGGCTCGGTGAAGCCGCCCTTGTTGCCGCAGTGCGGGCAGTTGATGTCGGCGAGGCCGTTCTCGGGGAGCTTGCCGTGCTTGGCCTCGTACGCCTCCTCCAGGTGGTCGGCGCGGAAGCGCTTGTGGCAGGAGGTGCACTCGGTGAGCGGGTCGGTGAAGGTCGCGACGTGGCCGGACGCCTGCCACACCTCGGGGGCCAGGATCACCGACGAGTCGATGCCGACGACGTCCTCACGGGAGGTGACCATGGCGCGCCACCACTGGCGCTTGAGGTTCTCCTTGAGCTCGACGCCGAGGGGACCGTAGTCCCAGGCAGCGCGCGAGCCGCCGTAGATCTCACTGCAGGGGTAGACGAAGCCACGGCGCTTGCTCAGGCTGACGATGGTATCGATCTTGTCGGCGGCCACGGTGCTCTCTTCAGTACGACGTCGGACAGTGGATAGGAGGGCGCGAAGCGCCTCGCTCAAGCGTGGTGATCAGGAGACGGCTGGGCGAATAGTTCAGGGTAGCGGCGGGCGTACCCCGCGGACCAAATCGATTCCGGATCGCTTCCGGCCGGTTGTCTTCGCCCTGTGACCTGGCGCGCACTTTGTTGACAATCATTTCCAGCTTTGTTGAAAATGAGTGTCATGAACGTACGCCCGCACATATCCACCGCAGTCGTCGCCGGAGCCGCGGTTCTCGGCCTGCTGGCCCTGTCCGCCTGCTCCCCCACCACCTCCGGGCGCACCGACGACGGGAAGCTGAAGGTGACGGCGTCGTTCTACCCGATGCAGTTCCTCGCCCAGCAGATCGGCGGGTCGCACGTCGAGGTGTCCAACCTCACCGCGCCCGGCGTGGAGCCGCACGACCTGGAGCTCACCCCCCAGGAGACCGGGCACCTCAGCCAGGCCGGCGCGATCGTCTACCTCAAGGGCCTGCAGCCCGCCGTGGACAGCGCGATCGCCCAGTCCGGCGTCAAGCACATCGCCGACGCGGCGAAGCTGACCCCCATGGAGGTGCACGGCCCCGAGGTGGACGGGCACCACCACACCACCGGCGACAACCATTCGCACTCCGAGTCCGAGCCCGGCCAGGATCCGCACATCTGGCTGGATCCGGTGAAGTTCGCCCAGGTGGCGAAGGGCGTGAACACGACCCTCGCGGCAGCCGACCCCCAGCACAAGGCCGACTACCAGAAGAACACCGACGTCCTGGTGAAGAAGCTGGACGCGCTGAACACGGAGTTCGTCAACGGCCTGAAGAACCGCGCCTCGGACACCTTCATCACCACCCACGCGGCCTTCGGCTACCTCGCCGAGCGCTACGGCCTGACCGAGGAGGCGATCAGCGGCCTGGACCCGGAGTCCGAGCCCAGCGCCAACCGGATCAAGGAACTGCACACGCTCGCCCAGACCCACCACGTGTCCACGGTGTTCTTCGAGACGCTGGCCAACCCGGCCACCGCCAAGACCCTCGCCGGCGACCTGCACCTGAAGACCGACGTGCTGGACCCGCTGGAGGGCATCACCAAGAAGTCCCGCGGCACGGACTACTTCTCGGTGCAGCGCGCCAACCTCGCCGCGTTGCAGAAGGCGCTCGGCACCAAGTGACCGGCACCCGCCCGCGCCCTGCGCACCACGTGCCCACCGGGCGCCCGGCGCGGCACGCCCCGCACACCCCGCACACCAGGACGCACCGCACGACGGAGGTCACCAGATGAAGGACACCGGCCAGCCCGTCATAGCCCGAGAGGCCGCCGAGCGGCCCGCCGGGGACCGCTCGGCGGTCATCGAGCTGCGCGGGGCGACCGCGTCGCTGGGCGCCCGACCGGTGCTCCGCGGGGTCGACCTGACCGTGCGGTCCGGCGAGGTCGTCGCGCTGCTCGGTGCCAACGGCTCGGGCAAGTCCACCGCCGTCCGCTCGGTGATCGGCCAGGTGCCGCTGACCGGCGGCGACCTGGCGCTGTTCGGCACGCCGTTCCGCCGCTTCAAGGACTGGGCCCGGATCGGCTACGTGCCGCAGCGGACCACGGCGGCCGGCGGGGTGCCGGCCACCGTCCGCGAGGTGGTCACGGCCGGCCGGCTGGCCCGGACGAAGCTGGGCCTGCTCCGCAAGGCCGACCGCAGCGCGGTGCACCACGCACTGGAGCTGGTCGGGATGGCGGACCGGGCCAAGGACTCCGTCAACGCCCTGTCGGGCGGGCAGCACCAACGGGTCCTGATCGCCCGTGCGCTGGCCGGGGAGCCCGATCTGCTGATCATGGACGAGCCGATGGCCGGCGTGGACCTGGCGAGCCAGGAGGTACTGGCCTCGGCCCTGCGCGAGCAGGTCGGCCACGGCGCCACGGTGCTGCTGGTGCTGCACGAACTGGGCCCGTTGGAGCCGCTGATCGATCGCGCGGTGGTGCTGCGGGACGGCTGCGTCGTCCACGACGGTCCGCCGCCCGAGGCGGTGGGGCAGCACGCCCTGCCCGGCCACGACCACGTCCACCCGCACGCCGACGCCGCCGCGGAACCGCTCCGCACCGGCCTGCTGAGCTAGGGGCCCGCCACCATGGAAATGCTCTCCTTCCCCTTCATGCAGCGGGCGTTGATCGCCGCCCTGATCGTCGGCATCACCGCACCCGCCATCGGCATCTACCTCGTCCAGCGCCGCCAGGCCCTGATGGGCGACGGCATCGGCCACGTCGCCCTGACCGGTGTCGGCCTGGGCTTCCTGCTCAACACCAGCCCGGTCTGGGTCGCCACCGCGGTCGCGGTGCTGGGCTCGGTGGTGATGGAGCTGATCCGCTGGTACGGCAAGACCCGCGGCGACCTGGCGCTGGCCATGCTGTTCTACGGCGGCATGGCGGGCGGCGTGATGCTGATGAACCTCTCGGACGCCGGCTCCAGCGCCAACCTGGGGACGTACCTGTTCGGTTCGATCACCACCGTCTCGCCGGAGGACATGACGACGATCTACGTGCTGGCCGCACTGGTGCTGGCGATCACCGTGGGGCTGCGCCGCCAGCTGTTCGCGGTCTGCCAGGACGAGGAGTTCGCCCGGGTCACCGGACTGCCGGTGCGGTTGCTGAACCTCCTGGTCGCGGTGACCGCCGCGGTCACCGTCACGGTCGCCATGCGGGTGGTCGGCCTGCTGCTGGTCAGTGCGCTGATGGTGATCCCGGTCGCGGCCGCGCAGCAGATCAGCCGGAGCTTCGCGGTGACCTTCGTGACCGCGGTGGCGATCGGCATGGTGGTGACCCTCACCGGCACCACCGCCTCCTACTACGTCGACGTGCCGTCCGGCGCGACCATCGTGCTGTTCGCCATCGCGCTGTTCGTGGTCTTCACGGCGGTGGCCGCCCCGCTGGCCCGGCGGCGCGCCGGAGCGCCCGCGGCGGCCGGCGAGGGGTGCACCCTGGAGGTACCGGGCAGCCGCACCGCGCAGGACGACGTCCGGGTGTGACGGTCGGCGCGGGCCGTGGCGCCGCCGGGCGCAACGGCGTTGCGGACGAACGGGAAGCGTCGGAACCGCTGGCCGGGCGGTGCGTGTGGGACCGCCCGGCCGAGGGATACATAGAGGAGTACATGTAAGCGCCAAACAGGGCTTCCGGTCATCACCTGGCACAATGGCCAAACGCATGCGCGGGAGAAGTCCTGACGTCCTAAGGGAGGCAACGGTGGCGACGAGCGCGGGATCTCCGGTCCGCGGCCGGTCGACGCGGCAGCGCACCGCGGTTTCGGCCGCACTCGACGAGGTCAACGAGTTCCGCAGCGCACAGGAGCTCCACGACATGCTCAAGCACCGGGGCGACTCGGTCGGGTTGACCACCGTCTACCGGACGTTGCAGTCCCTCGCCGACGCCGGCGAGGTCGACGTGCTGCGCACCAGCGACGGCGAGGCCGTCTACCGCCGGTGCAGCAGCGACGACCATCACCACCACCTGGTGTGCCGCGGCTGCGGCACGGCCGTCGAGGTGGAGGGCCCCGCCGTGGAGAAGTGGGCCGACCAGATCGCCGCCGAGCACGGCTTCCGCGATGTGGCGCACACCGTCGAGATCTTCGGGACGTGCGGGGAGTGCGCGACCAAGGCCGAGGTGGGCGGCCAGGGCGCCTGACGGCCCCGGCCGGCGCCGGCCCGCCGCACCGCGGGCCGGTTCAGCGGCGGGCGGTGCGCCGGGCCAGGAGCGCGTAGAGGGCGGACGCGACCACGAGGCCGGCCGGCAGGGCGAGGTCGACGCCGCCCGCGGCCGCCGCCAGCGGGCCGGTGTAGAGGGTGTCCACGCAACAGGCGGAGACGGCGACGCCGCCGGCGAGGGCCGTGGCGCCGGCCCAGTTGACGCCCCCCGTGTACCAGAACGGACCGCCGCGGCTCTCGTCGGTGAGCGCCGGGCCGTCGTAGCGGTTGCGGCGCAGCACGATGTCGGTGGCGTAGACGGCCGCGGTGGGGCCCAGCAGCACGACGGTCAGTTGGAGCACGTTGCTGACGGTGTCGAGGAAGTTGGAGACCAGCAGCGCGTAGAGGGTCAGGCCGACGGCGACCGCCCCGTCGGCGAGGATGCTGACCGACCGGCGGATGCGCAGGCCCACGGCCTGGAGGGCGAGGCCGGCGCTGTAGGCGGTGAGCGCGTTGATCGCGACGGTGCCGAGGACCAGCGCGAGCAGGAAGAGCGGCGTGAACCAGCCGGGCAGGATCCGCTGGAGCGCGGTCTGCGGGTCGGCCATGTCGACGGCGGTGGCGGCGAACGCGCCCAGGGCACAGACGGCCACGCCGGGCAGGAAGCCGCCGAGGGCGGTCCAGCCCACCACCGCCAGCGGTGAGGTGGAGCGCGGCAGGTAGCGGGAGAAGTCGGCGCTGGTGGTGTACGACAGCGGCCCGGAGGCGATGAGGGTGATCCCGCCGAAGACGGTGGCCCACAGGGCGGTGCCGGTCAGCGGGTGGGCGGGCGCGTAGCCGAAGTCGGCGTGCGTGAGGACCGCGTAGGCGACGACCGCGAAGGCCGCGGTGAGGACCAGTGTGATCGGGGTGTAGAGCTTCACGATCAGCGCGTGTCCGTAGACGCTGATGGTCAGGGTGACCGCGGCGATGGCCACCACGACGACGACCTTGACGCCGGTGGTGGCGTGGATGCCGGTCTCCTCGACGAGGGAGAAGGCGGCGGTGGCGGCCGAGGCGAGGTTCAGCGCCACGTAGCAGACCGAGATCATCCAGCCGGTGACGGCGTTGTTCACGCGGTTCCCGCGGACGCCGTAGAGGGCGCGGGTGATCACTTCGCTGGGGGTGCCGGCGGCCGGTCCCGGCACCGCGAGCACGCCGGTGAGCACCCAGAACAGGTTGCCGACCACGATCACCGTGAGGGCCTGCCAGAGGGTCAGGCCCATGAGGACCAGGGCGCCGCCGACCACCAGGCTGAGGTAGTTGACGTTGGCGGCGGCCCAGACCGAGAAGAGCCCGCGCGGGCGGCCGTGGCGGTCCGCGTCGGGGATGTGGTCGATGCCGTGGACCTCGATCCGGCCGGCGCGGTCCGGGGCCGGCGCGGCCGTCCCGGGCGCGTCGGGGGTGCCGGTGTGCGGGTCGGGAAGCGTGGACGCCGGGTCGGGGATCGTGGACGCCATGGGCCCTCCGTGGAGCTGGTCGTGAGCGACCTTGGCCATAACGACCTGGTGCGTTAACGGCCTTGTTGCTTATTGGTCGCACACTCAATAGCATCCGGGGTATGTCGTCAAGGGTTCAGCGCAAGCGCATCCGGAAAGACCCGGCCGCCCGGCGGGCCGAAATCGTCGACGCCGCGGCCGCGGTCGCCCTGGCCGAGGGGCTGGAGTGCATCACCCTGCGGCGGATCGGCGAGGACCTCGACGTCCGCCCCGGATTGATCAGCCACTACTTCCCGTCCGCCGAGGAACTGGTCGCGGAGGCGTTCGGCACCGCCGCGCGCAACGAGCTCGACGGCCTGCTGCCGGCCGCGGCCCCCGGCCAGCGCCCCACCGAGCGGCTGGCGCGGTTCTTCGCGCACACCACCGGCGACGCCTACGACGCGATCAGCCGCCTGTGGATCAACGCCCGCCACCTCAGCCGCTACCGCCCGCTGCTGCGCGACCGGGTCGCCGAGCAGGAGGGCGCCTGGCGCGGGCGACTCGCCGAACTGCTCCACGAGGGCGTCGCCGGCGGCGAGTTCCGCACCGCGGACCCGGACGTGACGACCATCCAGATCCTGGTGGTGCTCGACGGCCTCGGCGCACACGCCAACACCGACATCAGCAACCGCCCGACGGCAGCCCGAGTTCGCGCTCGGCCATGGTGATCGCCATGCGGGTCACCGCCGGCCTGACCGACGGGCACCTGCACCCGGTCTCCGGCGCCGAACTCACCCACGGCCTGGACCTGTCGGGCTGCACCGACCTCGACGGGGTCCGCGCGGCGCTGGCCCGCGAGGTCGCCGCCCTCGCCCCCGGCGCCTGGCTGCACGGCTGGGGACTGGACCCCAACGTCTTCGGCGACCGCCCGATCGAGTCCGCCGCGCTCGCCCCCGTTCTGGACGGCGTCCCCGCACT
>LIQL01000182.1 GCA_001418405.1 Streptomyces diastatochromogenes | reverse complement strand
GGGCCGCGGCGGCGGTCGCCGGGTCGACGAACCCGGACTCGAAGAGCACCAGTCGCCCCTCCGCCCCGGACAGGTCCCCGAAGTGCTGCACCTGCCCCGGCCGCGACCACAGCAGGTCCCCGGGCGTCAGGAGGTGCTCCCGGAAGTCGACGCAGTGCACCAGGCGCCCCCGGTCCAGGACCAGCAGGTGGTGGAAACCGGGGCGGTGCGGCGTCGAGAGCCGGCAGGCGTCGGCGCGCTCGCGCAGCTCGGCGAGGGTCAGCACTTCCACCCCGGCGGGCCGCCCGGCCGGCGCGGAGAACGCCACCTCGCGGATCTCCCCTCCATCCTCCAGGGGGTCCTGTCGCTTTTTCACCATGACCCGTCGCCTCGCTACCCCGGAATCTCCCGTTGATACCCCTAGCGTAGGAGACGTCAGCACGGCTGATGGCGGAAAACGGCATCCGCACCACGGAGGCCGCCACCCCGCGCCCCACCCCCGGGCACACCTAGCCCACACCGAACCACCGGGAGAACCCACCATGTCCAAGATCGCTCTGTTCGGGGCCAACGGCACCATCGGCAGCCGCATCCTCGACGAGGCACTGCGCCGCGGCCACCAGGTCACCGCGGTGGTCCGCGACCCCGCGAAGGTCACCGTGACCCACCCGGCCCTCACCGTGGTCTACGGCGACGCGCTCGACTCGGAGTCCGTCACCGAGGTGGCCAAGGGACAGGACGTGGTGGTCAGCGCGGTCGGCGGCGGCGACGGCGCCGGCCACATCGCCACCATCCGGCCGGCCGCCGAGGCGCTCGTCGAGGGAGTGCGGCGGCTGCGCGCCGACGCGCCCCGCCTGGTCACGGTCGGCGGCGCCGGTTCGCTCCGCAAGCCCGACGGCACCCAGGTCTGGGACGCCGAGGGCCTGCCGGTCCCGCTGCTGCAGATCATGCACGCGCACGGCGACGCGCTGGACTTCTACCGCACCGTCTCCGACGTCCGCTGGACCAACCTCAGCCCGGCCGCCACCATCGCCCCCGGCGAGCGCACCGGCAGCTACCGCACCGCCACCGACGACCTGATCGTCGCCGCGGACGGCAGCAGCCGGATCTCCGCCGAGGACTACGCGGTGGCCGTCCTCGACGAGGTCGAGGAGCCCCGCCACGTCGGCGAGCGTTACACCGTCGGCTACTGAGCTTCCGGCGCCGCCGGTGCCGGCGGCGGCATCTGACCCGGAAACACCGAAGGCCCCCGATCCGAAGATCGGGGGCCTTGATGCTGGGGTGAGTAACGGGACTCGAACCCGCGACATCCTGGACCACAACCAGGTGCTCTACCAGCTGAGCTATACCCACCAAGACCGGTGCTGTGTGGTTCCTTTTCCCCACCGGCTGAGAAAAAGTGTACAGGCTCCGGAGGGGTGCTCGCTCCCAGGTTTCGCGTCCCCGGGAGCGAGCTGCGTCACTGTGCCGCCGCCTCCGGTTCGGCGGGCAGCTTGTGCTTGGCCGCGATGGCCTTCGCGGTCTCCGAGTCCGGCCCGGGCTGCGGGACGAACACGGCCTCCCGGTAGTAGCGCAACTCCGCGATGGATTCACGGATGTCGGCCAGCGCCCGGTGGTTGCCGTTCTTGTCCGGACTGTTGAAGTACGCCCGCGGGAACCAGCGCCGGGCCAGTTCCTTCACGGACGACACATCGACGATCCGGTAGTGCAGGTAGCTCTCCAGGGTCGGCATGTCGCGCAGCAGGAAGCCGCGGTCGGTGCCGACGGAGTTCCCGCACAGCGGCGCCTTCCCCGGCTCCGGCACGTGCTGCTTGATGTAAGCCAGCACCTGTGCCTCGGCCTCCTCCAGCGTCGTCCCGGCATCCAGCTCGGCCAGCAGCCCGGAGGTGGTGTGCATCTGCCGCACCACCTCCGGCATGGTGGTCAGCGCCTCGGCCGGGGGACGGATCACCACATCGATGCCGTCACCCAGTACGTTCAGCTCCGAGTCGGTGACCAGGGCGGCCACCTCGATAAGCGCGTCGTTCGCCAGCGAGAGCCCGGTCATCTCGCAGTCGATCCACACCATGCGATCGTTCATGCGTCTCACCCTACGGGGCGCTCCCGCTGACCGGGCAGCACGGGGCGGCCGGCCCCCCGGCCGACCGGGGTCTCCGGCAGCCGTGCGGCGTACCCCTCCGGCTGTGGCTTGCCCGCCTCCACCGCCTCGGCGGCCAGCGCGTGCCCGCTGAGTGCGGCGGCGGAGAACCGCTCGCCGCCCAGCGTCGCGCGCTCGCGCTCCGGACGCTCGGCCCGCTCCGGACGCAGTGCCGGTTCGGGCGCGCCGCTCTGCGGCCGGCGTGCGCGGTAGGCCGCCCGGTAGGCCGCGGGCGAGGCGCCCAGCTGCCGCCGGAAGTGGCCGCGCAGCGCGACCGGCGAGCGGAACCCGCAGCGCCCGGCGACCTCGTCCACCGAATAGTCGGAGGTCTCCAGCAGCCGCTGGGCCTGGAGGACCCGCTGGGTGATCAGCCACTGGAGCGGCGCGCTGCCCGTGAGGGAGCGGAACCGCCGGTCGAAGGTGCGCCGGCTCATGTACGCGCGGGCCGCCAGCGTCTCCACGTCGAACTGCTCGTGGAGGTGCTCCAGCGCCCAGGCGACGACCTCGGCGAGCGGGTCGGCGCCGATCTCCTCCGGTAACGACCTGTCCAGGTAGCGCTGGTGCCCGAGGTCGGACGCGGTCCGCCGGGGCGGGACCACCAACCGGCGGGCCAGCGCGTTGGCCGCGTCGGCGCCGTGGTCGGTGCGGACGATGTGCAGGCACAGGTCGATGCCCGCCGCGGTGCCCGCGGACGTGAGGACGTCGCCGTCGTCGACGAAGAGCTCACGCGGGTCCACGTGGACGGACGGGTAACGCTTGGCGAGCGTCGGTGCGTACATCCAGTGGGTGGTGGCCGGTCGGCCGTCGAGCAGTCCGGCTGCGGCGAGGACGAACGCCCCCGTGCACAGCCCGACGATCCTGGCCCCCTCCTCGTGCGCGCGACGCAGGGCGTCGAGCGCCGCGGGTGGCGGAGCCTGGGTGATGGAACGCCAGGCCGGTACGACGACCGTCCCGGCGCGGGAAATCGCCTCCAGCCCGTAGGGGGCTGACAGTTCGAGCCCCCCGGTCGTGCGCAAAGGCGCATCTTCGCCAGCGCACACAAGTAGCCGGTACCTCGGAACGCCGGCGTCTTGGCGGTCGATGCCGAAGACCGAGAGCGGAATGGAGCTCTCGAAAATGGGGCCGCCGCTGAAGAGGAGCACCGCGACTATTTCGCGGCGTCGTCGGGCGGCGAGCTTGCGTGCGGCATCTGGTACGGCAGCGGAGTCCTGGCTCATGGCACTTAAGCCCCCCTCGGTCGTCTCGCCCTCTCGGTCCTGCACAGTTCCCCCGCCGTCACTGACCAAGATCGAATCTACTGTGTCCCGTGAGGATGGAGTGCCAAGTTCACCACCCGCTGGTATGTCGATATGGCAACTTGGCGCGAAGCATTCGATCACGAAGCGTTCCACTCGTCGGGCCTGCATGGGAAGTGCGCGTCTCGGCTCTGCCCGTTCGCAGTAGGGCACAACCATGCCCAGCGGTCCTTTCCTCCCTGCTCACGCCGGGGTTGAGGGGGGTCCGGGGCAAGGGGTGAGTACGGGCCGGAAGTTGGCTGAAAACGGTCGTGCGCAGACTTGCGGAGCCTCCAAACGACCGGCGCACGCCCCCTGTAGAGGCGTCCGCCCCCCTATCTTTACGTCCCATTGTGTTCGCTTATGTCCATCTGGCGTTTCGGGGGTCAAGCACCGTTCGGCGGGCGCGTCCGGCGGGGCGGGGGTGACGGTTCGGGGTGGCCGCCGGCCGCCCGGGTCGGGTCGGTGCCGGTACGACCCGACCCGGTGCGACGAGACCCGCTTGGTGATCAAGGAGTCGGTCGCCGGGGTGCGGTCGGACGCTTCCGGGGGCGCGACGCCGCTCACCGGGTCGAGTGATCTCCGGTGCGGCGGCGGCGCGGTGGGGATCACCGCGGCCGGGGGCGCGGACGGCGCTGCCGAGGCGCGCGGGGCGCCGCCGGGGGTACGTACGGGGGCAGGACGGGGCATTGCCATCCGCGCCACGCTCCGGCATGCTCCGGGGAACGCTTGCGGCCCCGGACCGCCCCGTGGGGGCGTGCCGGCGGCCCGCGGGCGTTCTGGGCAGCAGAGGAGTAGCGCCGTACTCTTGGGGTATCGGCTTGGAAAGATGATTCCCAGTCGTATCGTTCCTCTTTGAACTATGGCTCTCGCTCCTTGATCGAGCCGCCCAGGTCAACTGCCGGATCAAGTCAATCGCCGTTCCCCGTTCGCCCCTCCGCAAGAGGACGTTCTCGCCGAGACACCCATGGCCGGTCACGAAATCCCTGAACCCGCGGACCGCAAGCAGGTCGCCGATCCGATGGCGGACCTCGAAGCGGTGGAACAGAAGCACCACTCCTGCGATCCCGCCTTCCGGCACGGCGTCGTGGTCGGCTTCGACGGCTCCACGTCGAGCGAGCGCGCGTTGGCGTATGCAATCGGAATGGCGCGGCGCCACGGCTCCGGCCTGATCATCGTCCACGTGGCCAACCGGCTGCCGACGACGGTGTGGGCGGGCTGTGAGCCCCCGGTCTTCGTGGACGTCCCCGACCACCGCACCGAGGTGCTCGGTCTGGAGCTCGCCTGCGCCGACCACCTCGCCGAGGTCCCCTGGATCCTCGTCGAGCGCGGCGGCGACATCTGCCACGAGCTGGAGGAGGTCGGCCGGGAGTACGAGGCCGACGCGATCGTGGTCGGCTCCACGCACGGCCTGGTCGGCCGGATCTTCGGCTCGGTGGCCGGTCGGCTGGCCCGCCGTGCGCAGCGCCCGGTCATGGTCATTCCCTGACACCGACGCACCGTCCGTCCCGTCCGTGGCGGAACCCAACTCCCTTGTGCGCGCCCCTCGTTGATCGGCTCTCCGCGACACGTCCACAGTTGAGGGGGCGTCATGGGGATTTGTGGGCGGTGCGCGCCCGGTTGCCGTCCGAGGGTTGGCCGCAGGCCGGTGGCGGGTAGAAAACGGTCACGATGACGTGCTGCCGGTCGGGAAGTGACGGGTCCCGGGGCGGCGGCATCCCGCCGGCGTAATGGGCGACGCCGGCAAAAGGGGAGGCGCCGGCTCCGCGCGCGTACGGTGGCACGCGCGCGGAGCCAGCGCCTTTGTCGTGCGGACTACTCCACCGTCACCGACTTGGCGAGGTTGCGGGGCTTGTCGATGTCCCGGCCCAGGGCCAACGCCGTGTGGTAGGCGAGCAGTTGGAGCGGGATGCCCATGAGGATCGGGTCCAGCTCGGGCTCGTTCTTCGGCACCACGATGGTGTGGTCGGCCTTCTCCTGCTCCTGGTGGGCGACGGCGAGGATCCGGCCGCTGCGGGCCTTGATCTCCTCCAGCGCGGCGCGGTTCTTCTCCAGCAGGTCGTCGTCGGGCACGATCGCGACCGTCGGCATCGCCGGCTCGATGAGCGCCAGCGGGCCGTGCTTGAGCTCCGAGGCCGGGTACGCCTCGGCGTGGATGTACGAGACCTCCTTGAGCTTCAGGGACGCCTCGCGGGCCACCGGGTAGCCGCGCACCCGGCCGATGAACATCATCGACTTGGCGTCGGCGTACAGCGCCGAGAGCTTCTTGATGTCGTCCTCGCCCTTGAGGATCTCGTCGATCTGGCCGGGCAGCTTGCGCAGGCCCTCGATGATCCGCTTGCCGTCCGCGACGGACAGGTCGCGGATCCGGCCCAGGTGCAGGGCGAGCAGCGCGAAGGAGACCACCATGTTGGTGAAGCACTTGGTGGAGACCACGCACACCTCGGGGCCGGCGTGCACGTAGATGCCGCCGTCGGTCTCCCGGGCGATCGCCGAACCGACCACGTTCACCAGGCCCAGCACCCGGGCGCCCTTGCGCTTGAGCTCCTGGACGGCGGCGAGCACGTCGTAGGTCTCACCGGACTGGGAGACGGCGACGTAGAGGGTGTCGGGGTCCACGACCGGGTTGCGGTAGCGGAACTCGGAGGCCGGCTCGGCGTCCGAGGGGATGCGGGCCAGCTCCTCGATCATCTGGGCGCCGATCTGGCCGGCGTGGTACGAGGTGCCGCAGCCCAGGATCTTCACCCGGCGCACCGCGCGCGCCTCGCGGGCGTCGAGGTTGAGGCCGCCGAGGTGGACGGTGGAGAAGCGGTCGTCGATCCGGCCGCGCAGCGCCCGGTCCACCGCCTCCGCCTGCTCGGAGATCTCCTTGTGCATGTACGTGTCGTGGCCGCCCAGGTCGTAGGACTCGGCCGCGTACTCGACGGTCTCCGGCGTCGCCGTGGTGCGGGAGCCCTCGGTGGTGTACGTGCGGTAGTCGTCGGCCTTGAGGGTGGCCATCTCGCCGTCGTCGAGGGTGACGACCTGGCGGGTGTGCGAGACCAGCGCGGCGACGTCGGAGGAGACGAACATCTCGTGCTCGCCGATGCCCAGGACGACCGGGGAGCCGTTGCGGGCGACCACGATGCGGTCGGCGAAGTCGGCGTGCAGCACGGCGATGCCGTAGGTGCCCTCGATGTGGCGGAGGGCCTCGCGGACCTTCTCCTCCAGCGTCGGGGCGGCGGAGCGGCCGATCAGGTGCGCCAGCACCTCGGTGTCGGTCTCGGAGGCGAACTCCACCCCGTCGGCGGTCAGCCGGGCGCGCAGCTCGGCGGCGTTGTCGATGATGCCGTTGTGGACGACGGCGACCTTGCCCTCGGTGTCGAGGTGCGGGTGGGCGTTCTCGTCGGTGGGGGCGCCGTGGGTGGCCCAGCGGGTGTGCGCGATGCCGGTGCTGCCCGCGAAGCGCTTCGGCAGGCGGGACTCCAGCTCCCGGACCCGGCCCTTGGCCTTGGCGGTCTTCAGACCGCCCGCGGCCTTGCCGGTGCCCTTGGCGTGGATGGCGATGCCGGCCGAGTCGTAGCCGCGGTACTCCAGGCGCTGGAGGCCCTCAAGGAGCAGCGGAGCGACGTCGCGCTTGCCGATGTATCCGACGATCCCGCACATACGGTGACCCTTCTGGTTGGCGTGGTGGGTGCCCGGCCGTCCTCGACCCGTCCGGGGCCGCGGTCCGGTTGCGTCGCGGCCGTCAGCCGTAGACCAGGCGGCGCAGCTGGCGCAGCGAGAGCGGCGGCGGGGACACGGCGCGGTGCGGCAGCTCGTGTGCGATCCGCTCGAAGATCGCCTCGTTCCGCAGCCCCTGGGACTGCAGCTCGCGGTGCCTGCGGCGGACGAACCCCTCCGTGCTCTCGTCGAAGTACGCCAGCACGTCCAGCACCACCCGGGCCGCCTCGCCGCGCTGGAGCGGCGTGCTGCGGACCAGATGGTCGATGAGGTCCTCGTGGGACGGACGGCGTTCGAGCACCCGTCGATATTGCGGGGCCGAGCGGAGAATCGCAAGAAATCTGCCCGATATCGGGCAGCTGGTGCCGAACGCGCCCGGAAACTGGTCTACACCTTGACCGGTCACCGGGCACACGGTACGCATGGTCACCATCCGGTCGCTCCACGCCATGCAGAACGTGCGCCCCCGGGTGCGTCGCCCGCCGAACGCCCCGCAGAACGTGCCGCTGACGAAGCTCGCCGAAGGGACCGCCCATGAGACGCCGCAGACTCCTCTTCTCCCTGCTCCTGGTCGCAGCGGCCGGCACGGTGACCGCCGCCGTGCCGCAGCCGGGCACCGCGGCCCCCGCCGCCACGCCGCTGGACCGGGTGATCCCGGCCCCCGCCTCGGTCCGGCCGGCCGGCGACGCCTTCACCCTCGGCGCGGGCACCCGGATCAGGGTGCCCGGCAACTCCGGCGAGGCCCGGCAGATCGCCGGCTACCTGGCGGGGCTGCTGCGGCCGGCCACCGGCTTCGCGCTGCCGGTCACCACCCGCGGCGGCGCGGACGGCATCGTCTTCCGGCTCGGCGGCCGGGACACCCGTGGCCTCGGCGCGGAGGGCTACCGGCTGACCTCCGGCGGCCGCGCGGTCACCATCAGCGCCGCCCGCCCGGCCGGCCTCTTCCACGGCGTCCAGACCCTGCGCCAGCTGCTGCCGGCCGCCGTGGAGAAGAAGAGCCGGCAGTCCGGCCCCTGGCGGATCGCCGGCGGGACGATCTCCGACGCCCCCCGCTACGCCTACCGCGGGGCGATGCTCGACGTCTCCCGGCACTTCTTCACCGTCGACCAGGTCAAGCGGTACATCGACCAGCTCGCCCAATACAAGATCAACAAGCTGCACCTGCACCTCTCCGACGACCAGGGCTGGCGGATCGTGATCGACTCCTGGCCGCGGCTGGCGACCTACGGCGGCAGCACCCAGGTCGGCGGCGGCCGCGGCGGCCACTACAGCAAGGACGACTACCGCGAGATCGTCCGCTACGCCGCCAGCCGCTATCTGACCGTGATCCCCGAGATCGACATGCCCGGCCACACCAACGCCGCGCTCGCCTCCTACGCCGACCTCAACTGCAACGGCGAGGCGCCGCCGCTCTACACCGGCACCAAGGTCGGCTTCAGCTCGCTGTGCGTGCCCAAGAAGGCCACCTACGACTTCGTCGACGACGTCATCCGGGAGATCGCCGCGCTCACCCCCGGCCGCTACCTCCACATCGGCGGCGACGAGGCGCACTCCACCGCCCACGCGGACTACGTCGCCTTCATGGACAAGGTGCAGCCGGTGGTCGCCAAGTACGGCAAGACGGTGATCGGCTGGCACCAGCTGACCGGGGCCCACCCGGCGAAGGGCGCCCTCGCCCAGTACTGGGGCTACGACAAGACGGGCGCGGAGGAGCGGCAGCAGGTCGTCGACGCGGCGAAGCGCGGGACGCAGCTGATCCTCTCGCCCGCCGACCGGGCCTACCTCGACATGAAGTACGACAAGGACAGCCCGCTGGGCCTGAACTGGGCCGGCTACGTGGACGTCCGGCGGGCCTACGACTGGGACCCGGGGAGCTACCTGGCCGGCGCGCCCGGCTCGGCGGTCGCCGGCGTAGAGGCGCCGCTGTGGTCGGAGACCCTGACGACCTCCGCGAACATCGAGTACATGGCGTTCCCGCGACTGCCCGGCATCGCCGAGCTGGGCTGGTCGCCGGCCCGGGCGCACGACTGGGACGCGTACCGGGTGCGGCTGGCCGCGCAGGGGCCGCGCTGGGACGCCCAGGGCATCGGCTACTACCGGGCCCCGGAAGTGGCGTGGCCGACGCGGTGATGCGGTGACGCGTCGGGGCGGTGCGGCGGGCCCGGGAATCTCCTCCCGGGCCCGCCGCGTTGTGGCCCACAGGGGGCGCCGCCGCCCCCTACGGGATCCGTTCGCCCGCCCCCCAGGGGTGCGCCGCCGCCGGCGGCGCGGGCGGTCGCCGGCCGGCGGCGTCGGGTGCCTTCCTAGAAGCCCAACTCGCGTGCGATGAGCATGCGTTGGACCTCGCTGGTGCCCTCGCCGATCTCCAGGATCTTGGCGTCCCGCCACATCCGGGCGACCGGGTACTCGTTCATGAAGCCGTAGCCGCCGTGGATCTGGGTGGCCTCGCGGGCGTTGTCCACCGCGATCTCGGAGGAGTAGAGCTTGGCGAGCGCCGCCTCCTTCTTGAACGGCTCGCCGTGCACCAGCCGGGACGCGGCGTCGCGCCAGGCCAGCCGGGAGGTGTGGGCGCGCAGCTCCATGTCGGCCAGCTTGAACTGGATGGCCTGGTTGGCCCCGATCGGCCGGCCGAACGCGTGGCGCTCCTTGGCGTACCGCACCGACTCGTCCACGCAGCCCTGGGCCAGGCCGGTGGCCAGCGCGGCGATGGCGACCCGGCCCTCGTCGAGGGTCCGCAGGAACTGCGCGTAGCCGCGGCCCTCCTCGCCGAGGAGGTTGGCGGCCGGGACGCGGACGTCGGAGAAGGACAGCTCGCGGGTGTCCGAGGCGTTCCAGCCGACCTTGGAGTACGGGGCGGCGACCGTGAAGCCGGGGGTGCCGGCCGGCACGATGATCGCGGAGATCAGCGGGGAGCCGTCGTCCTTGTGGCCGGTGACCGCGGTGACCGTCACCAGACCGGTGATGTCGGTGCCGGAGTTGGTGATGAAGCACTTGCTGCCGTTGATCACCCAGTCCCCGTTGTCGTCCCGCACCGCGGTGGTGCGGGTCGCGCCGGCGTCCGAGCCGCCGTCCGGTTCGGTGAGGCCGAAGGCGCCGAGCACCTCGCCGCTGCACAGCTTCGGCAGCCACGCGCGCTTCTGCTCCTCCGTACCGAAGCGGTAGAGGGGCATGGCGCCGAGCGAGACCCCGGCCTCCAGGGTGATCGCCACGGACGAGTCGACCCGGGCCAGTTCCTCCAGCACGATGCCCAGCGCCAGGTAGTCACCGCCCATGCCGCCGTACTCCTCGGGGAACGGCAGCCCGAACAGGCCCATCTGGCCCATCTGGCGGACGATGTCGTACGGGAAGGCGTGCTGCTCGTAGTACGCGCCGATCTCCGGGGCGACGACGTCGTGCGCGAACGCCTCGACCGTGCGCCGGAGTTCCTCCAGCTCGTCGGACAGGCGGTGGTCCAGGGACATGGGTCACTCACTCCTTGTGGGAGAGGGCGCGGACGGTGCGTGAGGGGCTGGGACGGCCCAGGACCCCGGCCAGCCACACGCTGGCCTCGGTCAGCCGCCCCAGATCGACGCCGGTCTCGATGCCGAGGCCGTGCAGCATCCACACGAGGTCTTCGGTGGCGAGGTTGCCGGTGGCGCTCTTGGCGTACGGGCAGCCGCCCAGGCCGCCCGCCGAGGCGTCGACGGTGGTGACGCCGTGCTGGAGCGCGGCGAAGGTGTTGGCCAGGGCCTGGCCGTAGGTGTCGTGGAAGTGGACGCCCAACCGGGAGGTGGGCACGCCGGCCTCGTTGAGCGCGGCGAGCAGGTGCTGGACGTGGCCGGGCGTGGCCACGCCGATGGTGTCGCCCAGGCTCAGCTCGTCGCACCCCAGGTCGAGCAGGGCCCGGCAGACCCGGACGACCTGGGCGATCGGCACCGGGCCCTCCCACGGGTCGCCGAAGCACATCGACAGGTAGCCGCGGACGTGCACCTTCTCGTCCCGAGCCCGCCGGACGACCGGTTCGAACATCGCCAGCGCCTCGTCGACGGTGCGGTTGAGGTTGGCCTTGGCGAACGACTCGGTGGCGCTGCCGAACACCGCGATCCGGCGGGCGCCCAGCGCCAGGGCGCGGGTCAGGCCCCGTTCGTTGGGCACCAGCACCGGCAGGTGCCGCGGATCGAGGTCGCCCAGCATCGGGAACAGCCGCTCGGCGTCGGCGAGTTGGGGCACCCACTTGGGGTGCACGAAGCTGGTCGCCTCGACGACCGGCAGGCCGGCGGCGGCCAGCCGGTGGACGAACTCCGCCTTGACCTCGGTCGGGACGACCGCCTGCTCGTTCTGCAGGCCGTCGCGCGGGCCGACCTCGTGGATCCGCACGCGGGTGGGCAGGCCCTCCGCGGCCACCTCCATGGGCAGCCCCCGCGCCGGTGTGCCGTCGGTGGTCATGCCGTCGCCTCCTCGTCCGTGCCGGGGGCCGGCGTCCCGGCGTCCCCGGGGGTGCTGCCGGCGGCGTCCTCGTGCGGGGCGACGACGGCGAGCACCTGGTCCATGGCGACCGTGCTGCCGGGGGTGACGTCGAGTTCGGTGACCGTCCCGGCGTGCGGCGCGGAGATGACGTGCTCCATCTTCATCGCCTCCACCACCAGCAGGCCCTGCCCGGCGGTGACCTCGTCGCCGACGGCCACCTTGACGACGGTGACGGTGCCGGGCATCGGGGCGGCGAGGGTGTCGACGCCGTGGCCGCGGGCGGCCTCCCGCAGCGCCTCGGCCACCGGGTCGTGGTCGGTGACGTGCCAGGCGTCGCCGTCCCGGCCCAGCCAGTGGCCGCCGCGGTGGAAGGTGTGCCGGATGCCGTCCACGGTGACCCGCACCTCGTCCGCGGTGACCTCGAACCGCTCCGGGGCGACGCCGGGCCGGACGTCGTACGCCACCGGGTCCTGTCCGGGGACGCGCAGCCAGTGGCGCACCGGAGCGGGTTCGCCGCCGAGCCGGAAGCCGGTCGGGGCGGCGAACGGGTCGCGCCAGCCGCCCGCGTCGGCCGTCGACTCCAGCGCCGCCTGGCGGACCGCCGCGGCCGCCGCGTACACCTCGTCCGGGACCGCGTCGGGCACCAGGTCGGCCGCCACCCGCTCGACGAGCCCGGTGTCCAACTCGCCTGACGCCACGTCCGGGTGGGCGAGCAGGCGGCGCAGGAAGCCGGCGTTGGTCGGCACGCCGAGGGTGACGGTGGCGGCCAGCGCGGCCCGCAGCTTGCGCAGGGCGCTCGCCCGGTCCGGGCCGTGCGCGATGACCTTGGCGAGCATCGGGTCGTAACGGCTGCCGACCTCGGCGCCCTCGGAGAGCCCGGAGTCGGTGCGGGTGCCGTCACCGGCCGGCTCGCGCAGGGTGAGGACGGTGCCGCCGGTCGGCAGGAAGTCGCGGGACGGGTCCTCGGCGCAGATCCGGGCCTCGATGGCGTGCCCGCTGAACGAGAGGTGCTCCTGGGCGTAGGGGAGGCGTTCCCCGGCGGCGATCCGCAGCTGCCATTCGACGAGGTCCAGCCCGGTGATCATCTCGGTGACCGGGTGCTCCACCTGGAGGCGGGTGTTCATCTCCATGAAGCAGTAGCCGGACGGGTCCTTGCCGGGGACGATGAACTCGACGGTGCCGGCGCCGCGGTAGCCGCAGGAGCGGGCCGCCTGGACGGCGGCCTCGCCCATCGCGGCCCGGGTGGCGGCGTCCAGCAGGACCGAGGGCGCCTCCTCGATGATCTTCTGGTGGCGGCGTTGGAGGGAGCATTCGCGCTCGCCGAGGTGGAGGACGTTGCCGTGGCCGTCGGCCAGCACCTGGATCTCGATGTGCCGGGGCCGGTCGATCCACCGCTCCACCAGCAGGGTGTCGTCCCCGAAGGACGAGCGGGCCTCGCGGCGGGCGGCGGCGATCTCGTCGGCGAGTCGGTCGGCCTCCCGGACCAGGCGCATGCCCTTGCCGCCGCCGCCGGCGGACGGCTTGAGGAGCACCGGCATGCCGATCTCCCGTGCCGCGGCGGCGAGTTCCGCGTCGCTCAGGCCGCTGCCGGAGGAGCCGGGGACGACCGGGACGCCGGCGGCGCGGACCGTCTCCTTGGCCCGGATCTTGTCGCCCATCAGGTCGATGGCGTCCGCGGGCGGGCCGATGAACACCAGCCCGGCGTCGGTGCAGGCGCGGGCGAACGCGGCGTTCTCGGCGAGGAAGCCGTAGCCGGGGTGGACGGCCTGGGCGCCGGTGCGGGCGGCGGCGTCCAGCAGGCGCGGGGCGGACAGGTAGCTCTCGGTGGCCGGGGCCGGGCCGATCCGGACCGCGGTGTCCGCCTCCTGGACGTGCCGGGCGTCGGCGTCCGCGTCGCTGTACACCGCGACCGAGCGGATGCCGAGCGCGCGCAGCGTCGTGATGACGCGGACCGCGATCTCCCCGCGGTTGGCGACCAGGACGGTGTCGAACAGGCCGGTGTCGAAGCTGGTCATAGGTCCTCTCACATCCGGAAGACGCCGAAGGCCGGCGCTGCGTCGTCCCGTTGGGGCAGGGGGGCGTTGGCGCAGGCGGTCAGCGCCAGGCCGAGCACCTGGCGGGTCTCCAGCGGGTCGATGACGCCGTCGTCCCAGAGCCGGGCGGTCGCGTAGTAGGCGTTGCCCTGGGTCTCGTACTGGGCGCGGATCGGGTCCTTGAAGGCGTCCTCGTCCGCCGTGCTCCACTCCTCGCCGCGCGCCTCCAACTGGTCGCGCTTGACGGTGGCGAGGACGGACGCGGCCTGCTCGCCGCCCATCACCGAGATCTTGGCGTTGGGCCACATCCACAGGAAGCGGGGGGAGTAGGCGCGGCCGCACATCGAGTAGTTGCCCGCCCCGTAGGAGCCGCCGATGACGACGGTCAGCTTGGGGACGCGGGTGCAGGCGACCGCGGTGACCATCTTCGCGCCGTGCTTGGCGATGCCGCCCGCCTCGTAGTCCCGGCCGACCATGAAGCCGGAGATGTTCTGGAGGAACAGCAGCGGGATGCCGCGTTGGTCGCACAGCTCGATGAAGTGGGCGCCCTTCTGGGCGGACTCGGAGAACAGGATGCCGTTGTTGGCGACGATCCCCACCGGGTGGCCGTGCACGTGGGCGAAGCCGGTGACCAGGGTGGTGCCGTACTCGGCCTTGAACTCGGCGAAGCGCGAGCCGTCGACGATCCGGGCGATCACCTCGCGGACGTCGTAGGGCGTGCGGGAGTCCACCGGCACCGCGCCGTAGAGCCCGGCGGGGTCGGCCTTGGGCTCCTCGACGGGCCGGACGGACCAGGGCAGCGGCGGGCGGTCGCCGAGGGTGGCGACGATGGTGCGGACGATCCGCAGGGCGTGCGCGTCGTCCTCCGCGAGGTGGTCGGTGACGCCGGAGGTGCGGGAGTGCACCTCGCCGCCGCCCAGTTCCTCGGCGCTGACCACCTCGCCGGTGGCGGCCTTCACCAGCGGGGGGCCGCCGAGGAAGATCGTGCCTTGGTTCCGCACGATCACCGCCTCGTCGCTCATCGCCGGGACGTAGGCGCCGCCGGCCGTGCAGGAGCCGAGGACCGCGGCGATCTGCGGGACGCGGGCGGCGGACATCCGGGCCTGGTTGTAGAAGATCCGTCCGAAGTGCTCGCGGTCGGGGAAGACCTCGTCCTGCATCGGCAGGAACGCGCCGCCGGAGTCGACGAGGTACAGGCACGGGAGGCGGTTCTCCAGCGCCACCTCCTGGGCGCGCAGGTGCTTCTTGACGGTCATCGGGTAGTACGTGCCGCCCTTGACGGTGGCGTCGTTGGCGACGATCACGGTCTCCCGGCCGCTGACCCGGCCGATGCCGGCGATCACTCCGGCGGCCGGTGCGGCCCCGTCGTACATCCCGTCCGCGGCCAGCGGCGCCAGCTCCAGGAAGGGGGAGCCGGGGTCCAGCAGCGCGTCCACCCGCTCGCGCGGCAGCAGCTTGCCGCGGGCGGTGTGCCGGGCCCGGGCCTTCTCGCCGCCGCCGAGCCGGGCCGCGGCGAGCTTCGCGCGCAGGTGGTCGGCCAGCTCGCGGTGCGCGGCCTCGTTGGCCCGCCAGGCGTCGGACGCCGGGTCGTCGGTGCCGGTCAGCACCGGTGCCTGCTCGATGGCCTCCATCGCTATGGGCCCCCTCGCTCGGTCGGCTGGCCGCCGGGCGCCGCGGGGTGCGCCGCGGGGCCAGGCGGGTTAATAGGCGTTAACCTCATTTCCCTCAGGTTAACGACCACTAACCCGCCTGTCTACAATCGACGGCATGAGTAATGCGCACGCCCCCGCCCCCACCAGCCGCCGAGAGCAGATCCTCAAGGAGGCCGCCCGGCTCTTCGCGGAGCGCGGCTTCCACGGCGTCGGCGTGGACGAGATAGGGGCGGCCGTGGGCATCTCGGGCCCCGGCCTCTACCGGCACTTCGCCGGCAAGGACGCGATGCTCGCCGAACTCCTCGTCGGGATCAGCGAGCGGCTGCTGGCCGGCGGCCGGATGCGGGTCGAGGAGGGCGGCGAGAGCCCGGCGGCGGTGCTCGACGCGCTGATCGACGGGCACATCGACTTCGCACTCGACGACCGGCCCCTGATCACCCTCCACGACCGCGAACTGGACCGCCTGCGGGAGGCCGACCGCAAGCGGGTCCGGCAGCTCCAGCGGCAGTACGTCGAGCTGTGGGTCGAGGTCGTCCGTCAGGTCCACGCCGAGTCGGCGGAGTCCGAGGTGCGGGCCGCCGTGCACGCCGTCTTCGGGCTGCTGAACTCCACCCCGCACCTGGGGCGCCCGGGCTCGCTGCCGGGGCGCCCGGAGATGGCGCGACTGCTGCACCGGCTCGCGCTGGGTGCGTTCGGCGCGGTGGACGCGGAGGCGGCCGCGGGGGCCGGGGACGGTGCGGTGGCGGCGCGCAGGGCCGGCTGAACCGCTCGCGCCCGGGCCCGCGGTCCGTCCCTCCGGGGGCGGGCCGCGGGCCCGTTCCACCTCTGGACAGCCTTGCTGACCGACGGGTAGCTTGCGCTGAGCAAACGCTTAGCCAGGTGTGGCGGTGAAGGAGGCCGGGGCATGCGACGGACGGTGTACGACGAGGACCACGAGGCGTTCCGCGCGACCGTACGCGCCTTCATCGAAGCCGAGGTGGTGCCCGTCTACGACGAGTGGTACGCCGCCGGCCAGGCGCCCCGCGACTTCTACTACAAGCTCGCCGAGCTGGGTGTCTTCGGCATCCGCGTCCCCGAGGAGTACGGCGGCGCCGGCATCGACTCGCACAAGTTCGAGGCCGTGATGTACGAGGAGACCGCCCGCGCCGGCGTCTCCTTCGGCGGCTCCGGCGTCCACGTGCTGCTCGGCCTCCCCTACCTCCAGATGCTCGCCACCGACGCGCAGAAGCAGCGTTTCTTGCCCAAGTTCGTCTCCGGCGAGGAGATGTGGGCCCTGGCCATGACCGAGCCGGGCACCGGCTCCGACCTCGCCGGCATGAAGACCACCGCGAAGCTGTCCGCGGACGGCACGCACTACGTCCTCAACGGCGCCAAGACCTTCATCACCGGCGGCGTGCACGCGGACCGCGTCATCGTCTGCGCCCGCACCTCCCCGCCCGCCCGTCGCCCGACC
>LIQL01000181.1 GCA_001418405.1 Streptomyces diastatochromogenes | reverse complement strand
GCCCCCGCACCGGCCACACCGGCCCCCGCAGCCGACACGATCGGCCCCCGCGGTCCTGGTCCGCCGGCCGCCTCGAATGCGACGACCCCCGGGCCGACGCCCTCATGGCGGGCAGCCTCGACGACCTGCACGGGCTGCTCATGCGCGACCCGGCCCTGCCCACCGACGTCTTCGTCGCCGGCGGCTTCCCCTGGCGCTGCGGCCTCGCACCCGCCGAGGCCCTCTGGACCGCCCGGATGCTCCTCCCACTCGGCACGCGGCTCGTCGCCAGCACCCTGCGCACCCTCGCCCGCACCCAACAGGCCACCCCAGGAGCGGATTTCGGCCGAATTCCCGGCCCGCTCCGGGACGCCGGACCACACGCCCCGGCCGGGTGCACCGGCATCGAAGCCACGCTCCTCTTCCCGGCCGTCCTGGCGGAGGCCCGCCGCTGGGGCCTGCCCGACGAGGAGACCGAGCGACTGCTACCCGCCGCCGCACGCTGCCTCCAATGGCTGCGCACCGCCACCGACCCACGCGGCGCGGACCGCGGCGGCTACCTCCCCGACCCCGCACCCGACGGCCCCTACCGCTGCGAAACCCAGGCCCACGCCCACCGTGCCGCCGTCCTCGGCGCCGACCTCCTCGACGCCTGCGGATCCCCCGGCGCCCCCGAGCTCCGCGACTGGGCGGCGGAACTGCGCGCCCGCTTCCGCACCGACTTCTGGGTGGACGACCGCAGTGGCGGCCACCCCGCCGCCCTGCTCACCGGCGACGGCCGCCCCGTCCCGCACCTCGGGGCCACCGCGGCCCACCTCCTCGACACCGGCCTGCTGGGCGGCGGCGCCTTCGCCCCCGGCCTGCTGGACGCACCCCAGACCGATCAACTGTCCCGACTGCTCCGCGGCCCCGCCCTGGACTCCGGCTGGGGCCTGCGCGGACTCGGCGCGAAGGAGAAGGGCTACAACCCCTTCGGCCACCGCAGCGGAGCGGTCCGCGTCCACGAAACCGCCGTCGCCGCCATCGGCCTGGCCGCCGCCGGCCACGAAGCCGCCGCCGGAGCCCTGGCCAAGGGACTCCTCGACGCCGCCGAGCACTTCGGCTACCGCCTGCCGGAGATGTTCGCGGGGGAGCAGCGCACGGCCGGCAGCGTCCCCGTCCCGCACCCTGCGGCCTGCCGCCCCGCAGCCCTCGCGGCGGCCGGCGCGGTGCAGATACTCATCGCCCTCGCCGGACTGCGCCCCGACGTGCCGGCCGGCACGGTCGCCGTCCGCCCGCTCGGCAATGCCCCGCTCGGGGCGGTGCAACTGACCGGACTGACCATCGCCGAGCACCCCTTCGCTGTGCGGATCAGCCGCCTCGGGATGGGCATGGTCGAGGAAGCCGCGGACGGTCTGCAACTGAGGGCCTGACGCCCGCATGACCTGTTTATCGTCAGGCGGACGACTATGATCACGACATGCCTCCCTACGACCCGTCGGCCTTCCCGCCCTTCGCTGTCACCGTCGACCTGGTCGTGCTCACCGTGCGCCGCCACGCCCTGTGCGCGCTGGCGGTACGCCGCGGTGAGCCGCCGTTCCAGGGCCGCTGGGCCCTGCCCGGCGGGTTCGTCCGGGCCGACGAGGACTTGGCGGAGGCGGCCGCGCGGGAGCTCGTCGAGGAGACCGGCCTGCACGCGTACCCGCCCGAGGGCAGCCCGCCGCCCGCTTACGGGGCGCACCTCGAACAGCTCGCCACCTACGGTGATCCGAAGCGCGACCCCCGCATGCGCGTGGTCAGCGTCGCGCACCTGGTCCTCGCCCCCGACCTGCCCGCACCCCGGGCCGGCGGGGACGCCCACAGCGCCCGCTGGGCCCCCGTCGAAACCCTCCTGGACCAGGACAACAACGCCCACGCCCGCGAAGGCGACCTGGCCGCCCCGCTCGCCTTCGACCACGCCCGCATCCTTACCGACGGGGTGGAACGCGCCCGATCGAAGATCGAATACTCCTCGCTCGCGACGGCCTTCTGCCCGCAGGAGTTCACCGTCGGCGAGCTGCGCCGCGTCTACGAAGCGGTCTGGGGCGTCGCCCTCGACCCGCGCAACTTCCACCGCAAGGTGACCGGCACCCCCGGCTTCCTGGTCCCCACCGGCGGCACCACCACCCGCCAGGGCGGCCGCCCGGCCCAGCTCTTCCGCGCCGGCGGCGCAACCCTGCTCAACCCACCGATGCTGCGCCCGGAGGTCTGACCCACCCCCGCGCCCCGTACGGACCGGTGCCGTCCCACGGCAGCCGAGCCCTCCCGCCACCACCGGGCCGCGTTGCTGGCTTGCGCCCTCGGACGGCGGCCAGCCACCAATCTCCGCTGCGCGCCACCTGCCGGTTCCCGGGCTCCGATGCTCCCCACCGTCAACGAGCCGCCACCGAACCCACCGTCCTCGGTGACCTCGGCACTCCAGCGGCACCGGCGACCACCGCATGCCCACCCCCACCGTGATGCCGGAACCCGGTGATCCCCGCGACGGTGAATCCCGAGGCGACTTCACCGACACCGCCACATTTCCGCCCCACGGTCATCACCCGGCCCGCCAGGCAGCACCCGGCAACTCCCCGACCACCCGTCCCAACTGACCGCCGGGCGCGATGGCGCACCACGACAACGACGGCTCGCGCCACGGCACCCTTCCCACGTCCGCGCGCTGCGCACCACCTGACGTCCGGAAGTGATCGACGCGCACCGTTCGCGCCGTCATCCGAAGCCCCAACCAGCCCCGGTCGTAAGGCGGTTGCCGCCCTGGCTCTGGTCTGCGCTTATGTCTTCACCGTGCTAACGCGATGGCGGCCCTACGTGACCAAAACGCCCGCTTTCAGGCCCCGTTGTTGCGCCCACTGCCCACAACCCGCCCCCGAAAGCGCATTTCTTTCCGATAAAGCGTCAATTGCGAGATAACGGGCGATCACCCTTTCGTGTGCTTTTCACCAAAGACCTCAAGGCCGTTCAGCGTGCCGCCGACAAAAGATGCGTGAGTACCCTTGCGCACACCATGATGACCGCGGCTCGCCCTGGCGACACCGGCCTCGCAGGCCCCGGCGAGCTTGACCGCTATCCCTACGCCAACGCTGCCAACGCCGCCAACGCGACCGGCCAGGAGCGCTCGGAGCGCGTCTCCTCGGTCTGGGACGGCTCCGAGACAGACATCGGCCGGGTCGGCCGACGCGCGGCGGGCAGCCGCGGTCGCGGCCTGCACGGCCAACTCGTCCAGCAGCTCGGCCAGATGATCGTCTCCGGTGATCTCGGCGCCGACCGTCCGCTCGTCCCCGAGGAGATCGGCCAGCGCTTCGAGGTCTCCCGCACCGTCGTCCGCGAGTCACTGCGCGTCCTTGAGGCCAAGGGCCTGGTGAGCGCGCGCCCGAACGTCGGCACCCGCGTGCGTCCGGTCAGCGACTGGAACCTCCTCGACCCCGACATCATCGAGTGGCGTGCCTACGGGCCGCAGCGCGACGACCAGCGACGCGAGCTGTGCGAGCTGCGCTGGACGATCGAACCGCTCGCCGCCCGGCTCGCCGCCGGCCACGCCCGGGAGGACATCCAGCAGCGGCTCGCCGACATGGTCGAGATCATGGGCCACTCCGCGGCCCAGGGGGACACCATGACGTTCGCCCGCGCGGACGCCGAGTTCCACACCCTGCTCCTCCAGCTCGCCGGCAACCGCATGCTCGAGCACCTCGCGGGCATCGTCACCTCCGCCCTGCACGTCTCCGGCGGAGCCAGCGGCGGCTGCGAGCGGCCGGTCGAGACGTCCGTGGGTCAGCACATGCGGGTGGTCGACGCCATCGGTTCCGGCGACGCCACCGCCGCCGAGTCCGCGATGCGCCAGCTCCTCGCCTCCCACGGGGAGAACGGCGGCCAGGGTGCCGGCACCCCCGCGGACCACGTCGTCCCCGCGCCGCGCGAGCACTGAAGGCGCGTACCCGACCACGTGCGGACCGTAAGCACCGCGCGCGCTCGTGCTCCGTATGCCGCTGTCGAGGGCGCGCCGTACGTACCGAAGGAGCGCAAGATCGCCGGATCCGGGACCTCTACCGGATCCGGCGGAAGGGTTTGAGAGGATTGCATGGCATATGGCGGGGAAGGGGTCGTTATGGGGTGTGACTCGGGCCACGCAGATTGGGCGTAACGCTCTCGGGGGGAGCGCGATGACGTAAGAGGTGATAGCCGAGGAGGGAATACGAGCGGCGTTCGTGGCGCTGTTCAACTCCCCGGTTGCCCCTGCGCCGTCGGTCCATCCCCACCGGCGGTCGTCGGCTCCGATCCACAGTGGACGGGGTCGGAAGCCGTTTCCATCGTTCCGAGAGGTTGTTCGTGTCGGCCAGCACATCCCGTACGCTCCCGCCGGAGATCGCCGAGTCCGAGTCTGTGATGGCGCTCATCGAGCGGGGAAAGGCAGATGGGCAGATCGCCGGCGATGACGTGCGTCGGGCCTTCGAGGCTGACCAGATTCCGCCAACCCAGTGGAAGAACGTTCTGCGCAGCCTCAACCAAATCCTCGACGAGGAGGGTGTGACGCTGATGGTCAGTGCCGCAGAGGCGCCCAAGCGCACCCGCAAGAGCGTCGCAGCGAAGAGTCCGGCGAAGCGCACCGCCACCAAGACCGTCGCGGCCAAGACCGCCACGGTGAAGAAGACCACCACCGCCGCGACCGCCGCCCCCATGGCGGACCCGGCCGCCGGTGAGTCCGAGCCCGCCAAGAAGGCCGCGGCGAAGAAGACGACCGCCAAGAAGGCGGTCGCGAAGAAGACCACGGCCAAGAAGGCCACGGCCAAGAAGACGTCGTCCAAGAAGGACGTCGACGACCTGCTCGAGGACGAGCTCACCGAGGAGACCCCGGCTCCCGGCAAGGGCGAGCCCACCGAGGCCGAGACCGCCGAGAACGCCGGCTTCGTGCTGTCGGACGAGGACGAGGACGACGCGCCCGCCCAGCAGGTCGCCGCGGCCGGCGCCACCGCCGACCCGGTCAAGGACTACCTGAAGCAGATCGGCAAGGTCCCGCTCCTCAACGCCGAGCAGGAGGTCGAGCTCGCCAAGCGCATCGAGGCCGGCCTGTTCGCCGAGGACAAGCTCGCCAACAGCGACAAGCTCGCGCCGAAGCTCAAGCGCGAACTGGAGATCATTGCCGAGGACGGCCGCCGGGCGAAGAACCACCTGCTGGAGGCCAACCTCCGTCTGGTCGTCTCCCTGGCCAAGCGGTACACCGGTCGCGGCATGCTCTTCCTGGACCTGATCCAGGAGGGCAACCTCGGCCTCATCCGCGCGGTCGAGAAGTTCGACTACACCAAGGGCTACAAGTTCTCGACCTACGCGACGTGGTGGATCCGCCAGGCCATCACCCGCGCCATGGCCGACCAGGCCCGGACCATCCGTATCCCGGTCCACATGGTCGAGGTCATCAACAAGCTGGCCCGTGTCCAGCGCCAGATGCTCCAGGACCTGGGCCGCGAGCCCACCCCGGAGGAGCTGGCCAAGGAACTCGACATGACCCCCGAGAAGGTCATCGAGGTCCAGAAGTACGGCCGTGAGCCGATCTCCCTGCACACCCCGCTGGGCGAGGACGGCGACAGCGAGTTCGGTGACCTCATCGAGGACTCCGAGGCCGTCGTCCCGGCCGACGCGGTCAGCTTCACGCTCCTGCAGGAGCAGCTGCACTCGGTGCTGGACACCCTCTCCGAGCGCGAGGCCGGCGTGGTGTCCATGCGCTTCGGCCTCACGGACGGCCAGCCCAAGACGCTCGACGAGATCGGCAAGGTCTACGGCGTCACCCGTGAGCGGATCCGCCAGATCGAGTCCAAGACCATGTCGAAGCTGCGCCACCCGTCGCGCTCCCAGGTGCTGCGGGACTACCTCGACTAGCCGTAACGGCCCACCGCGCCGCGAGCCCGGCCCTCCACTCTGTGGGAGGCCGGGCTCGCGGCCGTCCGGGTGCGGGGCGCGCCCGTTTGGGTCACTCTGGGTGGGTGACCGCTGTCCCAGAGTCAGGAGTCCGTATGCGCCCGACCATACGCGCCGCCCTCGGGGCCCTTGCGCTGATCCTCGCTGTGCCGGCCTCGGCGGCCGCGGATGAGTCGGTGGTCGGGGGGAAGCCCGTTCGCCCCTCGCAGAGCCCCTGGGCGGTCGCCCTGGCCTCCCATCAGCGGTTCGGAGAGCAGCGCTCCGGTCAGTTCTGCGGCGGTGTCCTGGTCGGGCACGCCACGGTGGTCACGGCCGCGCACTGCCTGGGGCGGGAAGTGCTGGGACTGCCGTGGCAAGAGGTGAAGGACCTGCGTGTCGTCGTCGGGCGCAACAACCTCACCGCCAAGGAAGGGCAGGAGGTCAAGGTCGCCAAGGTGTGGATCCATCCGCACTACAACAGCTGGACCAACGAGGACGACATGGCGGTCATAGCCCTCCAGGAGCGCGTCCCGAATCAGCCGATCCGGATAGCCCCCCCGAACGACGGCGTCTACGAGGCGGGCAACACCGCCACCGTCTACGGATGGGGCGACATGACAGGGGACGGCAGCTACGCGTCCCGGCTGCGGTCGGCGAGGGTGAACGTCCTGCGTGACACGGTGTGCGCACAGGCTTACCCGGGAAGTGCCGAC
>LIQL01000180.1 GCA_001418405.1 Streptomyces diastatochromogenes | reverse complement strand
GAGGGCGGCCGGTGCCGGCGCGGCGGCCACGGACTCGGCAGGCGCCGGCTCGTCGACGGCCGGGGTGGTCGCCTCCGGGGTCGCCGCTGCCTCTACCGCCGGTTCGTTGGCCGCAGTTGCCTCGGCGCCCGCCTTGGGTGCCGCTTCGGGGGCCTCCTCAGGAGCCTTGGTGACCTCGGCCGTCGACGAGCCGGCGCCTGCCGAGTCCGTGGCCGCCGCGCCGGCACCGGCCGCCGTCTCCACGGAGACCGCCGCGGAGACCGCAGAGCCGGCGCAGCCCGCTGAAGCCGCACGGAGCGCCGCTCCCGCCGAGACCACCGAGGCCCAGCCGGCGTCTCCCGTGGCCGCCACGGACGACTCCGTCGCCACGGTCGCCCCCGGCCTCCTCCCCCTCTACGAGGCCGCGCGCGCCACTCTGGAGAAGCACCAGCTCACCACCCAGCGCGCCACCGTCTACCTGGTCCTCGACCGCTCCGGCTCGATGCGCAGCTACTACAAGGACGGCACGGTCCAGCACCTCGCCGAGCAGGCCCTCGGCCTCTCCGCGCACCTCGACGACGAGGCCACCGTCCCGGTCGTCTTCTTCTCCACCGACGTCGACGGCTCCGCCGACCTGGACCTGACCAACTACGCGGGCCGCATCGAGGAACTGCACTCCGGCCTCGGCCACATGGGGCGGACCAACTACCACTGGGCCATCGAGGCCGTCGTCGCGCACTACAAGAAGTCGGGCTCCAGCCACCCCGCCTTCGTCATCTTCCAGACCGACGGTGCGCCGACCTCCAAGCCCGCCGCCGAGCGGGCCCTGTGCGAAGCGGCCGGACTGCCCATCTTCTGGCAGTTCATCGGCTTCGGTGATCCGGAGGCCAAGGGCTTCGACTTCCTCCGGAAGCTCGACGACCTGACCGTCCCGGAGAAGCGCGCCGTCGACAACGCCGGCTTCTTCCACGCCGGGCGCGACCCGCGCAGCCTCTCCCACGACGCGCTCTACCAGCAGCTGATGGTCGAGTTCCCCGAGTGGCTCACCGAGGCCCGCGCCGCCAAGGTCCTCAAGGACAGCTGACGCTCCGCGCCCGCGCCACTCAGGCCGCGGCAGGTCCCGACCGGGTCCTGCCGCGGCCTGTTTCCTTTTCCACGCCGCCGTCCGACCTGGTGTCCGCCTCTCTCGGCCGCCCTCGGCGCGCGGGGAAGGTTTCACGTGAAACGGCCCTCTTCCACCGTGTTTCACGTGAAACGAGACGGAGGGGCGCACGGCGGGTGCGTAATGATGGACGGGAAGGGACGGGCTCGTTTCACGTGAAACGGACGGGGCGAGCCGCCGCCCAGCGGCCTGCTCCAGGCCCGAAAATACTCGGGCGGGGACCTCCACCCCGTCCAGTACGATATTGACGTTGCGTAAAGCAAATCATCACTCACCGTAGCGACTTGGGAGCAGCCGGCAATGGCTCGACACCTCATCACCAGCGCCCTTCCGTACATCAACGGGATCAAGCACCTGGGCAACATGGTGGGGTCCATGCTCCCGGCCGATGTGTACTCCCGCTACCTGCGGCAGCGCGGGCACGACGTCCTCTACATCTGCGCGACCGACGAGCACGGCACGCCCGCCGAGCTGGCCGCGAAGGACGCGGGGCAGTCCGTCGCCGCGTTCTGCGCCGAGCAGCACGACAAGCAGAAGGCGATCTACGACGGCTTCGGCTTGGAGTTCGACCACTTCGGCCGGAGCTCCTCGCAGGAGAACGTCGAGCTGACCCAGCACTTCGCACGCAAGCTGCACGAGAACGGCTTCATCGAGCAGCGGGCCATCCGCCAGGTCTACTCGAACGCCGACGGCCGCTTCCTGCCGGACCGCTACATCGTCGGCACCTGCCCGCACTGCGGCTACGACAAGGCGCGCGGCGACCAGTGCGAGAACTGCACCCGGGTCCTGGACCCGACGGACCTGATCGACGCCCGCTCGGCGATCAGCGGCAGCGGTGACCTGGAGGTCCGCGAGACCACGCACCTCTTCCTCCTCCAGTCCAAGCTCCAGGTCGAGGTCGAGGGCTGGCTGGCCGGCAACGGCAGCAAGGAATGGCCGACCCTGGCGTCGTCCATCGCCCACAAGTGGCTGACCGAGGGCCTCCAGGACCGGGCGATCACCCGTGACCTGGACTGGGGCGTGCCGGTGCCGGCCGACGTGTGGCCCGAGCTGGCCGCCGAGGGCAAGGTCTTCTACGTCTGGTTCGACGCCCCGATCGAGTACATCGGCTCGACGAAGGAGTGGGCGGACCAGGCGCCGGAGGAGCGCGACTGGAAGTCGTGGTGGTACGAGGCCGACGACGTGCGCTACACGGAGTTCATGGCCAAGGACAACGTGCCGTTCCACAGCGTGATGTTCCCGGCGACGCAGCTGGGCACCCGCGAGCCGTGGAAGCGGGTGGACTTCCTCAAGGCGTTCAACTGGCTCAACTACTACGGCGGGAAGTTCTCCACGTCGCAGCAGCGCGGCATCTTCACCGACGCGGCGCTGGAGCTGCTGCCGGCCGACTACTGGCGCTACTTCCTGATGGCGCACGCCCCGGAGTCGGACGACACGTCCTTCACCTGGGAGCTGTTCTCTTCCTCGGTCAACAAGGATCTGGCCGACACCCTCGGCAACTTCGTCAACCGCGTGCTCTCGTTCTCGCGGAAGCGGTTCGGTGACGACGTGCCGGCCGGTGCCGAGGCCGGTGCCGCCGAGCAGAAGCTGGGCGAGGAGATCGCCGGGCTGCTCGCGGAGTACGAGGGCCACATGGAGGCGCTCCAGTTCCGCAAGGCGACGGCCTCGCTGCGGGCGCTGTGGAGCGCGGGCAACTCCTACCTGGAGGAGAAGGCCCCGTGGCTGGAGATCAAGACGGACAAGGACGCGGCGGCGCTGACGCTGCGGACCGCGATGAACCTCATCCACCTCTACGCGGTGGTCTCCGAGCCGTTCATCCCGGCGTCGGCGAAGGCCATGCGCGGTGCGTTCGCGCTGGAGGGCGACACCGCGACCTGGGTGTCGCAGGAGGAGGCGAAGGCGCTGGCGTTCGTGCCCGCCGGGACGTCCTTCACCGTGCCGCCGGTGCTCTTCGCGAAGATCACCGAGGATGACCTGGCCGCGTACCGGGAGCGGTTCGGCGGTGACGAGGGCTGAGGCCCGACGCCCGCAGCTGACGGTAAGTACGACGGCGCCCCTGGACCGATCCGGTCCAGGGGCGCCGTCGTCCGTGCGGGCCCCGCGCGCAGGTGCCGCGGGATGCGCGAGGGCCCGGGACCGCGGTGGCGGTCCCGGGCCCTCGTCCGGTGCTGCTTACTACTTGGTCGGCTTGTACGGCGTGGGCTTCGCCGGGCCGGTCCGGATGCTCAGGTGCAGCTCCTTGAGGCGGGCCTCGTCGACCTCGGACGGGGCGCCCATCAGGAGGTCCTGGGCGTTGCCGTTGAGCGGGAAGGCGATCGTCTCGCGGATGTTCGGCTCGTCGGCGAGCAGCATGACGATCCGGTCGACGCCCGGGGCGATGCCACCGTGCGGCGGGGCGCCGAACTTGAAGGCGCGGAGCATGCCGCCGAACTCGGCCTCCACGGTCTCCTTGTCGTACCCGGCGATCGCGAACGCCTTGTACATGACCTCCGGCTCGTGGTTCCGGATCGCGCCGGAGGAGAGCTCGGTGCCGTTGCAGACGATGTCGTACTGCCAGGCGAGGATGTCCAGCGGGTCCTTGGTCTCCAGCGCCTCCAGGCCGCCCTGCGGCATGGAGAACGGGTTGTGGGAGAACTCGATCTTGCCGGTGTCCGCGTCGCGCTCGAACATCGGGAAGTCGACGATCCAGCAGAAGCGGAACTCGCCCTCGACGAAGTGGCCGGCGCGCTTGGCGGCCTCGACGCGGACGGCGCCCATGATCTTGGAGACCTCTTCGAACTCGCCGGCACCGAAGAAGACGGCGTGACCGGGCTTGAGGTCGAGGGCCGCGACCAGCGCCTTGACGTCGTCGTCGGTGAGGAACTTGGCGATCGGGCCATTGAGCGCGTTGCCCTCGCCGACGCGGATCCAGGCCAGGCCCTTGGCGCCCTGCGTGACGGCGAAGTCGCCCAGCTGGTCGAAGAACTTCCGCGGCTGCTCGGCGGTGTCCGGCACGGCCAGCGCGCGGACGTGCTTGCCGGCGAACGCCTTGAAGCCGGAGTTCGCGAAGACGTCGGAGACGTCCACCAGCTCCAACTCGGCGCGCAGGTCCGGCTTGTCCGAGCCGTACTTGAGCATCGCCTCGCGGAACGGGATGCGCGGGAAGGGCGAGGTGACCGTGCGGCCGTTGCCGAACTCGGTGAAGAGCTCGGTCATCAGCTGCTCGATCGGCTGGAAGACGTCCTCCTGCTCGACGAAGCTCATCTCGACGTCGAGCTGGTAGAACTCGCCCGGCGAGCGGTCCGCGCGGGCGTCCTCGTCGCGGAAGCAGGGCGCGATCTGGAAGTAGCGGTCGAAGCCGGCGATCATCAGCAGCTGCTTGAACTGCTGCGGGGCCTGCGGCAGCGCGTAGAACCTGCCGGCGTGCAGACGGGACGGGACCAGGAAGTCGCGGGCGCCCTCGGGGGAGGTCGCGGACAGGATCGGGGTCGCCATCTCGTTGAAGCCGAGCGCCACCATCTTGTGCCGGATCGCGGAGATCACGGCCGTGCGCAGCATGATGTTGCGGTGCATGCGCTCGCGGCGCAGGTCGAGGAAGCGGTACTCGAGGCGCTTCTCCTCGTTGACCCCGTCCTCGGCGTTGATCGTGAACGGGATCTGCTCGGCGGCGCCGAGCACCTCGACCTCGGTGACCTCGATCTCGACCTCACCGGTCGGCAGGTCGGGGTTGACGTTGTCGGCGCCACGGGCGCTGACCTTGCCGTCGATGCGAACGACGGTCTCCTTGGTCAGCGAACCGAGGACCTCGTTGGCCGGGGTGCCGGGGCGGGCGACGAGCTGCACGAGACCGTGGTGGTCACGCAGATCGATGAAGAGGATGCCGCCCAGGTCACGTCGATTGTGCAGCCAGCCGCTGAGACGGACGTCGGTGTCGACGTCCGCGGCTCGGAGCTCGCCGCAGTTATGGGACCGGTACCGATGCATCGCTCATCCAAGTCGTCGCGAGTCGAGGTGGGGAGCTGACGGGCGGGAAGGGGAGGCACCAGGCTGGTGCGCCCGATCGATCGCCTTGTGGATCACCCGAAAGACCACCCCAGGAGTGGCATAACCGCTCCAGGTTACCGCCCACCCCAAGCGGCCTGGTTGACATATACCCATCAGCGTCCCCCCTGCGGGAAACCGGGCCCCCGGGCTGCGACGATGGTCACGCCCGGCTCGCTGGTCGGGCCACGTCAAATCCGCCTAAAGTGATGCAATGCGCACCAAGGAGCTCCTGGCCGTCCTCGCGACCGGCCTGTGGCGCTGGGACAACGCATCCGGCCGGGTGACCCTCGATGCCGAAGCGGCCCGGCTGCTGGGCCTTCCCGCCGCGCCGGTCGAAGTCACCGAGGCGGCCGTGCGCTCCCGTTTTCATCCCGTCGACTTCGCCGAGATCAACGGCGTCGTCCAGTTGGCGGTATCCGAGGGGACCCTCGCCGAGGCGCGGCTGCGCATCGTGGACGAGCGCGGGGAAGTGCTGCGCACCGTCCGTTCCCGCTCGCGGCCCCGGATCGTCGACGGCGACTTCGAACTGGTCGGCACCCTCCAGGAGGTGCCCGAACCGCAGCCCGGCACCTCGGCCGCCCGGACCCCGGTGACCGGCGACTGGCGCCGTTCGCGCGAGGCGTTCCTGCTGGACGCGGGCCGGGCCCTGGCCGAGGCACGGTCCACCGCGGAGGTGCTGCGGGTCGCGGCCGGACTCTCCATGCCGGGGTTCATGCCGGACGCCCTGGCGGTCTTCGGTATTCAGGGCGACCGGCTCTCGGTGATCGGTCACCACGGGCAGCTCCCCGACGACGAGCTGCCCTTCTCCGAGATGATGTTGGAGACCGACTACCCGGCCGCCGAGGTCGTGCGGACCGGCCGGGCCATCTACCTCCCCACCCCGGAGGACTACCAGCGCCGCTACCCCATCACCTGGCCGTTGGCCGCCCCCTTCGACCACCGGTCCTGGGCGTACCTCCCGCTGGTCAACGCGGGCCGGACGATCGGCGCCTGGAAGGCCGGGTTCGCGCAGCCGGTCGCCTTCACACCGGACGAGCGCTCGGTGCTGACCACCGTCGCGCGGATGCTCGCGCAGGCGCTGGCCAGGGCCGGCGTGCAGGAGTCGCAGCACGAGCTGGCCGTGGGGTTGCAGCGCAGCATGATGCCCACGGTGCAGCCGGACATCCCGGGGATGGCGGTCGCGGCCCGTTACGTACCGACCGGCGGGGGCCTGGAGGTCGGCGGCGACTGGTACGACATGATCCCGCTGCCGTCCGGGCGGATCGCGCTGGTCATCGGCGACGTCCAGGGACACGACGTGCGGGCCGCCGGGCTGATGGGGCAGCTGCGGATCGCGCTGCGCGCCTACGCCTCCGAGGGCCACCACCCGGACGCGGTGCTCTCCCGCGCCTCCCGCTTCCTCGCCGGGATCAACGAGACCGAGTTCCGCGGACACGGCGAGGACCAGCGGTTCGCGACCTGTCTGTACGTCGAGGTGGACCCGGCCACCGGGTTGCTGGACGTGGCGCGGGCCGGCCACCCCGATCCGGCGATCCGGATGGCCGACGGCACGGTGATGCTGCGGCCCACGTCCGGCGGGCTGCCGCTGGGCATCGACCCGGACGGCGACTACCCCACCACCAGGATCGTGCTGGAGCCCGGCGAGACCATGCTGGTCTGCACCGACGGACTGATCGAGACCGGCGGACACGACCTGGAAACCGGCTGGGGGCGGCTGCGCGACGTCTTCGAAGGGCACCGCGCCGGCACCGACGAGGGGGTCGCGGCGAGCCTGGAACGGCTGGCCGACGGCCTCGTCCAGGCGGTGCACGGCCCGTCGTCACACCACACCACTGGTCCGTTGGTGGACCGTCGCGAGGACGACATCGCCCTGCTGTTGCTCTCCCGCGAGGGCGCCAGCTGCGGCCTGGACGCCGGGGACCGGCTCGCCCAGCGGCCCGGGCGGCGCACGGTGTTCTCGGTCGCCCAAGCGGAGCCGGAGCGGATCGCCGCGGCGCGCCGCCAGATGCGCGACGTGCTGCACGACTGGCGCGACCCGGACCAGGTCGACTCCGCGGTGCTGCTGGTCTCCGAGATCGTCACGAACGTGCTGATGCACACCGACGGGGACGCGTTGCTGGTGGCCGAGGTCTCCGGTGAGCACGGCACCCGGCGCCTGCGGGTGGACGTCGCGGACGGCAGCGACGAGTTGCCGCACCGCCGCCGCCCCGGTGAGCTGGCCTCCTCGGGGCGCGGCCTGGTGCTGATGGAACTGCTCGCCGGGGCGTGGGGAGTGGACCCGCGCGGGGACGGCAAGTCGACGTGGTTCGAGCTCTACGAGGACGCCGGGACGCTGGCGGAGCCGTCGGATCCGGTGTCGTCCGGCCCTGAGGAGTCCGTGGCCGAGCCCGCCGCGTAGTGCTTGCGCAGTTCGTGCAGGACGCCGGAGACGGCCGCGGTCAGCGGGACCGACAGCAGCATGCCCAGGATCCCGGCGACGCTCGCACCCGCGGTGATCGCCAGCATGACGACGGCCGGGTGCATCTGCACCGTGCGGCTCTGGATCATCGGCTGGAGCACATGGCCCTCCAGCACCTGGACGGCGAGCACGACGCCGAGCGCCCAGAGCGCGATCACCAAGCCGCGGTCCGCGAACGCCACCAGGATCGCCACCGCGCCGGAGATGAAGGCGCCGAGGTAGGGGATGTAGGCGCCGACGAAGACCAGCGCGCCCAGGCCGAGCGCACCGGGAACGTCCAGGATCAGCAGGCCGACGGTGATGCAGATGGCGTCGATCAGCGCGATGAAGGTGGTGCCGCGCATGAACCCCTCGATGGACTGGAAGCCTCGGCGGGCCATCCCCTCCACCCGCGGCGCCGAGTCGCCCGGCGCCCAGTCGTGCAGTGCGCGGACCGCCTTGTCGGAGTCGCGCAGGAAGAAGAAGGTCAGCAGCAGGGCCAGCACCGCGGCGGCGATGAACTGACCCACGATGCTCACGCCCGCAAGCAGCCCGGAGGCCGCGCTGCTGCCGAACCTGGTCACCAGCGTCTTGGCGTTGGTGGCGAGGTCGCTGAGCGAGTTGCCCGCCACGCCGAAGTGCTTGGTGAGGTCGCTCGCCGCGTCCTTGAGCGAGGCGATGATCTGGTCCCCGGTGTCGACCAGCGCGCTGACCACGATGTATCCGGCTCCGCCGACCACGACCATCAACACGGCACAGGTCAGCCCGGCCGCCAGTGAGCGGTTGAGGCGCATCGCCACCAGCCGCCGGTACAGGGGCCCGAGCAGCGCACTGCCCAGCAGGGCCAGCAGCACGGGCGTGACCGCCGCGCTCAGCTCGACGCAGAGCCATACGCCGACGGCCACCACCGCCGCCACCAGAAGCCCGGCCGCGCACCAGGCGGCGGCCCGGCGGGCCTCGATCGGGAGCAGCGGCGGGGAGTGCTGCGGCCGGCCGTGCTCGACACCACTCCGGTCTTGATCCGAGTCGTTTCGCACCCGGACAGTCCACCACGGCCGGGCCGCGGTTGACGGACATTGGAGGGCCACCTCACGTCCGGACGACGGGTCGCCAGCGCGGCGTTTCACGTGAAACACGAGTGCGGGGGCGGTGTTTCACGTGAAACACCGCCCCCGCGATCCCACCTTCGGCGGCCGCTCAGCGCGCGTCAGCGGGAATCGTCCCCAGCCGGCCGGCCTGGAAGTCCTCGAAGGCCTGGGCCAGTTCGGCGTGGGTGTTCATGACGAACGGTCCGTAGTGCATCATCGGCTCGCGGATCGGCAGCCCACCCAGCAGCACCACCTCGAAGTTGGGGCTGCGCGACTCCTGGCTCTCGTCGGCCCGGATCGTGAGCGCATCGCCCTCGCCGAAGACCACCGATTGGCCCATGTGGAACGGACGGCCCTCCGCGCCGGCCGTGCCGCTGCCGGCCAGGGCGTAGGCGAGACCGTTGAAGTCCGAGCGCCAGGGCAGGGTCACCTCGGCACCCGGGTTCACCGTCAGGTGCATCATCGTGATCGGAGTGTGGGTGACGCCCGGCCCCTGATGGCCGTCGATGTCACCGGCGATCAGCCGCAGCAGCGCACCGCCGTCGGCGGAGGTCAGCAGCTTGACCTTGCCACCACCGATGTCCTGGTAGCGAGGCGCCATCATCTTGTCGCTCTTCGGGAGGTTCACCCACAGCTGGAGGCCGTGGAAGAGACCGCCCGACATGACCAGCGACTCCGGCGGCGCCTCGATGTGCAGCAGACCGGAGCCCGCTGTCATCCACTGGGTGTCGCCATCGTTGATGACCCCGCCGCCGCCGTGCGAGTCGCGGTGCACGAACGTGCCGTCGAGCAGGTAGGTCACGGTCTCGAAGCCGCGGTGCGGGTGCCACGGGGTGCCCTTGGGCTCTCCGGGCGCGTACTCCACCTCGCCCATCTGGTCCATCATGATGAACGGGTCGAGGTACTTGTAGGCGATCCCGGCGAAGGCTCGGCGCACCGGGAAGCCCTCGCCCTCGAAACCGCTCGGGGCGGTGGTGACGGTCAGCACGGGTCGGGTGCGCGCACCGGCGGGTGCGGCCACCTTCGGCAGGGTCAGCGGGTTCTCAACGGTCACAGCGGGCATGACGGCCTCCTCGGTCGTTCGCGCTTCAATCAAGTTAGTTGAAAGATGAACAACCTGCAAGGCGTGCGGCATTCCCACTTCTCGCGTCAGGGCGTTTCAGCAGGTCAACGAGTTGCGGCAGGGCAAAAGAAGGCCGCCCCGAAGGGCGGCGTCAGACATCCAGGGAGCGCCGGCGACTAGCCGTACATCCGCCGCATGGCGAAGTCGACCATCTGCTCCACGGCCTTCGCGTCGAAGACCATCCGGTGGTCGCCCTCCATGTCGAGGACGAACCCGTAGCCGGTCGGCAGCAGGTCGAGCACCTCGGCGCCGGTGATCACGAAGTACTTGGACTCCTTGCCGGCGTACCGGCGCAGCTCCTTGAGCGAGGTGAACATCGGGATGACCGGCTGCTGGGTGTTGTGCAGCGCCAGGAAGCCGGGGTTGTCGCCGCGCGGGCAGTAGACCTTGGACGTCGAGAAGATGCCCTGGAAATCCTCGGCCGACATCGACCCGGTGGTGAAGGCGCGCACCGCGTCGGCGAGGGAGGGCGGGGACGGCTCGGGATACAGCGGCTGCTCGCCGTAGCCCCCGGGGGCCGGTTGCTGCGGCGGGGGCGGCGCTCCGTACTGCTGCCCGGCACCCGCGTTCTGGTCGTAGCCGTACATGCGCCACAGCGTACTGATTCGAGGGTCGCGCGGGGGACGCTCGTCACAGATCGGCCGTTAGGGGTTGCTTCTTATTACTGATGGGTAGCATCATCGTAGCTACTTGCTGGTATTGCGTATCGAGGTCCCTTCCTCGCGTCGAGGTCTTCCTCGTACAGAGGCCCTCCCGAACCCTTACGGAGCCGTACCCATGGGGCACTACAAGTCGAATCTCCGCGACATCGAGTTCAACCTCTTCGAGGTGTTCGGCCGCGACAGCGTGTACGGCACCGGACCGTTCGCGGAGATGGACGTCGACACCGCCAAGAGCGTGCTGTCCGAGATCGCCCGCCTGTCGGAGAACGAGCTGGCGGACTCCTACGCCGACGCCGACCGGAACCCGCCGGTCTTCGACCCGGACACCAACACCGCGCCGGTGCCGGACACCTTCAAGAAGAGCTACCAGGCGTACATGGACGCCGAGTGGTGGCGCCTGGGCATCCCGGAGGAGATCGGCGGCACCACCTCGCCGCGCTCGCTCCTGTGGGCCTTCGCCGAGACCATCCTGGGCGCGAACCCGGCCGTGTGGATGTACGCCTCCGGCCCGGCCTTCGCCGGCGTGCTCTTCGAGGAGGGCACCGAGCAGCAGAAGCACATCGCCAAGGTCGCCGTGGAGAAGGGCTGGGGCTCCACCATGGTGCTGACCGAGCCCGACGCGGGCTCGGACGTCGGCGCCGGCCGCACCAAGGCGGTCCAGCAGGAGGACGGCTCCTGGCACATCGAGGGCGTGAAGCGCTTCATCACCTCCGGTGAGCACGACATGGCGGAGAACATCCTCCACTACGTCCTCGCCCGCCCCGAGGGCCACGGCCCCGGCACCAAGGGCCTGTCCCTCTTCCTCGTGCCGAAGTACGAGTTCGACTTCGAGACCGGTGAGCTGGGCGAGCGCAACGGCGCCTACGCCACCAACGTCGAGCACAAGATGGGCCTGAAGGCGTCCAACACCTGCGAGATGACCTTCGGCGACCGCCACCCCGCCAAGGGCTGGCTCATCGGCGAGAAGCACGACGGCATCCGCCAGATGTTCCGGATCATCGAATTCGCCCGCATGATGGTCGGCACCAAGGCGATAGCCACCCTCTCCACCGGCTACCTCAACGCCCTGGAGTACGCCAAGGAGCGCGTGCAGGGCCCGGACCTGGCGGCGTTCACCGACAAGTCCGCCCCGCGCGTCACGATCACCCACCACCCCGACGTGCGCCGCTCCCTGATGACGCAGAAGGCGTACGCCGAGGGCATGCGCGCCCTGGTGCTGTACACCGCCACGGTCCAGGACGAGATCATGGTCAAGGAGGCCGCGGGCGAGGACGTCTCCGCCGCCAACGCGCTGAACGACCTGCTGCTGCCGATCGTCAAGGGCTACGGCTCCGAGAAGTCCTACGAGCAGCTGGCCCAGTCGCTGCAGACCTTCGGTGGCTCCGGGTACCTCCAGGAGTACCCGATCGAGCAGTACATCCGGGACTCCAAGATCGACACCCTCTACGAGGGCACCACCGCCATCCAGGGCCAGGACTTCTTCTTCCGGAAGATCGTCCGCAACCAGGGCGCGGCGCTGACCCAGCTGGCCGGGACCATCAAGGCGTTCCTGGCCGACGCCGAGGGCGGCGCCGAGCTGGAGCAGGCCCGCGGCGAGCTGGCCAAGGCCGCCGAGGCGCTGGAGGCGATCGTCGGCGTCATGCTGACCGACCTCGCCGCCACCGAGCAGGACGTCAAGTCCATCTACAAGGTCGGTCTCAACACCACCCGCCTGCTGATGGCCTCCGGTGACGTCGTCATCGGCTACCTGCTCCTGAAGGGCGCCGCGGTGGCCGCCGAGAAGCTGGCCGACGCGTCGTCGAAGGACAAGGCGTTCTACGCCGGCAAGATCGCCGCCGCGAAGTTCTTCGCGCACAACGTCCTGCCGGGCGTCACGCTCCAGCGCACGCTTGCGGAGTCCATCGACCAGTCCCTGATGGAGCTGGACGAGGCCGCGTTCTGAGGCACCGCTGAGTCCGGGCGGTCCGGGGCCTGTTCCCGGACCGTCACCCGGTTCTCACAAACCTCTCAGAATTACTGATCACACTGGTGGTGCCCGCCTCTCATCCCCCCGGGAGGCGGGCACCACCGTGGTGTGGGCGGGTGGTGCGGAGGACGCCCACCGTTGCCCGTGGGCCCCGTTGCCCCGCAAGTGGCCCGGAAACCGCTCATTCCGCCGGCGCATCCGCCCGGCGAGGGGGAAATCGTGGCCGGAAGGCAATGGAGTCGCACCCCTCGGGCACGCGGAAGTGCGGAGTTGGCTCCTTATGCTGAATCCATGACCAACTCCGTCCGCTACGACCGCGGCCACACCGACGACCTCATGTCCTTCCTCGCCGCCAGTCCGTCGCCCTACCACGCGGTGGCGAACGCAGCGGAGCGGCTGGAGAAGGCAGGCTTCCGTCAGGTGGCGGAGACCGACGCGTGGGACGGCCGGAGCGGTGGCGCGTACGTGCTGCGCGGCGGTGCCATCATCGCCTGGTACGTGCCCGAGGGGGCCGACGCCGCGACCCCGTACCGCATCGTCGGGGCACACACCGACTCCCCCAACCTCCGCGTCAAACCGATCCCGGACACCGGCTCCCGCGGCTGGCGGCAGATCGCCGTGGAGATCTACGGCGGAACGCTGCTCAACACCTGGCTCGACCGCGATCTGGGGCTCAGCGGTCGGGTGACGCTGCGGGACGGCAGCAACCGGCTGGTCACCGTGGACCGGCCGCTGCTGCGGGTGCCGCAACTCGCCGTCCACCTGGACAGATCGGTGAACGTCGAGGGGCTCAAGCTCGACAAGCAGCGCCACATGACGCCGATCTGGGGCCTGGGCGAGGTCGCCGAGGGCGACCTGATCGCGTTCGTGGCCGAGGAGATCGGGGTCCCCGCAGACGACATCAAGGGCTGGGACCTGATGGTCCACAGCGTGGAACCGCCCGCCTACCTCGGGCGCGACCGCGAACTCGTCGCCGGTCCGCGGATGGACAACCTGCTGTCCGTGCACGCCGGTACGGCCGCGCTGACCGCGGCGGCCGCCGCCGGTGACCGGCTGACCAGCATCCCGGTGCTGGCCGCCTTCGACCACGAGGAGAACGGCAGCCAGTCGGACACCGGCGCGGACGGCCCGCTGCTCGGCACGGTGCTGGAGCGTTCGGTCTTCGCCCGCGGCGGCAGCTACGAGGACCGGGCGCGGGCCTTCGCCGGCACCATCTGCCTGTCGTCGGACACCGGGCACGCGGTGCACCCCAACTACAGCGACCGACACGAGCCGGGGCACCACCCGATGCCCAACGGCGGACCGATCCTGAAGGTGAATGTCAACCAGCGGTACGCGACCGACGGCAGCGGCCGTGCGGTGTTCGCCGCCGCCTGCGAACGGGCCGGAGTGCCCTGGCAGTCCTTCGTCTCGCACAACGCGATGCCCTGCGGCACCACGATCGGGCCGATCACCGCGGCCCGACACGGCATCCAGACCGTCGATATCGGCGTCGCGATCCTGTCCATGCATTCGGCCCGCGAGCTGTGCGGCGCGCAGGACCCGTACCTGCTGGCGAACGCCCTCGCGGCTTTCCTGGAGAGCTGAGTTGGAATTCTCACTGCTCGGCCCGATCTCCGTGCTGAGCGGCTCCGAGGAGCTGTCGCTCGGGCCCGCCAAACGGCGCAGTGTGCTGGCACTGCTGCTTCTGCAGCCCAACACCACCGTTCCACTGGAGCAGTTGATCGACTCCCTGTGGGAGGACGAACCGCCCGAACACGCCCGGACGGTCGTCCAAGGGCACGTCTCGCGGTTGCGCGCCACGCTGGCGGCGGGCGGTGCCGAGGCGTTCGGCATCGAGCTGGCCACCCACGGCTCGGCCTACCTGCTCCGACTGCCGGAAGAACTGATCGACGCCCACCGGTTCGGTGAACTGGTCGCGCTGGCCCGCCCCGAGGCGGCGCCGGCCGACGCGGTCCCGCTGCTGCGCGAGGCACTGGGGCTGTGGCGCGGGCCGGCGCTCACCGGCACGGTCACCAGCCCGCCGTTCGCGGCCGCCGCGCACGCCCTCGAAGAGCGCAGGCTGTCGGCCGTCGAGGCACTGGCCCGGGCGTACGGCGCGCTCGGCGAGAACGAACAGGCCGCGGCCGTCCTGTACTCCGCGGCCGTCAACCACCCTTTGCGGGAGGGGTTGATCGCCGCACTGATGCGGGCGCTGTTCCGGACCGGCCGGCAGTCCGATGCGCTGGAGTGGTACCACCGCACCCGACGACTGCTCAGCGAGGAGCTGGGCGTCGATCCGGGCGAGCGGCTGCGGTCGGCGTACGAGGAGATCCTTCGGGCGGAGACCGCGGACGATCCCCGGAAGGCCGCGGAGCCGACGCGCGGGGCCGCGGGTGCTCCGGCCGAGGGGCGCGCGTTTCACGTGAAACACGACGCTGACGCACCGGCTCCCCGTGACGGGGGCACGGGCGGGGCCGGCGACCCGGCACAGACCGGCCGGAGCGGGTCCGGCGGGGCACCTCGCCTGCTTCCCCGGCCGCCTGCCCGCTTCCTGGGACGACAGGCCGAACTGCACGCCCTGACGGACGTGTTGACGGACCGTACGACCGCGGAGAGCCCGCTCGCCGTGGTCGCCGGCCCGGCCGGGGTGGGCAAGACGGCATGCGCCGTGCAGTGGGCGCACCTGCACGCCGGCTCCTTCCCCGATGGCCAGCTCTTCGCCGACCTGCGCGGCTTCGGCGAGGGCGACGAGACGGCTCCGGCCGAGGTCCTGCGCGACTTCCTCCAGGCGCTCGGCACCCCGCCGGAACGGGTACCGAGCTCCGCGCAGGCCGCCTCGGCGCTGTTCCGCTCGCTGGTCGCCGAGCGCCGGGTGCTGGTCGTCCTGGACAATGCGCGGAGTTCGGCACAGGTGCGACCGCTGCTGCCCGGTGGTCCGCACTGCGTCACGGTCGTCACCAGCCGCAGCCGGCTCGACGGACTGGTCGCCACGGACTGCGCCCGGCCGGTGGGCCTCCAGGCCCTCGGCCACGACGAGGGCGCGGCGCTGCTCGGCGCCATGCTGGGGTCGGACCGGGTCGCGGAAGACCCGGCGGCGGCCCGCGAACTGGTGGATCTGTGCGACGGGTTGCCGCTGGCGCTCCGCGCCGCGGCGGCACAGCTGACCGCCCGGCCGCGCTGGCGACTGGCCCGGCTGGCCTCCGCGCTGCGCGACGAGCGGCGTCGGCTGGCGCTGCTGTCGGCGGAGGACACCGGAATAGCGGCGGCGCTGCGCGTGTCGGTCGCCCGGCTGTCCGCGGACGACGCCCGGCTGCTGCGGGCCTTGGCCAACAGCCCCGACGGGCATCTCAACGCCTCAGCCGCGGCTGCCCTCGCCGGGTCCGACCAGGAGCGCACGCAGGACGGACTCGAACGGCTCGCGGAAATGCACCTGGTGGACGAAGAGGCCACCGACGTCTACACGATCAGCGCCCTGACACAGCTGTTCGCCCGGGACGGGGGTGCGGAGGGCGGCCGGCGACAGGACGGCGGCGAGGGAACGGAGCCCGACGGGTCGGGCGGACGCCCGGGAGGCGGGGCCGGCTGAGCCACGGCCGCGACGGGGGACACGGGCGTTAGGCAGGCGTTAGCGGTACGGCAGCGGCGGTCGGCAGTCTTGTGGACAGACCGCAGGACCAGGGCCGGCCGACCACGCCGGGCCAGACAGCGGAGCGCCTCGCCGCGCTCCGCCGCCCGGGGGGAGACCGGACATGCCACGCACCGATGCCGCCACCACGGCCCGTACGACCCGTTCGGCCCGGCGCCGTACGCTGCGGATCGCCGCGGCCGGGCTGACCGCGGTGGCCGCGCTGGCCCTCACCGCCTGCGGAAGCCAGGACAACCCGCTCAAGACCAGCGACGCCAAGCCGTTCGACCCCGCGCCCCAGGACGCCAAGGACCCCGCGGCCAACGGCATGCACAACGACCAGGGCTCCCCCACCCCGGCGGAGAAGGAGAACGGCGGCGCCAAGGGCAACGGCGGTGCGACCGGGAAGAGCGGCACGGGCGACACCACCGTGGCGGACAGCACGGCCGCTGGCGGGAAGCACGGTCCCACGGCCGGTTCGGGACAGGCCGCCAACGGTGGCGGCCGCGGGTCGAGTGCCCGGCGCACCACCTGTGACCCCTCCAAGGTCCGCATCGTGGCGCAGCCGCTGACCCGCCCGATCAACCACCTGCTGCTGCAGGCCACCAACACCTCCGGCGCCACCTGCGACCTCCACGCCTACCCCTACCTCCAGTTCGACGAGGCACAGTCGCCGGTTGCCGACCTTCCGGACAGCAAACCGCAGGCCGTGGTCACCCTGGCACCGGGGGAGTCGGGCTACGCCGGTGTGCTGCTGTCCCGGGCCGACGGTGACGCCCAGGGCGGCCGCACCGCGACCTCGCTCTCCGTCAGCCTCGCCGGTCGTGACGGCGACGGGAGCGTCGGCGGGTCGGTGAAGGTCGCGCTGCCGGGCGGCTCGGCGTACCTCGACGACAGTGCGCAGGTGACGTACTGGCAGTCGGACCCCAACACCGCGGCCTCCTGGTAGTCCGGACCGCGTAGGGCCGACGACGGCCCCCGAAGCAGGGCGCCCGCGATTCCCCCGGCGGGCGCCCTTTCCTCTTGCCCGCTTCCCGTCGGTCCTCCGCCGCCGCGTGCGGCACGGCCTCCGGACCTGCCCGCGGCTGTCCCGTCATGTCCCAGCAGGCACCCCTCGGCGTCCCGAAAGCCGCCGTCGCGCGCCACGTCACCGCAGGTCACAGCCCTGTGAGACGAGAGCGACGTCCCACAGGCCGCGCAGCGGCGGTGTACGGGGGCCGTCCCGGCCCACCATGGTCTCCGTCGTCGCGAGGGGACCCCGCGGACGGCACCACGGACCGACGAGGCGGAGGGGCACCGGCATGGAGGAACACGGCACCACGCCACCGGGGGACGGCACAACCCCGGTGGCGGGCACGGCATCCGGGCTCCGCCGGACCCTGCTGCGCCGGGCCCTTCCGACGGCCGCCGCGGCGGGTCTCGGGATCACCGGGATCGCCGGGGTCGCGCACGGCGCCGTCGGTTCGACGCCGCGGGCCGCCGCCGACTTCCCGACCTGGGGGACCCGTTGGGTGGTGCACGCCAGCGCCGACACCGGCTCCCCCGCCGTCGGAATGATCAATGCCTCGGCGCCGGGGAAGGACCGGATCACCGCCGACTACCAGGTGAACACCGGCCGGCGCGTGTGCGAGGGCAACGCCTGCTCGACCTACATGGCGCACCTCACCGGGCCGGTCAGCGGCTTCCTCACCGTGGTCGCGGTGGACATACCGCAGGACCGGTTGCCGGGCATACCCGTGCAGGGCGGTCCGCCGCCCGGCCCCGGTGCCGCCCGCCGGGAGATGCTGGCGCGCGCCGCCACCTGGCTGACCGCCGACAACGGGTCCCAGGTCCCGTACAGCCAGTCCCAGGTCTGGAAGGACGGCTACCGGCAGGACTGCTCGGGCTATGTGTCGATGGCGCTCCGGCTGCCGACACCCGGCACCAACACCGTGGGGCTGGCGACCGATCGCGGTCTCACGCGGCCGATCTCGCTCGGCGCGTTGCAGGGCGGCGACCTCCTCGTCGACGCGTCGGGGGACAACAACAACCGACACGTCGTCATCTTCGAGAAGTGGAACGACGCCGCCCACTCCTCGTACACCGCCTTCGAGCAGCGCGGTGACCACGGCACCGGCCACCGGAGCCTGACCTACGGCCTGCCGGGCGGTGACCCGGAGTTCAGGCCGTACCGGCCCGTGGTGTTCGGCGACTGAACGGCGGCAGCGAACGGGGGGCGAGGCACGTACGGCCGAGCTGGCTCACGATCGACCGAGCCGCAGCGCGCTGTTTCACGTGAAACGTCACCGAACGGTCCGGGTTCGTTCCGGATCGCGTAACGAGGGGTACTTCCGCCACAGGGGAGCGGAAGTGCCCCTCGCACGCGCATGGCCACTGTGCTGGAATGCGAGGCGTGCCTGGCCATGAGAACGACGCCACGAATGTCCGACGCAAACCACTGGCCCCACTCCCGGCTGAGCTCTCCGGTCCCGCCCGGGACTTCGTCTCCGCACTGCGCCGCATGCACGGCGAACTGGGGTACAGCCTCCAGGAGTTAGCGGCCCGCCTGCCGGCCAGCCGCTCGTCCCTCTCACGCTATCTGCGCGGTCAGAGCCTGCCCGACGAACGACTGCTGGTGCAGTGGTGCAAGCTCTCCTTCACGGGTGAGGACCGGCTGCCGGCGCTGGTGGAGCTGCTCCACCGCGCCCAGGAGGCGGCGGACGAGGCGGCGACGACGGCTATCGAACCGCCCGCAGCGGCCGAACCGGACGCGGCGGCAGCGGCGGACCGCGAGGTCGTGGAGGAGGTGGCGGGTGCGGATCCACGGGAGGCAGCGCCGGGGCGGCGGCGGTTGCGGCTGGTGCTGGCCGGGCTCGGCACCGCCGCCGTCCTCGCCGGGGCCGCCTTCGCCGTCATGGCGCTGACCGGTTCGGACGCGGACGGCCGGGTGGCGGGCGACGGACGGGCATCGGCCGCGGCGGGCGCGGGACCGGCCGCCGGCTCGGCCCGGATCACCGTGAACAACATCGAACGGGCCTGCCGGCACAGCCGTACCGACTACTGCGCGCTCGGCCTGGCCCGCGACCCCTATGCGCCGTACCTGCGGCCCAACGTCGTGGGCCGCGTCTGGCACGGCGACGTCCTGCAGGCCATCTGCAAGATCGCCGACGGGATCAGCGTCACCGACGAGGCCGGCGGGCACAGCAGCATCTGGTTCCGGGTCGACCACGACGGTGGCAGGGCCTGGATGCCGGGCATCCGCGTCCGGCCGGAGCAGCTCGACGACGAGCTGCCCCGGTGCCCGAACTGACCGCGCCCGGGTTGAGCCGTCCACACCGGGGAAAGAGCAGCCGGAGGCCGGGCGGAACGCATCCGCCCCGGCCCTTCGAGGGGCAGTCGCTATCGTGGCCGTGCCATGACATAGCCGCCTCGCCGTCCGCAGTACCTCACCGGGGGACCTTCCATGACCGCACGCCGCACCCGTCGCCGCTCCGCCGTGTACGCCGCGCTGGCCCTCGGCCTGGCCGGCTCGCTCGCGCTGACCGGCTGCAACAGCAGCTCCTCGAAGTCGAAGACGAGCTCGTCCTCCAAGAGCAAGAAGCGCAAGATCATCGGCGGTGGCGCCGCGGCGGCAGGGGCCGGCGCCGGCGCGGCGGCCAACCGTCACGTGTCGAACTGCTACCTCACCACTGCCCGGCTCCAGTTCGGCCAGGTGACGGGGCCCAAGGGATATGTGACCGTGCGGTACCGGAACTCCTCCGGCTCGCTGAGCTGCACGCTGTACAACGCACCGCTGCTGTCGTTCAACCAGGCGAAGACGCCGCTGCCGAGGGTGAAGCCCGACTCGGGCCACCTGGTGACCCTGCGGCCGCACTCCACCGCCTACGCGGTCATCCCGACCACCAGCGCCGCCGCCCTGGGCACGAAGCAGAAGGACGTGGCCGTCCAGTTCATGGGCCGATCGGAGGATTCCCGGACCACCGGCCCGCCCGTGACGTACAACTTCGCCGAGAAGTACACGACGGTCTCCGTCGGCCAGAGCAAGGTCACCAACTGGTACAGCACCCTCTCCGCGGCCAAGCTGGAGGCCGGCGTCGGGTGACGTCCCGCGGCCGCCGACCCCCAGGCCGGCACGCGTAGCCTCGGCTGGGGGCCGGTGGCCGGGGTTACTCCGCGTCCAGCCCCGCCAGCACGAGGCCCAGCCGGGCCGCGCCGTCCCCGGTGATCCGGACCGGCACGCCCCAGTCCTGCTGGTGCACGTGACAGGCCGGGTACTCGACGTCCGGGGCGTCGTCGCAGGACGCGGCCATCGCCGAGACGTGCAGCACGCCCTCGCTCGCGCCGTCCGCGAGGACCAGGTCCCGCGCCAGGTCCGTGCCCGCACCCGCCCCGTCGGCGAGCAACTCCGGCGGCGTGGCACTGACCAGCAGCCGTGTGGAGGGACCGTAGCGGGTGTCGAGCTTCTGGCCGGCCGGGGCCTGGAAGACCACGTCGAGCCGCAGGGTGCCGGGGGCGATGTCGGTCGCGGCCCGCTGGGTGCGGTGGGCCACCGACTCGACGCGCACCGCCTCCTCGGGGAGCCGGAGCCGGGTCAGCCGGTGCCGCGCGGACTCCACCACCACGATGTCGTCGTCGGCGAGGACCGCCGCGGAGGGCTCCCGCAGATCGGTGGCGAGGGTGGTCACCTCACCGCTGGCCGGGTCGTAGCGGCGCAGCGCGTGGTTGTAGGTGTCCGCGACGGCGACCGAACCGTCGGGGAGCGCGGTGACGCCCAGCGGGTGCTGGAGCAGGGCCTGCTCGGCGGCGCCGTCCCGGTGCCCGAAGTCGAAGAGGCCGGTGCCGACGGCCGTGCGGACCACGTAACCGTCCGCGGCATCGTCGGCCGCCCGCTCGATCCAGCGCACCGCGCTGGTCTCCGAGTCGGCGATCCACAGCCGGTCGCCGGCCGCCGCGAGTCCGGAGGGCTGGGCGAACCACGCCTCCGCCGCGGGACCGTCCACCAGGCCCTCGTTGGTGGTGCCGGCCGCCACCGCCACCGTGCCGTCGGCCGGGTCGTAGGCCCAGATCTGGTGGACGCCGGCCATCGCGATCCACAGCCGGTCCTGCCACCAGGCGAGGTCCCACGGCGAGGAGAGGTCCACCTCGCGGGCCGGGCCCGCGGTCGGCGAGCCCTGCCACCACTGCTTGCCGGTGCCGGCCACCGTCTCCAGCGTGCCGGTCGCGGGGTCGAAGACCCGGACCGCGTGGTTGACGGTGTCCGCGACGGCGACCGTGCCGTCGGGCAGCAGCGCCAGTCCCTGCGGCTCGTTGAAGGAGTCCGGGCCCAGCCCGCGCTCCCCGCTCCCGATCCGGCGCAGCACCTCTTCGCCGTCGGCGCCCAGCTCGACCAGTTGGTGCCGGGTGGTGTCGGAGACCAGGAAGGTGCCGCCGGGCAGCCGCACGGCCTTGCCGGGGAAACGGAGGTCGGTGGCGACCGGCTCCGGCGGGACGTAGGGGCCGTCCCCGCGCCGCAGCGTGCCCTTGGCGCCGTGCTCGGCGATCAGCTCCTCGACGAGCGCCTCGATGGCGTGCGCATGGCCCTCGCCCGCGTGCTGGGCCACGACGTAGCCCTCGGGGTCGATCACCACCAGCGTCGGCCAGGCCCGCACCGCGTACTGCTTCCAGGTCGCGAGCTCGGGGTCGTCGAGGACGGGGTGCTCGACGCCGTACCGCTCGACGGCGTCGACGACGGCCTGGTGGTCGGCCTCGTGCACGAACTTCGGGGAGTGCACACCGATGATCACGACCGAGTCGCGGTGGCGCTCCTCCAGCTCCCGCAGCTCGTCCAGGACGTGCAGGCAGTTCACACAGCAGAACGTCCAGAAATCGAGGATGACAATGCGTCCTCGCAGGTCAGTGAGGGTGAGGTCGTTTCCGCCGGTGTTGAGCCAGCCGCCCTTGCCGATCAGCTCGGGGGCCCGGACGCGCGCACGTGAAGCCATGTGGACATTCAACGTCACTCCGGTGTCCAGGCATTCCGCAGGGGCCACGGGGAACACGTCACCCATGCTGCAATCCCACGAGGCGCACCACCCTCGCTCCCGCAAGTACTTCGTGCACGACCGGATCTTCGGCATCGGCGATGACTACTGGGTCGACGACGATCACGGACGGCACGCGTTCCTCGTGGACGGGAAGGCGCTCCGGCTGCGGGAGACCTTCGAGCTCAAGGACACCGAGCGGCGGGTCCTGATCACCATCCGCAAGAAGATGTTCAGCCTGCGCGACGCGATGACCATCGAGCGGGACGACGAGCCGTTGGCCACCATCAAGCGCAAGCGCCTTTCGTTGCTGCGCCATCACTTCCGCGTCGAGCTGGTCGACGGCACCGAGCTGGACGTGAGCGGCAAGATCCTCGATCGGGAGTTCGCGGTCGAGTACGACGGCGAACTGCTCGCCGAGATCTCACGGCGGTGGCTGACCGTCCGTGACACCTACGCGGTCAACGTCGTGCGGGAGGACGCGGACCCGGCGCTGCTGATCGCCGTCGCGGTCTCCGTGATCCGGATGGCCGAGCGGGAGCGGGAGGACGACTGAGGACGCGCCGGACGTACCGGCCAAAACCCTCTTACCGGGCGGTAATTGGCCGGTCGCGCCGACTCCGCACCAATCGGGAGCGGCGAATCGCGCACAGTACCACCGGCAACGCTTTCGAACGGCCCGACCGTCAAACATCCGCCTACGATGGTCACCCGAAAGCACTGCCGGGGTGCCCGTGCGCAGCGTAACTTAACTGCCAGACAGCAGCCCGCGTACGAACCGTTCGAGGGGTCCCGTGACCGTCCATCCCAGCCTTCAGTCCTCCATCGATGCCTGGACGCACTCCATAGAAGCGATAACCGAGCTGGTGACGCCGCTCGTCGAAGGCGAGTGGAACAGGGCGACGGACCTGCCAGGTTGGTCCGTGCGCGACATCGTCTCCCACGTCATCGGCCTGGAATGCGAGATGTTGGGCGACCCCCGGCCGATCCACACGCTGCCCCGCGACCTGTACCACGTGCGCAGCGAGTCGGCCCGCCGGATGGAGGTCCAGGTGGACGTCCGCCGGCACCACACCGCGCCGGAGATGCTCAGCGAGCTCGAATACACCATCATCCGGCGCTCCCGGCAGTTGCGGAACGAGACTCGTCAACCGGACACCGTGGTACGCAGCCCGCTCGGCGAGGAGCGCACCCTGGAATTCGTCCTGGAGCAGCGGGCGTTCGATGTCTGGGCGCACGAGCAGGACCTCCGCCGGGTGTTCGGCAAGCCCGGCAACCTCGACTCGGCGGGTGCGCTGGTGGCCCGCGACCTGCTGGTGCGGGCACTGCCCGGGATCGTCACCAAACGGGCCAAGGCGCCGGCCCGTTCGACGGTTGTCTTCGACATCAGCGGCCCGGTGGAGTTCATGCGGACCGTCCGGGTCGACGCCGAGGGGAAGGCCACCATCGACGGCAGCGTCTCGCTCGGCCCGACGGTGACGCTGACCATGGACTGGGACGCCTTCCACCAACTGGCGTGCGGACGGGTCCGGCCGGCGACCCTGGTCGAGCAGATCAAGATCGACGGCGATCAGGACCTCGCCCACGCCATCCTCGACAACTTCGCCGTCACGCCGTAACGCCCGGGCCGCTCAGGCACTCCCGAGAGGAACCAGTGACCCGGACGGGGCGTCCCACGAGGAACTCAGGGGCCGCTGGGCTCGCTGGGGCAGCGTGGCTCGGCAGGCTTCGGCTGCGAGGGGCGCGACGTGGTGGAGGGAGCGGTGAAGGCGGGGGACGGCCGACCCGGGGCCGAAGAGGGCCGGGGGAGCGGCGGGATGTGGAACACCGCGCAGAACATCGCGGCGGGCAGCGTCCACCAAGGCCACACCATCACCATCCACCCGCCGCAGGCAGTCACGCCCACCCCGACCGGTTCCGCGGCAGAAGCGCTGAAGCAGGCAGTGCACAAGCAGTGGCGCGAGGAAACCCGTAAGCGCGGCCTCCATCTGCCCACACCGCTGCCCGTCGACTGGGCGATCCGCAAGGGATTAGCCGTTTCACGTGAAACGAACGCCTCTGTTTCACGTGAAACAGAGGCCGCGGTTTCACGTGAAACGCCCCTCGCCGTTTCACGTGAAACGGCGATCTCCACCGATCCCTCCGGCAACTCCTGGACCGATTAAGGGAGATGGGCACCCCACGCTTGGTGCTGCTCGGCGCACCAGGCGCGGGGAAGACGACCCTGGCCGTGTTCGAGGCCAGCCCCCTGGCACGGGCTCTGACCACGCTGTTGAGCCTGATCGTGTTGCTCTTCGTCCTCGCCGTCCTCAGGCCGGGACGTGAACGGCCTCGACCCTGCTGACCACCAACCGTTCCCGTTCGCGCCGTGCCGCACGCCGACGTAGCCGGAGGATCTGCGAGATGCCGAGCGCCTCCAGGACGAAGACCGAGGCGAAGGCGATCCGGTAGTTGTCGCCGGTGGCGTCGAGCAGGACGCCGACCGCGAGCAGCGTGGTCATCGAGGCGGTGAAGCCGCCCATGTTGACGATGCCGGACGCGGTGCCCTGGCGCTCCGGCGGATTGGCCGGCCGGGCGAAGTCGAAACCGATCATCGACGCGGGGCCACAGGCACCCAGCACCGCACAGAGCACGACCAGCAGCGCCATGGGCGCGTGCGCGGCCGGCCAGCACAGGGTGAGCGCCCACAGCAGGGCGGTGGCCGCGACGGTGCCCAGCGCCAGCGGCATCCGCGCCGCGTGGTGACGCGCGATGATCTGGCCGTAGACCAGGCCGACGGCCATGTTGGAGAGCACCACGAGGGTCAGCAGTTCACCGGCCGTGCCGCGGGAGAGGCCCTGCGCCTCCACGAGGAACGGCAGGCCCCACAGCAGCAGGAAGACCATCGCCGGGAACTGGGTGGTGAAGTGCACCCACATGCCCAGCCGGGTGCCGGGCTCGCGCCAGGCGGCCGCGATCTGGCCGCGGATGAACGCGGCACCGCTGTGCTCGCGGGACGCCGGCGGCGGGGCGAAGCCCTCGGGGTGGTCCTTGAGGAAGAGGAGCAGCAGGGCCAGCACGACGATGCCGCCCAGGGCGCTGGCGGCGAAGGTCGTCGTCCAGCCGAAGGTGTGCAGCAGGCGGGCCAGGACGAGGGTGGAGATCAGGTTGCCCGCCATGCCGACCAGGGCGGCGATCTGCGCGATCATCGGGCCGCGACGGGCCGGGAACCAGCGGGAGCCGAGCCGCAGCACGCTGATGAAGGTCATCGCGTCACCACAGCCCAGCAGCGCCCGCGAGCCGAGCGCCATGCCGTACGAGTCCGAGAACGCGAAGCCGAACTGGCCCGCGGTGTAGAGCACCACGCCGATGGTCAGGACCTTCTTCGCGCCCAGCCGGTCGACCAGCAGGCCGACGGGTATCTGCATGCCCGCGTAGACCAGCAGCTGAAGGATCGAGAAGGTGGACAGCGCGGAGGCGTTGATGTGGAAACGGTGGGCGGCGTCCAGGCCGGCCACGCCGAGGCTGGTGCGGTAGGTGATCGCGACGAAGTAGACGGCGACGCCGATGCCCCATACGGCCACGGCCTTCCGGCCGCCGGGCGGGTCCGAGGGAAGCAGCCGGACGCCGCCCCCGCCTATGCCGCCTATGCCACCACCGGTGGAACTGTCGCTGCCGGCAGCACCGTCGGTACGCCCGCTCATCGCTCGTTCCCCTGCGCGAGGTTGCGGACCCAGCTGACGTGCCGCTGTACGGCGTCGGTGGCGGCTTCGGCGTCGCCGGCCCGCAGGGCCTCCAGGATCTCGGTGTGTTCGGTGATGTTCTTGGCGATCCGGTCGGGGTGGGCGTGCATCACCGCGACGCCCATCCGCAGTTGCCGGTCGCGCAGCTGCTCGTAGAGTCGGTCCAGGATCTGGTTGCCGGCGCTGCGCACGATGGCGGCGTGGAAGGCCCGGTCGGTGATCGACACGGCGGCCAGGTCGCCCGCCGCGGCCTGCTCCCGCATCGTCTCGACCAGTTCGCTCAACTCGTTGATCAGGGCGGCGCCGGCGGGCACGGCCTTGGCCGCGGCGTGCTTCTCCACCAGCAGCCTGGTCTCGACGACATCGGCGATCTCCTGCGCGGAGACCGGAAGGACCAGCGCGCCCTTCTTCGGGTAGAGCTTGATCAGCCCTTCCACCTCCAGCCGCAGCAGTGCCTCCCGCACCGGGGTGCGGGAGACGCCCACCGCGTCGGCGAGCTCCCCTTCGGTGAGCAGCATCCCGCCCTCGTAGCGGCGCTCCAGGACGGCGTCCTTGATGTGGGTGTAGACCCGCTCGGCAGCGGGTGGCTGTTTGGCGGGAACGGGACCGGTCTCCCTCGTGGGGACGGTGGACAGGGACGCTGATGGCATGCGCACAGGATAGATACAACAAGTATGCGACCGGTACGGCATTCCGCAATGCGGACGATCAACGAGATATTTGCCCTGGTAGGAGGCGTTATGCGGGGTCGGCCGGGGCTGTTTCGGAGCGCCGGCCGACCGTCTCCTCAGGCCGACATCCGCCCCTGCGCGACCAGGCGGTCCACCACCTGCCGGTGGGCCGGTGCGCAGCGCGCGGACGACTCCTGGCGGTCGAACCACGCGTACTCGGCGATCTCCCGGCCGGGGGCCGGCACGATGTCCTGGGGGCCGCCGGTGAAGCAGGTCATGTGCAGCCGCCGACCGTTCTTGCCGTGCGCCACGTCGTGGACGACGAACGCCTCGGAGAGCTCCGCGGCCGGGATGCGCAGGCCGAGTTCCTCCGAGAGCTCCCGGGAGAGCGCCTCGCGTGCCGTCTCCCCCGGTTCGTACTTGCCACCCGGGAGGTAGAAGGTGTCGTTCCCCCGCGTCCGCACGCTCAGCAGCCGGCCGTCCCGCACGTGGAGCCACGACACCGACCGCAGCGGCGCTTCCCGCTCCGCGGCGATCAGCGGATGGCCGGTCTGGTCGTCGATCCGCCGCCCGCGCTCGGTGAAGCCCAGGTGGGCGGAGAACCGCCGGGCCCGGGCGTTCTCCTCGAAGACCTCCAGGGTCAGCGCGCCGTACCGCGCGGCCGCATGCTCCACCAGCTCCCGGCCGGTCCCGGCGCCCTGTGCCTCCGGCACCACGAACAACCCGTCGATCTCCGCCCCGGCGTCGTCCCCGGCCCGGAGTCCCAGCACGCCGATGACGGCCCCGTCGCGCTCGGCGACCCAGTTCTCCGCCCGGACGAGATGCACCTCGCGGAGGATCCGGGCCCGCTCCCCCTCCCCTTCTCCCTCGATGAACGGATGCGCCTGCTTCGACGCCCTGGACCACAGGTCGCAGACCGCGTCCTGATCCGCGTCCCGATAGCGCCGAATGACCGTGTGACTGCTCATTTCGCCGACCGTAAGGAGCCGGACGGCCGGCGGCAAACCCTTTCCGGTCGAGGACCGCCCCGCTCGAAAGGGGGACCCGAGGGGGACCCGCGGTCCGACTCAAGGCGTACGCGAGTCCGTACCTGACGCGTACGGAACGGCCGCATTCCCATGGGTGAATGGAGACACGGAACCGATAAGGCACCCGTACAAGGGGAGTTGACCATGCAGTCCAGGACGCACACCGGCCACCGTGCGCGCAACGCCGTCGCACTGGCCCTGATCGTCGCCACCGTGTGGGCCGGCGCCGCACTGGCCCGCAGCGCGGCGCCGGTCGACCCGTCCGCCCCGACCGGCCCGGTGGCGCACCTCAGCCGCGTGGTCGACCTCATCCGCGGCTGAGCAACGACCAAGGGCGGTGTTTCACGTGAAACGCACCGACCGTTTCACGTGAAACACCGCCCCACCGTCGTCCCGGACTCCCGCCCCGGACGATCAGTCCGGCCGACTCAGCCCCAGGTGATCAGCCGCTTGGGCCGCTCCAGGATCGCCGCGATGTCCGCGAGCAGCTTGGAGCCCAACTCGCCGTCGATCAACCGGTGGTCGAAGGAGAGGGCGAGGGTCGTGACGTGGCGCGGCTTGACCTTGCCCTTGTGGACCCACGGCTGGAGCTTGATCGCACCGACCGCGAGGATCGCCGACTCCCCCGGGTTGAGGATCGGAGTGCCGGTGTCGACGCCGAAGACGCCGACGTTGGTGATGGTGACCGTACCGCCGGACATCGCCGCCGGTGAGGTCTTGCCCTCGCGGGCGGTGGCCACCAGCTCGCCCAGTTCCGTGGCGAGCTGGGGAAGCGTCTTGGCCCCCGCGTCCTTGATGTTCGGGACGAGCAGGCCGCGCGGAGTGGCCGCGGCAATCCCGAGGTTGACGTAGTCCTTGTAGACGATCTCCTGAGTCGCCTCGTCCCAGGCGGCGTTGACCTCCGGGTGCCGCTTGATGGCGACCAGGAACGCCTTGGCCACCAACAGCAGCGGATTGACCCGCAGCCCGGCCAGATCCGGGTCCTGCTTCAGCTCCTGGACGAGCTTCATCGTGCGGGTCACGTCGACGGTGATGAACTCCGTGACGTGCGGCGCGGTGAAGGCACTGGCGACCATCGCCTGGGCGGTGGCCTTGCGCACGCCCTTGACCGGCACCCGACGCTCGCGCGCGGCGTCGAAGGCGGCGACCGGGGCAACCGCCGTCGGGACGGCCACCTCGGGGGCGGCCGGCACCGCTGTCTCGGCCGGTGCGGCTGCCGCGTAGACGTCGTCGCGGGTGACGACGCCGCCCGGCCCGGTCGGGACGACCGTTGCCAGGTCGATGCCGAGGTCCTTGGCGAGCTTGCGGACCGGCGGCTTGGCCAGCGGACGCTCCGCGGCCGGAACGACGGCGGCGGGCGCCGCCGGCGCCACGGGCACGGCCACCGGAGTGGCGGCCGGCGCCGGCGCGCTGTGCCCGTTGAGCTCGGCCTGGAGCCCGGCGGTCACCGGCTCCGACTGGGCCGGCACCCCCGGCTGCTGCTTGCGCGCCCGGCGCTTGGTCGAGGACGGCGCGGCGCCGTAGCCGACCAGCACCGCCTGCCGGCCCTGCGGTTCGGCGTCGTCCTCCTCGGCGGGCGCCGCGGCCTCACCGGGGGCCTCCCCGACGGGACCGGCGCCCGGGTCGGTGTCGACCGCGATGATCACGGTGCCGACATCGACGGTGGTGCCCTCGTCGAAGTGGAGCGCGTGCACCACCCCGTCGTAGGGGATGGGCAGTTCCACGGCGGCCTTGGCCGTCTCGACCTCGCACACGACCTGGCCGTCGGCAACGGTGTCACCGGCCTTGACGTACCACTTGAGGATCTCGGCCTCGGTCAGGCCCTCGCCCACGTCGGGCATCTTGAACTCGCGGATGCGCTGCGTGTGCGCGGCGCCGGCGGTCCCTGCAGTCATGGTCACGACTCTCCTCAGCCCTCAGTACGCCAACGCACGGTCAACGGCGTCGAGCACCCGGTCCAGCCCCGGAAGGTACTCGTCCTCCAGCCTGGACGGCGGATACGGGGCGTGGAAACCGCCGACCCGCAGCACCGGTGCCTCCAGGTGGTAGAAGCAGCGCTCGGTGATCCGGGCGGCGATCTCCGCACCCGAGCCGAAGAAGACGGGCGCCTCGTGGACCACGACCAGCCGGCCGGTCTTCTCGACCGAGGACTGGACGGTGTCGAAGTCGATCGGGGAGATCGAGCGCAGGTCGACCACCTCGACCGACTTGCCCTCCTCGGCCGCGACCTTGGCGACGTCCTCGCAGACCTTCACCATCGGGCCGTAGGCGACCAGGGTGAGGTCGGAGCCGGCCCGGGTCACCCGGGCCTTGTGCAGCGGGTCCGGGATCGACTCGGTGTCCAGGCGCGACTTGTCGTGGTAGCGGCGCTTGGGCTCGAAGTAGATGACCGGGTCGTCCCCGGCGATGGCCTGCTGGAGCATCCAGTAGGCATCGGAGGAGTTCGACGGGGAGACGATCTTGAGTCCGGCGACGTGCGCGAAGAGCGCCTCGGGCGACTCGGAGTGGTGCTCGACGGCGCCGATGCCGCCCGCGTACGGGATGCGGATGACGACCGGCACCTTGACCTTGCCCAGCGCCCGCGCGTGCATCTTCGCGAGCTGGGTGACGATCTGGTCGTAGGCGGGGAAGACGAAGCCGTCGAACTGGATCTCCACGACCGGTCGGTAGCCGCGCAGGGCCAAGCCGATCGCGGTGCCGACGATGCCGGACTCGGCGAGCGGGGTGTCGATCACCCGGTCCTCGCCGAAGTCCTTCTGGAGCCCGTCGGTGACCCGGAAGACGCCGCCGAGCTTGCCGACGTCCTCGCCCATGATGAGGACCTTGGGGTCGGCCTCCATGGAGGCCCGCAGCGACGCGTTGATCGCCTTCGCGATGGTGATCTTCTCGTGGACAGCCATGGTCAGTTCCCCTCCGCGGCGGCGTCGGCGTCCGCGAACGACGCCTGGTAGGCGGCGAACTGCGCGCGCTCCTCATCGACGAGCGCGTGCCCGTCGGCATAGACGTTCTCGAAGATCGCCAGGTGATCCGGGTCGGGCATGGCCCGTACGACGTCGCGGACCCGCTTGCCCAGGACGTCGCTCTCCTCGTCGATCGCGGCGAGGTAGGCGTCGTCGACGAGGCCCTCGGCCTCCAGGTACTTCCGCAGCCGCAGGATCGGGTCCTTGGCCTCCCAGGCCAGCGTCTCCTCGTCCGGGCGGTACCGCGTCGGGTCGTCGGAGGTGGTGTGGGCGCCCATGCGGTAGGTGAACGCCTCGATCAGCATGGGGCCCTGGCCGGTGCGCGCGCGGTCCAGCGCCGCCTTGGTCACCGCCAGGCAGGCCAGCACGTCGTTGCCGTCCACCCGGACGCCGGGGAATCCGTACCCCTGGGCGCGCTGGTAGAGGGGGACGCGGGTCTGCTTCTCGGTGGGCTCGGAAATCGCCCACTGGTTGTTCTGGCAGAAGAAGACGACCGGGGCGTTGTAGACCGCGGAGAAGGTGAAGGATTCGGCGACGTCGCCCTGGCTGGACGCGCCGTCACCGAAGTACGCGATGACCGCGGAATCCGCGCCGTCCTTCTGCACGCCCATCGCGTAGCCGGTCGCGTGCAGCGTCTGCGATCCGATGACGATGGTGTAGAGGTGGAAGTTGTTGCTGTTGGGGTCCCAGCCGCCGTGGTTGACGCCGCGGAACATCCCCAGCAGGTTCGTCGGGTCGACGCCGCGGCACCAGGCCACGCCGTGCTCCCGGTAGGTGGGAAAGACGTAGTCGTCGTCGCGCAGCGCGCGGCCGGAACCGATCTGCGCGGCTTCCTGGCCCAGCAGCGAGGCCCACAGGCCCAGTTCGCCCTGGCGCTGGAGGGTGGTCGCCTCGGCGTCGAACCGCCGGGTCAGCACCATGTCGCGGTAGAGACCGCGCAGTTCCTCGGGAGAGAGGTCGATCGTGTAGTCCGGGTGCTCGACCCGCGTCCCTTCCGGGGTCAGCAGTTGTACGAGCTGGTCCTGCTCCGCCTGGTCCGGCCCGGCGCTGTTCCCGGCCTTGGACTGCGTCGCCTTCTTCGCCGGCGTCGTCTTTTTGGCGGTGGTGCGCTTGCTGCCGCCGCGGGCGGTTTTCCGCTCGGCAGTGCCTTCCACGGTCACGTGCTGCTCCTCCGTCTGTCCGGCCCCCGGGGTCCGCCGGTGGCCGTTTGCGGCTCACCCGGTATCCGATACGGCGCACGGGGTGTGTGCGAACGCGGCCGGATCCGGGTGGAACAAAGCGCCCCGGAGTGGCCTGCTCATTGCACGTTACCCATTGTCAAAGCCGAAGTGGAAATGGCGCTGACCTGCGATTTTGCTTGGATTTCCAAGTAAATCGCGAAGGCTGGGAACAACTCCTGGTCACAGCGTTGCAGGCCGCCGGGACAACGGCACGTTATATCGGTGACCTGGAGCACGGGAAGAGTTGGTGTGTGAGACTAGGAAGGTGCGTGAAGACGGAAAAATCACGGTTTTCCTGCTCGATGACCACGAAGTGGTCCGGCGGGGCGTCCACGAAATGTTGTCGGTCGAGGACGACATCGAGGTGGTCGGCGAGGCCGGCACCGCGGCGGATGCGCTGGTCAGGATCCCGGCGACGCGTCCGGACGTGGCCGTGCTCGACGTCCGCCTCCCGGACGGCAGCGGCGTCGAGGTCTGTCGCGAGATTCGCGCCCAGGACGAAGAGATCAAGTGCCTGATGCTCACCTCGTTCGCCGACGACGAGGCCCTGTTCGATGCGATCATGGCCGGTGCGTCCGGTTATGTCCTCAAGGCCATCCGCGGCAGTGAACTCCTCTCCGCGGTTCGCGACGTGGCGGCCGGGAAATCGCTGCTCGACCCGGTGGCCACCGCCCGCGTCCTGGAACGGCTGCGCGACGGCAACGCCGCGAAGGGCGACGACCGACTGGCGAACCTCACCGAGCAAGAGCGCAAGATCCTCGATTTGATCGGCGAGGGATTGACCAATCGCGCAATCGGCGAACGGCTCCACCTCGCCGAGAAAACGATCAAGAATTACGTTTCCAGCCTGCTTTCCAAGCTCGGCATGGAACGCCGTTCCCAGGCCGCCGCCTATGTCGCCCGCATGCAGGCCGAACGGCGCTGAACAGGAGCGACACCAAGGCCACGACCCCGGAGCCGGCGGCTCCGGGACCGGCGGAAGGGACCAACGTCCCGCCTCGCGGGGGCTGCCGCCCCTACCCGCCGCCGCACCGCGCGGGCAGGGTGACACCATGCCCACCGACGTCTTCCGCGCCATCGAGCTGTTGAGCAGCACCCCCTACGGCCGGGTGTCGGCCAGCCGGCGGGCGCTCCCCTTCACCACCGTCACCCGGCACGTCGTCGTCGACGGTCGCGTGCTCCTGCGCCTGCACCGCGGCTACGAGTACCACCGGGCGCTGGACGGCAGCGTCGTCGCCTACGAGGCCGACAACGTCAACAGCGGCGCCCGCGACACCTGGTCCGTGCAGTTCACCGGCACCGCCCGGGTCATCGAACCCACCCCGGTCGAGCGGGAACTGTTCGGCCGCACCCCGCGGTTGGCCGACGGCGTCCCGTACGATGCGGTCTTCCTGCGGATCGAGCCGGAATTCGTGACGCTGCATCACCTCACGGACGTCCCGGTCTTCGGATACGCACACCCTCTGTGAGGCTTTCCGGGACACCCACTCCACTGGGCGAAGTTGATCTAACATCTGGCGCGTGCTGCGCTCATCTGTAGTCCGGTCGGCGTCCACGCCCGACCGCGACACCCTCGGATCCCTGCTGCGCCACTACGACGGAGCCGGCGCACCGCTGTCCTGCGAACCCGTCGCCGAGGGCCTGCTCAACCACGGCTACTTCCTCGCCACCACCCGCGGCCGCTACTTCCTCAAACACCACCTCGACGGCGACCGGGCCGCGCTCACCCGCCAGCACCGCGCCACCCGCAGGCTGGCCGGGTGCGGCCTGCCCGTCGTCCCGCCCGTGACGGGCACGGACGGGCGGACCTTCACCGTCCTGGACGGCCGCCACTACGCCCTGCACCCCTGGAGGACGGGCCGGCACCTGAGCGGCACGGCACTGACCGTCGGCCAGTCGCGCCGGCTCGGCGGGCTGCTCGGGCTGGTCCACACGACGCTGGAGCAGGTGATGGCCGACGAACCGGCGCCGCCGCGGCCGCCGGGCACAGATGCCGCCGCCGACCCGGAGCGGACCTTCGAGACGATCGACGAGTTGCTGGCGCTCGCCCGCGGTGCCCGGCCGCGGACCAGCTTCGACGAGCTCGCCGAGCACCGCCTCCTGGAGCGCCGGACGCTCCTGGAGCGGCAGGCGCACCGCCGGCCGGCTCCCGGTGCGGAGCCCCCGGCGGGCTGGGTGCACGGCGACTTCCACCCGCTGAACGTGCTCTACCGCGGGACCGAACCGGGCGCGATCGTCGACTGGGACCGGCTGGGCGTCCACCCGCGCGCGGAGGAGGCGGTGCGCGCCGCCGTGATCTTCTTCGTCCGTCCCTGCGGCACGCTGGACCTGTCGAAGGTCGCTGCGTACGCCGCCGCCTACCGCAGCGTGTGCGGGGCCGGGGCCGACGAGCTGGCCGCGGCCGTGCACCGGGTGTGGTGGGAGCGGCTGAACGACTTCTGGATGCTGACCTGGCGCTATCGGCTCGGCGACCGGCGCACCGATCCGCAGTTCCCCGCGGCGGCCGCGCTGGCCGTGTGGTGGACCCGCGAATTCCCCGCCGTGCGAAGGGCGTTCACGGGCTGACGCGCACGGCGCCAGCCCGTCCCTCCGTCCCGGTCAGCCGCCGGTCGCCCCACCGAGGGGCGTCGTGCCACCGTTGGTGGTCCCGCCGTTGTTGGTCCCGCCATTGGTGGTGCCACCGTTGGTGGTGCCGCCGTTCGACGTGCCGCCGTTGGTGGTGCCGCCGTCCGTCGTCCCGCCGTTGGTGGTGCCACCGTCCGTCGTCCCGCCGTTGGTGGTGCCACCGTCGGTGGTGCCGCCCGTGGTCGTCCCGCCGGTGGTGCTGGTCGGCGGCTCCGAGCTCGGCTGGCTCGACGGCGTCGGCTCGGACGACGGCTGGGTGCTCGGCTGGTGGGTCGGGCGGTGGGTGTAGGGGTTCCCGCCGCCGCTGGTGCTGCCCGGGTAGGTGTCCGTGGTGGACGGCTCGTCCGTCGGCGGCTGGGTGGTCTCGTCCGACTGGGACGGCTGCGGGGACTGGGTGACCGGCGTCTTGGTCTTGTGCTCGTTGGCGTTGGTGTTCTGCAGCGCGAAGGCCACGCCCACCGCGATGGCGATCAGTGCCAGCACCGCGATCAGCCAGATCTTGCCGCGGCCGCCCTTGGCCTGGCGGTAGCCGCCCTCGAAACCGCCGTCGTCGTCCCGCATGCCGGGCGTCAGGATCGGCTGGGCCGTGGTCTTCCCGGCGTCGGCGTGCGACATGACGGAGGTCTCGGCCGCTCCGCCGCGCAGCGCCATGGTGTGGCCGCCCTCGTGCAGCGCGACCGGGCCGGTGTTCCAGGTGCCGGTGTGCCCGCCCTGCTCGTGCAGCATCTGCAGCGAGTACTGGACCAGACCGCGCATCTCCTCGGCGCTCTGGAACCGGTCGTCGGGGTCCTTGGCCAGCGACCGCATGACCAGGCCGTCCAGCTCCGGCGGCACCGCGTCGGCGACCTGGGAGGGCGGCACCGGCATGTCCTGGACGTGCTGGTAGACGACCGAGAGCGGGGTCTCACCGGTGAACGGCGGCCGCTGCGCGAGGAGTTCGTACAGCAGGCAGCCGGTGGCGTAGAGGTCGGAGCGGGTGTCGACGGTCTTGCCGAGCGCCTGCTCCGGGGAGAGGTACTGCGGGGTGCCCATGACCATGCCGGTCTGGGTCATGGTCGACTGCGCGCCGTGCAGGGCGCGGGCGATGCCGAAGTCCATCACCTTCACGGCGCCGCTGTTGGTGATGATCACGTTCGCGGGCTTGATGTCGCGGTGCACGATGCCGTGCTGGTGGCTGTAGGCCAGCGCCTCCAGCACCCCGGAGACGATGATCAGTGCCTGGTCCGGCGGCGGCGCCTCGGCGTTGAGCAGCAGGTCCCGGATGGTGTGGCCCTCGACCAGCTCCATCACGATGTACGGCACGGTGTTGCCGCTGACGAAGTCCTCACCGGAGTCGTAGACGGCGACGACCGCGTGGTGGTTCAGACCGGCGACGGACTGCGCCTCGCGCGTGAAGCGGGCCTTGGACACCGGGTCCTCGGCGAGGTCCGCGCGCAGCAGCTTCACGGCGACGGTCCGGCCCAGGCGCACGTCCTCGGCGGCGAACACCTCGGCCATGCCGCCGCGGCCCAGCCGACGCGTCAGGCGGTAGCGGCCGTCACCGACCAGCCCGCCGTTGCCCCACAGCTCCGGCGCGTCGGAGACGTTGGAGCCGGTGGCGTCAGGATCGGACGGCCCTTGGGGGCGCTGCGTCGGTGCCATCGGTCCTCGCCGTCGAATCGATCCGCATTGCAGCGGTAAGGTCTCGGTCTTCGCTAGAGCACGCTACAGGTTCCGCGGCACCCACCGGTCCGTCGTGGACCGGCCATCAAACCCTCCGCATCCCAAGTGTCGCAAGTTCACCAGGGGTGACCGGAAGTCCGAGCCCCTTCATGACCGTGCCCGGATCTTGCACATCTGGTCACGGAACGGGCACACAGCTTGACGTGTCCGTGCCCTGGGGCAGACTTGGCTGCGGAATTCTAGATTTTGATCGCTAGACATACGGGCAGTGCGCCTAGGGGGAAGCGGAACGATGAGCCAGGACGGCGCTCAAGGCCAATTCGAGGGCCGTTCGGTCGGCGGTGGACGTTACCAGCTTCGTGATCTTCTTGGCGCCGGCGGCATGGCCTCCGTGCACCTCGCCTATGACAGCGTGCTGGACCGCGAGGTCGCAATCAAGACCCTGCACACCGAGCTCGGCCGCGAGCAGGCGTTCCGCGAGCGCTTCCGGCGCGAGGCCCAGTCCGTGGCGAAGCTCACGCACACCAACATCGTCTCGGTCTTCGACTCCGGCGAGGACCAGCTCGACGGCGGCATGGTGCCGTACATCATCATGGAGTACGTCGCCGGCCAGCCGTTGCGTTCCGTGCTGGACTCCGACATCGCGCAGCACGGCGCGATGCCGACGGAGAAGGCGCTGAAAATCACCGCCGACGTGCTCGCCGCCCTGGAGGCGAGCCACGAGATGGGCCTGGTCCACCGGGACATCAAGCCGGGCAACGTCATGATGACCAAGCGCAACGTCGTCAAGGTCATGGACTTCGGCATCGCCCGCGCCATGCAGTCCGGCGTGACCTCGATGACCCAGACCGGCATGGTCGTCGGCACCCCGCAGTACCTCTCGCCCGAGCAGGCCCTGGGCCGCGGCGTGGACG
>LIQL01000018.1:294-11961 GCA_001418405.1 Streptomyces diastatochromogenes | reverse complement strand
GGCGGCGACCGGCGCCTACGCGATCCCGGCCGACGAGGTGCTCTCCTCCCTCCAGCACCACCTCGGACTGGGAGGAAACCCGCTCGACCGGGTCGCCGAGTCCGTGCTGTGGCACGTCCGCCTGCCCCGGATCGTGCTGGCGCTGCTCGTCGGCGCCTCGTTGGGCTGCGCCGGCGCCCTGATGCAGGGCGTCTTCCGCAATCCGCTGGCCGAGCCCGGCGTCATCGGCATCTCCTCCGGCGCGGCGGTCGGCGCGGTCGCCTGCCTCGCCCTGGGGCTGGACTTCCTCGGCACCTGGACGGTCTCCGCCTGTGCCTTCGCGGCCGGCCTGGCCACCGTGACGGTGGTGTACGCGATGTCGCGGGCCGACGGCCGCACCGAAGTCGTCACGCTGATCCTGACCGGGATCGCGGCCAACGCCTTCGCCGGCGCCCTGATCGGTACCTTCCTCGCGTTCGCCGACACCGCAGCGGTCAACCAGATCACCTTCTGGCAGTTGGGCTCACTCGCCCAGGCCACCTGGCCGAAGGTGCTCGCCGTGCTGCCCTGCGCCGCCCTCGGCCTGGCACTCGCACCGCGCTACGCCCGCCGCCTGGACCTGCTCGCGCTCGGCGAAGGACCCGCCCGGCACCTGGGCGTGGACGTCGAACGGATGCGGCTCGCCCTCATCCTCGTCATCGCCCTGCTGACCGCCGCCGCGGTCGCGGTGTCCGGCGTGATCGGCTTCATCGGGCTGGTCGTCCCGCACCTGCTGCGGATGGCGGCCGGCCCCGGCCACCGCTTCCTGGTGCCCGGCAGCGCGCTCGGCGGCGCCGTGGTGCTGCTCGGCGCCGACCTGGCGGCCCGCACCGCGGCCGCCCCCGCCGAACTGCCCCTCGGCGTCCTGACCGCACTGGCCGGCAGTCCCTTCTTCTTCTGGCTGCTGCGCCGCGCCCGACGCAAGCAGGGAGGCTGGTCATGACGGCACGCCCCACGGCCCCGGCTCCGGACCCGGCCCCGTCGACCCCCACCACCGGACGGTGGTCCCGGCTGGCCGCGCTGCTCGCCCCGCGACCTGGGCCCCTGCCCGCGCCCCACGGACCGGGCGCGGTGCTCGCCGAGGCCCGCACGCTGCACGTGCGCCGCGGCACCCGGGACGTCCTCGCCGGCGTCGACCTCACCGTGCGCGCCGGCGAGGTCCTCGCGCTGGTCGGCCCGAACGGCGCCGGCAAGTCCACCCTGCTGGCCGCCCTCGCCGCGGACCTGCGCCCCACCGCCGGAGCCGTGCACCTCTCCGGACGACCGGCCGGCGACCACACCCCCGCGGAACTCGCCCTCCGCCGCGCCGTACTGCCCCAATCGGCCACGCTGTCCTTCCCGTTCACCGTCGAGGAGGTCGTCCGCATGGGCCGGGCGCCCTGGGCCGGTACCCCGCACGAGCGCGACGACGACACCGCCGTCGCGACCGCGCTCGCCGCCACCGAGACCACCCCGTTCGCCGCCCGCCCGTTCTCCGCCCTGTCCGGCGGCGAACGTGCCCGGGTCGCCCTCGCCCGGGTCCTCGCCCAGTCGACGCCGTTGCTGCTGCTGGACGAGCCGACCGCCGCCCTCGACCTGCGCCACCAGGAACTCGTACTGCGCCTGTGCAGCGGCCGGGCCGCCGCCGGCGCCGCGGTGGTGGTCGTCCTGCACGACCTCGGCCTGGCCGCCGCGCACGCCGACCGCACGGCGGTCCTGCACGAGGGCCGGATCGCCGCGGTGGGGCCGCCGTCCGACGTCCTGCGACCCGCACTGCTCAGCCGGGTCTACCGGCACCCCGTCGAGGTCCTGCCGCACCCGCGCACCGGCGCCGCCCTGGTCCTGCCGCACCGGCCGTGATGCGCCCGGCGGCCGGCTCAGAGGCGGTCGTCGGGCAGCTCCCGATAGCGCTGCCGCAGCACGTCGAGGAGCGGGTGGCCGGTGTCCAGCGGCACGTCGTCGACGGCCGCGAGGGGGCGGACGCCGATCGCGGCATTGGTCGCGAACGCGGCCCGCAGCCGGGGGAGTTCGGTGCGCGGAACCGGGCGCCGCTGCCACGTGTGCACGGTCTGGAGCAGCCGCATGGTCACCCCCGGCAGCACCCGGGCCGCCGGCCAGACGACGTGTCCTTGCGCGTCGACGAAGCCGACGTTCCACGTCGCACCCTCGGACAGCACGTCGGTCCCCGGCTCGACGAACAGCGCGTCGTCGGCACCGGCCCGCTGCGCGGCCCGCCGGATGGCCAACTGCCCGAAGAGCCCGACGTGCTTCACCTCCGGCATCTCCCGCTGGTACGCGACGGTGGTGACCCGCAACGGCGCCGGCGGGCCGCCCACCGGGCGGCAGGTGACCAGGAGGTGCGGCTCGGCGTCGGCCCCGGGCCGGGCCAGCCCCAGGCCGGGGTCGAACACCGTCACCCGCACGGCCAGCGAACCCGTCCGCCCGTCCACGGCCTGGCCGAGGAGGGCGCGGACCCGCGCGCGGTCCAGCGCGGCGTCGAACACCGTCCGGCAGTCGGCCGCCAAGCGGTCGAGGTGCAACGACAGTCCCTTGACGCGCCCGTCGTCGACGCGCAGCGTGGTGAAGTGGCCGAAGTTGGTGAGCGCCAGTGCCTTGAGCGCGTCGACACCGACCGGTTCGCCGTTGAGGTAGTCCATCGGCTCAGTCTGACAGCGCCGCAGGCCACACCAGCGCCGGCGGTCGCGGACCGCACCGGCGCGGGGGAGGCCCCGGGCGGCACCCGCCGCCCGGGGCGCGCACCGCGCCGCACCGCTCCGGCGGCCCGACGCGGCCGGATCCCGGGCCCGTCACGCCGAGCGGACCGCGTCGGCGAGCCGGGCCACCCGGGACAGCGTCGGCTCCGCGAGGAATTCGGGCGCCCGGCGGGTGAACGCCTCGGCCTTCGCGGCGCCTATGAGCTCGCTCGCCACCTCCGCGACCATGGCGATCATCGCCAGCGAATCGCCGCCCAGTTGGTGGAAGTCGGTCCCCGACCCCATCCCGTCCGGGTCGGTGCCCAGCACCCGCGCCCAGATCTTCGCGACGGCCGCCTCGGTGTCGTCCAACGGCGTCGCGTCGGCGGGCGCCTGTGCGTCGGCGAACGGATCGGGCAGCGCCGACGCCGCGACCTTTCCGTTCACGGTGCGCGGGATCTCCGCGACCACCAGCATGGCGGCGGGCACCATGTACGACGGCAGGCGTTCGAGGAGGTGCGCCGTGAGCTCCGCCACCTCGATCGGGGACACGTCCGGCCGCAGCACGACGTAGCCGCACAGCGCCCGGTCGGTCCGGCCGGGCGGCGTCCGCGGCACGACGACCGCCGCCGCGACCGCCGGATGCGACTCCAGCGTGAACGCGATCTCCGACGGTTCGATGCGGTGCCCCCGCACCTTGACCTGGTCGTCGACGCGCCCGCAGCACTCCACCTCGCCCGACGGCAGCCGGCGCGCCAGGTCCCCGGTCCGGTAGGCGCGGGTGCCGTCGGCCAGCCGCACGAACCGCTGCCTGGTCAGGTCCGGCCGGCCCCGGTAGCCACGGGCGAGCTGCACGCCGCCGATGTAGAGCTCACCGGTCTCGCCCGGGGCGACGAACCGGCGCTCCGCATCGAGCAGGAACAGCGAGACGCCGTCCCGCGGCAGCCCGATGGGCACGTTCGCACCGGTGTCCCGTTCGGCGTCGAAGACGTGGTCGCTGACCCCGATGGTGGCCTCGGCCGGCCCGTAGAGGTTGATGATGCGGCAGGCGGGGCCGAACACCTCCCGGGCCCGCAGGGCGAGGGCCCGGGTGAACTGCTCCCCGATCACCATCAGCGTGCCGACCGCACCGGGCCGCAGCCCCAACCGGGTGATCAGGTCGAGGTGCGACGGTGTCAACGCGAGCGCGGTCGCCCCGGCCTCCAACACCTCCTGCAAGGACAGGTGGTCGAGCTCGTCGCGCATGAGCAGCAGCGTGCCGCCGACCAGGAACGGCAGCACGAGGGAGATCTGCGCGACGTCGAAGGAGAGCGAACACAGCAGGGGGAGCCGGGTGTCCGGGCCGATGCCGTGTTCCCGCAGCGCCCAGTGCGCGTAGTTGGTCAGGCTGCGGTGCTCGATGTCGACGCCCTTGGGCCGGCCGGTCGAGCCGGAGGTGTACACCACGTACGCCAGGTCCGACGGCGCGGGCGGCGTCGGCGGCTCGGCCGGGTCGGCCGCGTACGACAGCTCGTCCAGCAGCAGCCGTTCGCAGCCCTCGGGCAGGAAGTCCCGTCCGTCGTGCGGGTGTTGGGTCAGGCACAGCGGTGCCCGGGCGTCCTGGAGCAGGTCGCGGATCCGCCCGTCCGGGTGCTTGGTGTCCATCGGCAGGTAGGCCGCGCCGGCCAGCAGCGCCCCCCAGGCCCCGGTGACCGCGGCCACCGTCCGGTCCGTGCACAACCCGACGACGGTGTCCCGGCCGATGCCGCGGGCCCGCAGCTCCGCGGCGACCACCCGCGCCCGGCGGTCGAGTTCGGCGTAGGTCACCTCGCCTTCGGGGCCGCTGATCGCCACCGCGTCGGGCCGCGCGCGCACCTGTTCGCGGAACAGGTCGACCACCGTCCGGTCCCCGGGCGCGGCAGCCCCGTCGGCCGGGGCCGGCGGCAGCAGCGTGGCCCGTTCCCGGTGGGCGGCCGGCGACAGGGACTCGCAGAGCGCGTCGAGCAGTCGTTCCGCCCCGGCCTCCGCCTCCTCGCCGGGCCACCAGGACAGGGTCAGTTCGGTGCGGCCGTCGGACTCCACGACGTTCAGGCCCAACGGGCTCGCCGGCTCGCGCGGGGCGAGCAGGTAGCTCGCGACCGGCTCGAAGGTGTCGGTGGCGAACGCGTCGGCGGACGTCTTGCCGAGGCTGTTCACGCCGGCCAGCGAGGAGAAACGGTCCGTCCGGCGCGCCTTGCGGTCCACCCCGCGCACGAGCATGCGCAGCAGCCCGAGCGGCACCTTCAGCACCTCGGGCCCCGGGGCGCGCACGGTGCCCCGGCGCTCGGACAGCACCGTCAGCAACTGCTGCTGGGTGGCCTGCCACCCGTCCGCCGGGGTGACCTGGAGCGAGACGGTGACCGCGAAGTTGGAGGTGGAGCGCACCCCCGGGTGGTACGGCCGCAGGTCCACCGGGATGCTCACCGGCACCGTCTCCTGCCCCGACAGCCGCGCCAGTTCGGTGGCCAGCCGGGCTGCCACCGAGGGGAAGGTGCCGTCGAGCGAGCGCCGCCACCAGCGGTGGCCGCCGAAACGGGCGTCCGCCGGCACGCCCAGCAGCGACGGGAGGACGAAGTCCTGGTTCTTGGCGTCCGCCTGGGCGATCAGCGGGTCGTCCAGTTCGGCCACGGTCGTCACCGACTGCGCGCCCTCCGGTTCCTCACCGCGCAGCGCCCGGAAGACGTCCAGCGCCCACAGGCGCAGCCCGCGGGCGTCCATCACCGCGTGCGAGGCGCGGAAGACGACGGCCGGGAACTCCCCGTCGCACAGTACGACCTCGCAGTACGCGCCCTGCACCGGCAGGGGCCGCCGCAGCTCCGCGACGTCGTTGAGGGTGGTGCGGTCCAGGACCGTGCCGATCGCGCGGCGGACCGGTGGTGGCCGGCGGCTGTCCGACCAGCGGTTGCCCCGCCGGGCCAACCGGGCGCCGGGACAGGACTCCGCGGCCGTGGCGACCGCCCGGCGGAGTTCTGCGGCGTCGATCCGGCCGGCGCCCTCGACGACGAGGTTCAGCACCGGCGACAGTGCGGCGGGGAACCCCAAGTACCAGTGCTCGAAGGGGACCACGGTCCTGGCGAAGCGGTGAGTGTCCGCCATGGTGGCTGGTTTTGGCTTCATCCCCGCATCGAACTGCACCCGACACTATGCAATTCCTTAGAGGGTTCGATGCACCTCGATCGCGGATCGCGGTTCTCGGCACCACGATCGACGCGCTCCGGCGGGCGGTCCTCAGGCCCCGGGCGCCCGCGGCACCACGATGGGGGCGGCGTCGCCGGGGGCGGTGAGGATGTCGGCGTGCACGGCGTAGAGCTCCTTCACCAGCGGGCCGTCGACGATGTCGCGGGGGCGCCCTGCGCGATGACGCGGCCGTCCTTCATGGCGATCACGGTGTCGGCGTGGCGGGCGGCCGAGGCCAGGTCGTGCAGGACCATGACGACCGTCCGGCCGGCCGCCGCCACCGTGCGGACGAGCGAGAGGACGTCGATGACGTGGCCCAGGTCGAGGGCGCTGGTGGGTTCGTCGAGCAGGACCACCGGGGTCTGTTGGGCCAGGACCATGGCGAGCCAGCAGCGTTGGCGCTGGCCGCCGGAGAGCCGGTCCAGGCGTTCGGCGGCCAGCGCCCGGGTGCCGGTGGCCTCCAGCGCCTCGTGCCGGCGGCCAGGCACAGCGGCACCAGGAACGCCAGGGCCACCAGGAGCGGGGTGCCGGCGGTGGCGTCGCGGCCGTTGAGGCTGCCGACGTCCCGCAGGAAGACCCCGCCGGCGGTGTTGTCGTTCTGACGGGACATCACCAGGTCGCCCACCGCGCCGAGGAACGTGGACACGCCGATGCCGACCACCAGCACCCGGTAGCCGCGGCTGCCGGCGCCGCCCGCGCACAGCACCACCAGGGCCGCGGCGGCGATCGCGCCCAGCGGCCCGAGCGGCCAGGGTCTGGGTGAGGCAGCCGGCGATGCCGAGGGCGGCGCCGACCATGAGGCCGACCAGGACGCGCGGCGGCCGGAAGTCGCGCACGATCAGCACGGTGCCCGGGTCGTCGGTGCCCAGCAGGCCGGACACGGTCTGCGACGGGCTCATGCCGGTCGAACTCGCCGCCACGGCCACGGTGATGAGCAGCAGCGCCAGCGGTGCCAGGAGGGCGACGGCCAGCGCGCTGCGGCGGGGGAAGAGCCAGGAGAGGGTGCCGGCGCGCAGCACGGTGCTGTCGGGCGGGGTGAGCGCCGGGGCGGTGCGCGGTGGCGTCATGCCGAGGCTCCAGCGGTGGACAGGCGCGACGAGCGGGCGATCCACACCAGGAGGGGGCCGCCCACGAAGGCGAGCAGCACACGCACCGGCCGGGTCCTGGTCGCCAACCGCACCACGGCGACCGTCTCGGTCGTCGATCCCCGCAAGGGCGCCGTCGTCAAGACCGTCACCACCGGCGCGAACCCCAACCACGTCACCGTGGTGCACGGCACGGCGTTCGTCCTCGCCAAGTCCGGCTCCGGCCCCGCCGGCGGGGACGAGGTGTACCGCTTCCGCGTCACCCGCTGAACGGCCCCGACGGCCGCACGCCTACCGCCGCTCCGCCACCAGGGCGGCAGGCGCGCTACACCCCGCCGACGGCCCCTCCTTCACCAAAAACGTGCATTCTGCACGGCCTCGCCATGACAGTCATGACTGTCTCACCGTTCGTCGGCGTGACAGCGTGGCTGTTGCCACCGCCCGAGGGGAGTGCGATGAACAAGGGGTACGCGGCCTTCTGCGATGCCGACCGGCAGTTCTACGACGCTCCGCACCGCGTCGCCGGCGATCCCGCCGGACGCACCGCACCGTACGCGGTGTTGAGCCGGGAACTGCCGGACGGCTGGCAGCGCCACCGCGCGGGCGACTGGCTGGCGTTCCGGCCGCTGGATCGCGAACTGCCCGCCCAGGGCTGGAAGATCCACGTCTCAGCCTGCCTGGACAACGCGGAACGGGTGCTGGCGAAGGTCTGGGACCACTGCGTCCCGCGCTCGGTGGCCTTCAAGTGCATACCGAGCCGCTACCTCCTCCACATGCGCAACGCCAAGTACGCGGACCGCGGGGCCAGCGGCAAGTTCCTGACCGTCTACCCCGCCGACACCGAGCAGTGCGGAGTGCTCGCCGAGGAACTGTCCACCCTCCTCGCCGGCGAGCCGGGACCGTACGTCCTGAGCGACCTGCGCTGGGGCGCCGGACCGGTCCACGTGCGCTACGGCGCCTTCACCGAACGGTACTGCCACGACGAGCACGGCGACCGGCGGCCGGCGATCGAGGACGACCGCGGAACGCTCGTCCCCGACCTCCGCGAACCCGCCTTCCGCCCCCCGGCGTGGGTGCCGCTCCCGGACTTCCTCGCGCCGCACCTGGCCGCCCGCGACGCCACCACCGTCGCCGACCTGCCGTACACCATCGAACGGGCCCTGCACTTCTCCAACGGCGGCGGCGTCTACGTCGCCCTCGACCGTCGCACCCAGCGGCGCGTGGTCCTCAAGGAAGCCCGGCCGCACGCCGGCCTGGCCGCGGACGAGGCGGACGCGGTCGCCCGCCTGGCGCGCGAACGCGACGCGCTGCAACGGCTGTCCGGCCTGGCCTGCGCGCCCGAAGTCCTCGACTGGTTCACGCTCGGCGAGCACACCTTCCTGGCGCTGGAGTTCGTCGAGGGCCGCCCCCTCAACACCTTCTTCGCCCGCCGCCACCCCCTGATCGAGAACGACCCCGGCCCCGAGCGACTGGCCGACTACACCGCCTGGGCCCTGCGGGTGCACCGCATGGTGACGGAGGCGGTCGAGGCGATCCACGCCCGCGGGGTCGTCTTCAACGACCTCCACCTGTTCAACGTCATGCTCTCCGAGGACGAGTCGTCCGTGGTGCTGCTGGACTTCGAGGCGGCCTCGATCGACGATCCGGACAGCCGGCAGACCGTCGCCAACCCCGGCTTCGTGGCACCCGCCGACCGCCGCGGCCCGGACGTCGACCGCTACGCACTGGCCTGTCTGCGGCTGGCCCTCTTCCTGCCGCTGACCAGCCTGTGCGCCCTCGACCCGGGCAAGGCCGCACACCTGGCCCGGATCGCCGCCGAACAGTTCCCGGTGCCGGTCGAATTCCTGGCGCCGGCGGTCGCGGAGATCACCCGCGGTCGACCCACGCCGGTGACGGTCGACCGGGCCGCGCCGGACGCCGCACCACCGGGCGCGCCGGACGACTACCTCCCGGTCCGCCTCGGCGACTGGCCGCACAGCCGGGACTCCATGATCCGCGCCCTCCTGGCCTCGGCCACCCCGGAGCGCGAGGACCGGCTCTTCCCCGGCGACGTCGCCCAGTTCTCCGTCGCGGGCGGCGGGACCTGCGTCGCGCACGGCGCGGCCGGCGTGCTGTACGCCCTGCACGCAACCGGGGCCCGGCCCTTCCCGGCCGGGGAGGAATGGCTGCTGCGGCGCACGAAGAGCCCGGTGTCGGGCAGCCCCCTCGGCTTCTACGACGGGCTGTCCGGCGTGGCGTGGGTGCTCGACCGGCTCGGCCACCGCGAACCGGCCCTGGACCTTCTCGACCTCATCGCGGCACAACCGTGGCAGGCGCTCGCCCCGGACCTGCACGGCGGACTCGCCGGCCTGGGCCTGGCACTCGACGCACTGGCCGCATCCACCGGCGAACGCGCCCTGCACGACAAGGCGTTGCGCTGCACGGAACTCGCCGTCCACCGCCTCGGGGCCGCCCACGAGGCCGCGACCGGCACCGCCCCGGCGGCCCGCGCCGGACTGCTGCACGGCGCCACTGGCGTCGCGCTGCTGTGCCTGCGGATGGCCGAACGCACCGGCGACGCGGGCCTGCTGGACCTGGCCGCCGACGCCCTGCGCCGCGACCTCGCCCACTGCGTGCGCAGCGCCGGCGGCACCCTCCAGGTCAACGAGGGCTGGCGCACCATGCCGTACCTCGGCGCCGGCAGCGTGGGCATCGGCATCGTCCTCGACGACTACCTCGCGCACCGCCCGGACGAGGAGTTCGCCCACGCCCGAAGCGAGATCGTCCGCGCCGCACAGGCCAAGTTCTACGCCCAACCGGGCCTGTTCCGCGGCGCGGCGGGGATGGTGCTGTACCTCAGCCGCACCACCGCCACCGGGCCCGGCACCGAACGGGCCGACCTCGACCGGCAGATCGACTCGCTCTCCTGGGGTGCCGTCCCCTACCGAGGCCACCTGGCCTTCGCCGGGGAGCAGATGATGCGCCTCTCCATGGACCTGGGCACCGGCACCGCCGGATGCCTGCTCGCCCTGGGCAGCGCCCTGCACGACACACCCGTGCACCTGCCCTTCCTCCCGCCGCTGCGGCGGCCCTGAAGCCGGTCCCGGTCACCCGGGACCGTTCCTGAAGAACACTCCCGTCCCACGACGAAAGGAAGTCCGATGTCCCTTCTCGACCTCCAGACCCTCCAGACCCCCGAGCCCGAGGGCAACGACGACCTGCACACCGGCAGCCGCGCGAGCCTGCTGCTCTGCGGCGACAGCAGCCTGAGCGTGACCACCTGTAAGTGACCTCCGGTCACCCCGGGGCGACACCGAACGCCCCGGGGTGACCGTCCGCACGACGGAGGTGACGTTCCCGCCATGCCCGCAGTCCCCCGGCCGTCCACCGGGACCGCGCCGGCCGCCCGACCCCGCGGCCACGGTGACGCCGCGGCGGTGCTCCGCGGCGCGCTCCGGCACGGCGCGGCCGGATCCGCGGCCCTCTGCCTGTGCGCCCTGGCCGTCGCCGCGACCGCCCTCGCCCTGCCCGCCCAACTCGGCCGCACCCTCGACCTGGTGCTGGCGGGCGCCCCCACCGCGCCCGGCGCCCTCGCCCTGAGCGGCGCCCTGCTGGCCGCGGAGGTCCTCCTGGAAGCAGTCGCCGCCCACCTCGGCGGCAGCACCACCGCCCGCAGCACCGCCTGGCTACGCCGCCGCGGCCTGGACCACCTGCTGTCCCTCGCCCCGCACCGGGCCGCCGACCGCTTCGCCCCCGGCGACCTGGTGACCCGCCTGACCGGCAACGCGGCGGAGGCCGGCACCGCGCCCAGCACCCTGGCCGGGGGAGTGGCGGCGCTGCTCACCCCCGCCGGCGCCCTGCTCGCACTGGCCCTCACCGATCCCTGGCTGGCCGTCGTGTTCGTCGCCGGACTCCCCGTGCTGGCACTGCTGTTGCGGTCCTTCACCCGGGACTCCTCCAGCGCCGTGCGCCGCTACCAGCAGGCCCAGGCCGAGCTCGCCGCCCGCCTCGTCGAGGCGCTCGGCGGGGCCCGGACCATCGCCGCCGCCGGCACCCTGGAAGCCGAACGCCGCCGGGTCCTCGCCCCGCTGCCACGACTCGGCGCACAGGGGCACCGGATGTGGCGGGTCTACGGGAACGCCGTGGCCGGCAGCGCCGTCGTGGTGCCCCTGCTGACCACCGCGGTACTGGCCGTCGGCGGCATCCGCCTGTCCCACGGCGCCCTCACCGTCGGCGCCCTGCTGGCCGCCGCCCGCTACGCCACCCTGGCCGCCGGGCTCGGCGGCGTGACCGGCCAGCTCAACGCCCTGGTGCGCAGCCGGTCCGCGGCCCGCAGGCTGGGCGCACTCCTCGCCCTGCCCCCGCTCACCACCGGCTCCCGCCCGCTGCCCGCGGGCGGCCCCGGCCGGCTCGAACTGCGCGCGGTCACCGTCGTCCGCGACGGCGCACCCGCGCTGCGCGACGTGGACCTGGTGGTGCCGGGCGGTGCCACCCTGGCGGTGGTCGGTGCCTCCGGCTCCGGCAAGTCGCTGCTGGCGGCCGTCGCCGGACGGCTCGTCGAACCCGACGCCGGGCGCGTCCTGTTGGACGGCGTCCCCCTCGACGCGGTCGATCCGCGCGAACTGCGCCGGGAGGTCGGCTACGCCTTCGAGCGGCCCGTGCTGTTCGGCGACACCCTCGGCGAGGCCATCGGCTGCGGGCCCGACCGGCCGGCCGCC
>LIQL01000018.1:0-233 GCA_001418405.1 Streptomyces diastatochromogenes | reverse complement strand
TCCTCGACGACGCCACCTCCGGCCTGGACACCGTCACCGAACACCAGGTCACCCGGGCCCTGCTGCACGACGTGCGGCCGGGCACCCGGCTGCTGATCACCCACCGGGTCGGCTCCGCGGCCCGCGCCGACCTGGTCGCCTGGCTCGCGGACGGGCGCCTTCGCGCGCTCGCCCCGCACGCCGAGCTCTGGCAGGACGCCGCGTACCGGGCGGTCTTCGCCCCCGGCGCCCCG
>LIQL01000179.1 GCA_001418405.1 Streptomyces diastatochromogenes | reverse complement strand
GGCCCGGGCCGCGCTGCGCCGTTGGAGCTCGTCCAGCAGCTCCGTCTCGCCCCGGCCGCGCAACAGCAGCAGCACCAACGGGTCCTGGTCCAGCAGCCGGGCCACCTGGTAGCACAGCGCCGCCGAGTGCGCACAGTGGTCCCACGCCTCGCAGGCGCACTCCGGCTCCAGGTCCCCGATGCCCGGCAGGAGTTCGACCCCGGCCGCCGCCGCGTCCTCCACCAGGACCGGCGGCATGTCGCGGTCCAGCAGGGCCGCGAGATGCCCGGCCCGGTCCGCGATGACGTCCAGCAGCCGGTCCCAATCCGTTCCGGACAACTGCTGGAGCAGCACGTCGGAGCGGTGCCGGGTGTGGTCGCGGTCCTGGACGACGGCGGTGATCCGGCCGGGGCGCACGGAGACCGCGCCGACCGCCCCGGCGCGGGCGTGCCGGCGGCCCAGCTTCAGCTGCGCCCCGTCCAGCGCGGTGTCCTCCAGGGCCTTCAGCCACGCCTGCCCCCACCAGGTCTGCGCGAAGCCGCGGCCGCCCGCCACCGGGAGTGCGGCGAACGTCCGTTCCGGCCCTGCCCCGCCGCTCCCGTATCCCGCGTCGCCGTCCACGACGTCCCCGTCCTCGTCCCTCTCCGCCACGTTCCCATCCGTTCCGTCCCGGTCGGTGCTGTCGCCGGCCGGCTCGCGCCTGTGCACCGGTGCGTGCGGCCACTCGTTAGCCCCGTTCACCGCTGGTTCCCGCGCAACGCCACCAGGTCCGCCAGCTCGGCGTCGGTGAGTTCGGTCAGCGCCGCCTCCCCGGAGCCGAGCACCGCGTCCGCCAACCGCTGTTTGCGGGCGAGCAGTGCGGCGATCCGGTCCTCGACCGTGCCCTCGGTGACCATCCGGTGGACCTGCACCGGCTGGGTCTGGCCGATGCGGTAGGCCCGGTCGGTGGCCTGCGCCTCGACCGCCGGGTTCCACCAGCGGTCGAAGTGCACGACGTGCGCCGCCCGGGTCAGGTTCAGGCCGGTGCCCGCCGCCTTCAAGGACAGCAGGAACACCGGCACCGCACCGTCCTGGAACCGCCGCACCATCTCCTCCCGTTGGGCGACGGGCGTCCCGCCGTGCAGCAGCTGGGCCGGCACCCCGCGCGCCGCCAGGTGCGCCGCCAACAGCCGTGCCATCCCCACGTACTGGGTGAACACCAACACGCCGGCGCCCTCGGCGAGGATCGTGTCCAGCAGCTCGTCGAGCAGTTCCGTCTTCCCCGACCGGCCGGCGAACCGCGCGGCCCCGGCGTCCGGCGCGCCGGGCGGTTCCTTGAGGTAGTGCGCGGGGTGGTTGCAGACCTGTTTGAGCGCGGTGAGCAGCTTCACCACCAGGCCGCGTCGGGCGAGCCCGTCCGTCCCGGCGATCTCGCCGAGCCCCTCGCGCACCACCGCTTCGTACAGTGCGGCCTGTTCGGCGGTGAGCGCCACCGCCCGGTCGGTCTCCGTCTTGGGCGGCAGCTCCGGGGCGATCCCCGGATCGGACTTGCGTCGGCGCAACAGGAACGGCCGCACCAGCCGGGCCAGTCGGTCCGCCGCAGCGGCCGCCTCCGGGGTGCCCGCCGCGTCGCCCTCGATCCACTGCGCGTGCCGCTGCCGGAACCGGCCCAACGACCCCAACAGTCCCGGCGTCGTCCAGTCCAGGATGGCCCACAGCTCCGACAGGTTGTTCTCCACCGGCGTCCCGGTCAGCGCCACCCGGGCCTTGGCGGGCAGCGTGCGCAGCGCCCGGGCGGTCGCCGAGAAGGGGTTCTTGACGTGCTGCGCCTCGTCGGCGACGACCAGCCCCCAGCCGGCGCCCGCCAAGGTGGCGGCGTCCAGCCGCATCGTCCCGTAGGTGGTGAGGACGAACTCCCCGTCGGTGAGGTCCGCCAGGCTGCGCCGCCCGCCGTGGAAGCGGCGCACCGGCGTCCCCGGCGCGAACTTCTCGATCTCCCGCTGCCAGTTGCCCATCAGGGAGGTCGGGCAGACGACGAGCGTGGGCCCGGCCGACTCCGCAGCGCCCTGCCGGTGCAGGTGCAGGGCGATCAGGGTGAGGGTCTTGCCCAGGCCCATGTCGTCGGCCAGGCAGCCGCCGAGGCCGAGCGACGTCATCCGGTGCAGCCATCCCAGACCGCGCACCTGGTAGTCGCGCAGGGTGGCGGTGAGCCCGGGGGGCGGCCCGACGGCCGGTTCCTGCGCGCCCTCCGGGTCGGCCAGCCGGTCGCGGAGCCGGGCGAGCCAGCCGGACGCCTGGACCACCACCTGGCTGCCGTCCTCGTCCTGGGTGCTGCCGGTGAGTGCGGCACCCAGCGCATCGAGCGGGGTGACCGCGCGGTCCTTGCGGTCCCGGGCGGCGCGCACCGCCTCCGGGTCCACCAGGACCCACCGATCGCGCAGCCGCACCAGGGGGCGTCGGTCCTCGGCGAGCCGGTCCAGCTCCGCCCGGTCGATCTCCTGGCCGCCGATGGCGAACCGCCAGCTGAAGGCGAGCAGCGCATCGGCCGAGACCAGCGACGGCACCCCGCCGGACGGGCGCCCGGCCGCTTCCGGCCCGTCCGGCGGCCCCACCACGGCGCGCGTGGTGAGCGTCCGCGTCAACTCCCGCGGCCAGTGGACCCGCACCCCGGCGGCGGCCAGTGCGGCGGCCGCCGGACCCAGCAGCTCGGCGACCTCCTCGTCCGCCAACTCCAGGGCGTCGGGCACCGCCGCCGACAGCAGCGGCGTCAACGGCGCCCAGGTGGCGGCCGCCCGGCGCAGCGTCAGCAGGGCCTCGGTCCGGGCCCGCGGCCCGAACGCCTGCCCCGCCGGGGCCGTGCCCGCCCACACCTCGGCGGCGTCCGCGACGACCGTCGGATCGGCCGCGTCGTGCACCTGGACGACGGCGGTGAACGTGGCGGCGGGCGCTGCGGCCCCGGCGGCCTCCAACCCGTGCGCCTCCACCCGCAGCGAGATCCGCACCCCGGCGTCGTGTCCGGCGGCGATCTCCGCGGCCCAGGCGCGCCGTTCCGGGACGTGCTGCGGGGCGGACGCGGCGAAGGCGGGCTCGCCGGCGGCCAGTTCCGCCGCGGGGGTGCGGGGCAGCCCGTCGGCGACCGCGTCCAGGAAGGCCCGCACCAGGTGCTCGGGGGACGGCAGTCGCACCGGATCGGTGCCGGGGACCGGGGCGGCGTGGGCGTGCGGCGGCATCGCGGCGGCCAGTCCGCGCAGCCGCGCCACGTCGTCCGGGTCGAGGGGGCCGGCCCGCCAGGCGTCGTGGTCGGTGGGGCTGAGGCCCGGCAGCAGGCGTCCGCGGGCGGCGACGTGGAGTGCGAGCAGGGCGGCGGCGCCCCAGAAGGCCGCGGCCGGATGGGCGTGCCGGCCGTCGCGTATCCGGGTGAGCAGGGGGAGCGCGGCGGCGACCGGCAGGACCAGGGACGGCACCGTGCGCACGGTGATGTCGCCGTTGTCCGCCGGCCCGGTGGGGAGGGCGACGGGCAGCTGCTCCCGTATCACCGGGCCGTGGACGGCGGCCTCCGGGACGGGGTCGCCGTCCGGGCGCCAGAAGGCGATCCGCCCGAGCCGCGGCGGATCCGACGGCAGGAAGAGCACCGCGCAACGGGACAGCTCGGTGAGCGGAACGGGCGTGACCGCGGGGTGGGAAGCCACTGGGGCGCGTACTCCTCAAATTTGACTACTGGAGCGTGGAGCGCCCGAGGGTACAGCACGCTCCGGCCCGTCAGGGAACCTCCGACGCCGAACCGGCGTTCAATGGGATACGACAGAGCGGCGCGCGCCGCGGAAAGGGCGTGAAGGATGTCCACACAGGCGAAGGTCGCGATCGGCGGCGTCGCGGTGGGAGTGCTCCTGCTGTGGCTGCTGCCCTTCTGGGCGGCCGTCTTGGTGATGGTCGGAATCCCGGCCGTCGCGTACCTGACGCTCGACCCCTCCCAGCGGCGCCGGCTGCGCCGGGCCAGCCGCAAGCAGCTCGGCCGCTGAGCCGGCGGCCCCGGCCGGCGCCCGCCCCCTGGAGCGGCCCGGCCGGCCCGGCCGTCAGGCGGGGCGGGGCGCCAGGCCGTCCAACGACGCCAGCAGCGCCGGAAGTTCCGGCCCCCGCCCCACCGGATGCACCTGCCCGGGCTCGTCGTCCAGCAGGACGAACGCGATGTCGTCGGTGCGCGCCACCATGCTCCACCCCGGCCCGTCGACCCGCAGCGTGCGGGCCTCGCCGGCGGCGAACGACGACCGGACCCGGCCGGGCGGCGGCGGGTCGGCGAGATAGCCGCGGGCCTGCGCCAACACCCGTCGCACGCCCTGGTGCCGCTCCTCGCCGGGCTCCGCGAAGGTGATCTCCTCGTCCTCGACCTGGCTCCGCCACGCCGCCCACTGGAGCGCTATCTCGTCCGCGCCCAGCCGGCGCTGGGCGGGGCCCCAGTCCGTCGCGTCCGGCGGCGCCAGCGGTGTCCGGTCGCTCTCCTGCGGCCCGGGGTCGTGCGGCTGCGGCACCCCGGGTGTCGACACCGCCAGGGCCAGCGGCCACCCGGGCAGTGCCACGACGATGCCGTCCTCACCGGGCGACAGGTCGTACTCCATGCCGCAGTCCCAAGCCGCGATCGCACAGGCCACCAGGGACACGTCCTCGGTGACCACGGTCCAGCGCGCCCCCGTGCCGTCCTGGCCGAGGACCAGCCCGTAGCCCTCGGCGTAGGGTTCGAGACCGAGTCCCGCACACACCTCGGGATAGTCGTCGCCGAGCACGCTCGGGAACTGCGCGGGCGTCAGCAGCACCGCCGTCAAGATGAACAGCTGGTCGCTCAACTGCTCCCCGTCGGTGTTCTCGGTCGTCGGCACGCCCGGCCTCCTCGCATTGCGGTCCGCACTTTCGCCGCGCACCTTAATTGGCCGGGTACGGCCTTGTCACCAGCCGTACGCTGCGACGATGCGCCGCCACGGGGCGTCGCCGGGCCGCCGGACCACGACCCGTCAGGGCAACGGCAACCCCAGGAGGTCATGGGCGACCTCCCGCGGTGACTGCGCCCGCTCCCGCGCCAGGGCGAGCACCGCCCGGCAGGCGAGCTCGTGGACGCCGAAGGCCAGCGCCTCCGGCGACACCCACTCCGCCGCCTGCGCGCTGCGCTCCTCGTCGTCCTCGACGTCCGCCGCCACGTAGCACGCCGCCGCCTCGAAGAGGTTGTGCGGACGCGGCGGCGCCGGCCGCGCGCCGCGGTGGAACACCGTCCGACGCCGGCCGCCGGCAGGTCTGTCGTCGGTGCGTCTGCCGGGGTGCAGCACCCCGGCCAAGTCGCGCATGAATCCGGTCATCTGGCCCCCCGGCCCTCGTCCTTCACCGTCGTAGGAGTGTGCCCGCAGCCCGTAGTGTGGGAACTTCGGCGGAGCGAAGGGACGGACAACAGGTGCGGCGCTACGACTGGTTGACGGAGATCCGACGGCTCGATCCGGAGCGCGACTTCGCGCGGATCTACCAGATCACCGCCGCACACGAATTCCCCTGGGACGTCACCCGCGCACTGGAACTCGCGCTCTACCGCACCTACGCGGTACCGAGCATCGGGCGGCTGCTCGCCGAGACCGCCGAGCTGACGGACCGCGCGCAGAAGCGCTACGACGACACCGCCCTGCTCCTGGACACCGTGGTGGAACACGGCTTCGACGCCACCGACGGGCGGACCGCGATCCGCCGCATCAACCAGATGCACCGCAGCTACGACATCAGCAACGACGACATGCGCTACGTCCTGTGCACCTTCGTGGTGGTGCCGATCCGCTGGATCGAACGGTACGGCTGGCGGCGGCTGAGCGAGCACGAGAAGCGCGCCATCGCCGCGTACTACCGCACTCTCGGCCGCCACATGGGCATCGGCGACATCCCGCAGACCCACCAGGAGTTCACCGACTGCCTCGACGCCTACGAGGCGGAGCACTTCGCCTGGGACCCCGGTGCCCGCCGGGTGGCCGACGCCTCCCTGGACCTGATGGCCGGTTGGTACGGCCCGCTCGCCCCGGTGGTGCGCGGCGCGAGCCTGGCCCTCCTGGACGACGCGCTGCTGGCCGCCTTCCGCTACGACCGGCCCCGGCCCGCCGTGCGGACGGCGGTGCACACGGCCCTGAAACTGCGCGCCAAGGCCGTGCGGCTGCTCCCGCCGCGCCGCGCCCCCCACTTCGCCCGGCAGAACCCGGAGATCAAGTGCTACCCGAACGGCTACCGGGTCGCCGAGCTCGGGACCTTCCCCGCGTCCCGGCGGGGAGGTGGCTGCCCCGTCCACCCGTCGGACGGCGACGCGCCCGCCCAGGGGGACCCGGCGGCGTCCTGAGGCGGGGCGGCCCGCCGACGTTGCCACCGGGGCACCGGGGCACCGGGTGCGCCGGCCCCTCACCCCTGGCGGACCGCCAACGCCAGATAGCGGTCGTCCTCGTCGACGTACTGCACGAGGTCCCAGCCGCTCTCGGCCAGGAGGGGACGCAGGTTGGGCTCGGCCCGCAGGTCGTCGGGGGTGAGCGGATGCCCCTTGCGCGCCGCGAGGGCCGCCCGCCCTACAGGGTGGAAGAGCGCGAGCCGGCCACCAGGGCGGACCACCCTGGCCAGTTCGGCCAGTCCGGCCGCGGAGTCGGCGAGATGCGAGACCAACCCGGCGGCGAACACGGCGTCCAGCGCGACGGACGGGAGCGGCAGCCGGGTCACGTCGGCGAGCAACAGGCCCGCGCAGGCGTCGCGCCCGGCCCGCACGGCGGCCGCCAGCATCTCCGGGGTGAGGTCGGCGCCCAGCACCGTCCCGCCGGGCCCCACGGCCGTTCTGAGCGCCGTCAGGGCGCGTCCGGTGCCGCAGCCGGCGTCCAGCACCCGCTGGCCCTCCTGCAGCCCCAGGGCGGCCACGCCGCCGGCGTAAGCGGGCCCGTCGTCGGGGAACTTGGCGTCCCAGCCGGCGGCACGGGCGCCGAAGAACGCGCGGACGTCGTGCGGACGGCTGGTCTGGGGGCCGGTCATCGGTCTCCTTCGGGTGCGGTGGGACGGGCCAGCGGGGCGGTGACGGCGTACAGGGCGCCCGCGACGAGCAGGGCGGCCACCACCCCGAGGTTCATGGCGCCGAGCGTGCCATGAGCGGCGGCATCGGTGAGCAGGAAGCCCACGGCCCGGGCGAGGTGCGGGTCGGCGGAGGTCACCAGGCCGAGTCCGACGACGGTGGCGACGGCGAGCGAGAGCACCGCGGGCCACCTGACGCCGGGCGCGGCGGCCGGCCCGGCACCAGGGCGGCCCGTCCGCCACCGCTCCACCAGGAACACCGCCGTCCAGGCGGCCATCGCCACCCCGACGACGGACAGGAACGCCTGGAACGTGGCGAAGAAACTCGGCGAGACGAACAGCACGTACCAGCCGCCGACGGCCATCAACACCCCGTCCACCAGCACCGCGAGGTGCCGGCGGACCGGCACGCCCAGGGCCAGCAGCGACATCCCCGAGCTGTAGATGTCCATGATCGCCCCGGACGCGAACCCCCCGATGGCGGTGAGCAGGTACGGCACCAGGAACCAGGTCGGCAGCGCCGCCGCGAGCGCGCCCACGGGGTCGGCGGCGGCCGCCGCGGCCAGCTCCGGGTCGCCGGCGTTCAGCATGACCCCGAAGACCAGCAGCACCACCGGGGCGAGCACCCCGCCCAGCGTCGTCCAGCCGGTGATCGCCCGACCACTGCTGCCGCGGGGCAGGTAACGGCTGTAGTCCGCACCGCAGTTGACCCACCCGAGCCCCAGGAGGGTCATCGCGAAGACCACGCCCCCGACGGCCGTGCCCAGGCCGCCCGGCCGGCCCGCCCACAGGGCGGACGGGTGGATCCGGCCGGCCATCAACACCAGGTAGGCCGCGGTCATCACGGTGATGGCGGCGGTCAGGTACTTCTGCACCCTCATGATCAACGCGTGGCCGTAGACGCCCACGACCACCACCGCGACGGCGGTCACCGCGAAGCACAGCGCCTGTGCCCCGGTGGTCGGCGTCCGCCCGTCGGCCCGGGCGAAGGCCGCCGGCGAGACGCGCGCCAGGATCACCGCACCGCCCAGGGAGGAGAGCGCCACCAGCACGGTCTCCCAACCGACGTTGGAGACGTAACTGAACAGCGTGGGAAGCTTGTTGCCCTGCCGCCCGAACACGGTCCGCCCGATGGCCATCGTGGGCGCCCCGGTCCGTGTCCCGGCCACCGAGACCAGGCCGACCAGGACGAACGACAGCACGTAGCCGACGGTCCCGGTGACCACCGCCTGCCAGGCATTGAGGCCGATCCCCATGACGTAGATCCCGTAGGCGACGGACAGCAGCGACAGCCCGGAGGCGGCCCACGGCCAGAACAGGGAGCGGGGCGTGCCGTGCCGCTCGGCGTCCGGCACCGGATCGAGGCCGTTGCGTTCGACGGTGGCGGCCGACGGCCGCGCCGCCACGGACGCGGCGGGCCGCTCCGGCGACCGCGGTGCCTGCTGCTGCGTCATGGGCACATGATCCCCCATGGCCGGCGGGCGCGGGGCAGGCCCGTACGGGGAAGCGGGAGCTGGCGCACCGGACGGCCGGACGGCACCGGATGCGGCAGCAGGGCACGGGCGCGCCACCGGCCGGAAAGCACCCCGATCGCCGATCCCGTGGCGGCTTTGTCGAATTCGAGGAAATCCCGATCAGCGGAGGGTACGGTCCTCGCCATGGATTTCCGGACGGCACCCGGTGCCGCCGCCGGCCCCATCGTTGTGCCCTGGATCCGCACACCCGCGCCGCGCGGGACCTCGCACCCTGGAGGAGACGGCCGATGAACGCCGTACAAGGGACCCCGGAGGACATAGTTCTCCGCCCCGCCCCCGATGTGGCCCTGAAGATCTTAGTCGCGGGCGGTTTCGGGGTCGGCAAGACGACCCTGGTCGGCGCCGTCAGCGAGATCCGTCCGCTGCGCACCGAGGAGCGCCTCAGCGAGGTGGGCCACGCGGTCGACGACACCGAGGCGGTGGCGGACAAGACCACCACCACGGTGGCGATGGACTTCGGTCGCATCACCATCAGGCAGGGCCTCTCCCTCTACCTCTTCGGCACCCCGGGACAGGACCGCTTCTGGTTCCTGTGGGACGACCTCTCGGACGGCGCTCTGGGGGCCGTGGTGCTGGCCGATACCCGACGGCTGCCGGACTGCTTTCCGGCCATCGACTACTTCGAGCGCCGCGCCCTGCCGTTCGTGGTGGCGGTCAACTGCTTCCCCGGGGCCGGGTCCTACGGGGCCGACGAGGTCTCCCGCGCCCTGGACCTGGACCGCGGCACGCCCGTCGTGCTCTGTGACGCCCGGGACCGCGACTCGGGCAAGGAGGTGCTGGTCCGGCTGGTCGAGCACGCCGGGCGGAGGCACACCACCCGGCAACTGGGGCCGGTGGGCTGACGGGCCGGGGCGGGGGAGCGGACGGCGCGGCACGCGACCGGCGCACCGGTGGTGCCCGCCGCTCAGTCCGCGAGCGCGGCGACCGCGACGGCCCGGTCGATCCGGACCCGCACCAGTAGCTCCCCGGGCACGCCGTTGCGGGCGCCGTACTCCTCGGCACGGTCCTCGCCCATGTAGCGGGCCGCGATCCGGGTCGCCCAGTGCCGGACGTCGGACAACTCCCCGCTCAGCGCCGCCGTGCCTTGCACGACGACGAACGAGAACGGCGGCCGTTCGTCGTCCACGCACAGTGCCACCCTGCCGTCACGGGCGAGATTGCGGCCCTTGACGGTGTCCCTGCCGGTGTTGAACACCAGGTCGTCGCCGTCCATGAGGAACCACACCGGGGCGACGTGCGGACTGCCGTCGGCCCGCACGGTCGACAATTTTCCGGTTCGCGTACCCGCGGAGAGGAACGCGAGCCGCTCGTCCTTCGTCATTGTGTGTGCCATGCCGCCATCCTCGCCGCCGGCACGAACCGGAGGCGGGTGGCACGCCGGGGTGCGGAGCCGCTTGCCGAGACGGCGGAGGTGGGACAGGCTGGCACGGCGGCTCGCCAACAGGCTGCGAACTACCGTCCGGCCACACTGCGGACGGGGATACGGGGAGGAACGGGCATGGCACTGAGCAGCGGACTCGACTGGCTGCTGGACGACCTGACCAAGCGGGTGGAGCAGGTGCGGCACGCCTTGGTGCTGTCCAACGACGGGCTGGTGACCGGCGCGAGCCAGGCGCTGGAGCGGGAGGACGCCGAACACCTCGCGGCGGTCGCCTCCGGGCTGCACAGCCTCGCGAAGGGGTCGGGCCTCCACTTCGGCGTCGGGCGGGTGCGCCAGACCATGGTGGAGTTCGACGACGGGATGCTGTTCGTGACGGCGGCGGGGGACGGCAGCTGCCTGTGCGTGCTCGCCGGCGCCGACTCCGACATGGGCCAGATCGCGTACGAGATGACGCTGTTGGTCAACCGCGTCGGCGAGCACCTGGGCGTCGCGGCCCGCCGGCCGGAGAGTTATCCACAGGCCCGACAGCAGCTTTGACGCGCGGTCACCCCCCGCGGCTATCGTCGTAACCGTCAGTGATCGACGACGATCGAGTCGCAGGGGGAAGCACCATGACGATGACAGTGATGCGCGACGGACGGCAGACGCTCTCGACGGCGCGCGCCGCGCAGGAGCTGGAGCTGCGGACCGGCGAGTGCGAACTCGCCACCCAGCTCGGGGAGGTCCGGACGGTCCGGGCCGGGACCGCGGGTCGGCCGGGAAGCGGCGGACCGCCCGGCCGGCTCCGGGTGCCGGCGGAGGAGATCGTCCGGCTCCGGTCCGAACCGGACTTCCCCGAGGCGCTCCGCGCCCGACTCCGCACCGTCACCACCAATGAGGCGGCCGCCCTGCTGGGTATCGGCCCCGGCCGGGCCCTACGGCTCACCCGCGCCGGCTGCGTGAGCCCCGTCCGCTTCTATGTGAACCGCTTCGGCGCGGTGGTCTGGCTCTACCTCGCCTCGGAGATCTCCGACTTCGCCGACCGCGAGCCGGAGCTGTTGCAGGGCAACACCCCCGCCGCGATGCGGGTGATGCTCACCAACGGGCAGGACTGGCGGGGCCGCCAGTGGCGCAGCCGCCGGGTCGCCCAGCTGTTGGGGCGGACCGACGATCCCTGGGAAGCGGCCGCGGTGATCGCCGCCGTCCTCCCGCCAGAGGAACGGGCCTCGGTCGCCGAGGACCCGCTGGAGCGTGCCCTGCTGCGCCGCCTCCGGCCGACGCTCGCCTCCGTGACCACGGCGACGCCCGCGGCCCACGAGTCCTACGAACGGGTCCTGGCGGCAGAGGAGTTCGACGAGGTCCTGTGGTACCGCGTCAATCTCTCCCGCGCTCTGGAAACCGCCCGCCGTGAGGATCCAGGGCGGGTCCGCCCGGCGCCCGCCGGGCGGGCCGACCGCCCTTCCGACCTGCGGAACAGCCCCTCCTGGCTGCCTCGGCCGCGCAGCCTCTCCCGGCAGGCTTAGCCGCCTTCACCCTCAGGTTTCTCCGGTGCTCCCGTGGTCCGACAGCACGGCGCGCGCGATCGTCGACAGGACCAGGGCCCGGTCCTCGCCGACGACGAGCCAGCCCTTGTCCAGCAGGGATTGCAGCAACGGTCGGGCCTCGTCGCCCAACGCATCCGCCACCTCGTCATCCGTGGCCGGCATACCGGCTCTGACGCGGCGGGCGACGTGGCGGACGACGGTCTCCTCCGCCGGGGTGAGGGTGAAGTCCATGAGGCGAGCGTACGGGGGGTGACGCGGCCGCCGGGCACGCCCCTGTCCGTCGCCGTGCGCGCGGAAGGGGGCCTCGGGGCGGTCGGTTCCGGAGAGCGGTGCGGTGGTCGTTCTCCGTGCCCGTCCGGAGAAGGGGGAGCCGGTCCCCGGGTGGCACGGGTCGGAGGTGTGCCGGAGCCTCGTTCGGCTGCCGGCGGTGTTCGGCCGGGAGCCGGCGGGCATGCGCGGGGTGATCGGCCGGCCGGTGGCCTCCGGCGGGAAAGCGGAGGCGGACACCCAGCGGCGCGCGGCGTAGGACCGGCGCCCACGTCGCGCGCCGTCAGGCGACGTCGTCTGCTGACGGTCAGTTGCTGTAGACGTTCCCGACGCTGAAGTCGGCGTTGCTGAAGGGGGAGTCGGTGTCGTCCGCGCTGGCCGTGGCGGCGCCGGCCAGTACCGCGGCGGCAGCCAGGGCGACGGCAGCGATGACGATGCGCATCCGCATGATGTGCTCCTCTTGCTCTTGGGAGAGACCTTGCACCTTCACGATTGCAGCGGCGGCGAGGGCGCACTCGATGTGTTGGTCCATTGGTGCCTGCGGCGGTCCTCAGGGCAGATACGCAGTGCCAGGCACGGTGTGCGTGCCGGGCCTCGTCGTCGGCTCGTCCCGGTGCTTGCCGGGGAGCGCCTCAGGACCCGCCGGCCAGCATGGCGGCGGAGCCGGTTCCTGGGGGGCCGCCGGGATGACCGGGTGGGCGCCCGCGGCCGGCGGCCGAGCCGGGTCGGCCTGCTACGAGGTCGTCTCCGGAGCGGTCGCTTCTCCGGAACCGTCCATGTGGCGCGGGCCGTAGGGGCGCAGCAGGCCCTCCTGTACGACCGAGACCAACAGGCGCCCGGCGCGGTCGTAGATGCGGCCGCGGGCCAGGCCCCGGCCGCCGGTGGCGACGGGGGACTCCTGGTCGTAGAGGAACCACTCGTCCGCCCGGAAGGGGCGGTGGAACCACATCGCGTGATCGAGGGAGGCCATGTCGAAGCCACGCGGGCCCCACAGGGGTTCGATCGGGATGCGGACGGCGTCCAACAGCGTCATGTCGCTGGCGTAGGTCAACGCGCAGGTGTGCACCAGCGGATCGTCGCCGAGCGGTCCGACGGCGCGCATCCAGACGGCGCTGCGGGCATCCGCGCCCTCGATCTCCTCCGGCGTCCAGCGCAGCCGGTCGACGTAGCGGATGTCGAACGGCTGCCGGCGGGCCATCCGCTCCAGCGCCTCGGGCAGACCGCCCAGGTGCGTGCGGACCTCTTCCGCGACGTTCGGCAGTTCTTCCGGGTCGGGCACGGCCCGGCGCATCGGCAGTTGGTGGTCGAAGCCGGGTTCCGGCTTGTGGAAGGAGGCGGTCAGATTGAAGATCGTGCGGCCCTGTTGGACGGCGACGACGCGACGGGTGGTGAAGGACCGCCCGTCGCGGACCCGCTCGACCTGGTACACGATCGGCACCCCCGGCCGGCCCGGCCGGAGGAAGTACGCGTGCAGCGAGTGGACCGGCCGGTCCCCTTCCGTGGTCCGGCCGGCGGCCACCAGCGCCTGGCCGGCGACCTGCCCGCCGAAGACCCGCTGCAGGCTCTCCTGCGGGCTCCGGCCGCGGAAGATGTTCACCTCGATCTGTTCCAGGTCCAGCAGATCGACCAGCTTCTCGGCCGGATTCGTCATGACCGGTGGCCCTCCGTCGTCTCCTCCGGCGGCCTCGGTCGACGCCGCCGCCTCACAGCTGTCCCACATCGGTGACCCGGACCACCGCGCGCCCCTCCTCGTCGGAGGCGGCCAGGTCCACCTCGGCCGAGATGCCCCAGTCGTGGTCGCCGTTCGGGTCGGCGAAAGTCTGCCGCACCTTCCACAGCCCGTGTGCGGTGTCCTCCTCGATCTGGAGGAGCTTCGGACCGCGCGCGTCCGGGCCGGTGCCCAGCTCGTCGTACTCGTCCCAGTACGCGTCCATCGCGTCTCCCCAGGCATCGGCGTCCCAGCCGGAGTCGGCGTCCAGTTCGCCGAGTTCCTCGACGTTGTCCAGGGCCGCCAGCTCCACCCGACGGAACATCGCGTTGCGGACCAGCACCCGGAAGGCCCGTGCGTTGGCGGTGACCGGCCGCACCTGGTCGGCGCGTTCGGCCGCCTCCTCCGCGGTCTCCTCCGCGGGGTTGGCCAACTGCTCCCACTCGTCCAGCAGACTGGAGTCGACCTGGCGGACCATCTCGCCGAGCCAGGCGACGATGTCCTGGAAGTCCTCCGACTTCAGGTCGTCCGGCACGGTGTGGTCCAGTGCCTTGTACGCGCTGGCCAGGTAGCGCAGCACGATGCCCTCGGTGCGGGCCAGCTCGTAGAAGGAGGTGAACTCCGTGAAGGTCATGGCCCGTTCGTACATGTCGCGGATGACCGACTTCGGCGACAGCGGGTGGTCGCCGACCCACGGGTGGCTCTTGCGGTAGAGGTTGTAGGCGTGCGACAGGAGCTCGTCGAGCGGCTTGGGGTACTCGACGTCCATGAGCCGTTCCATGCGGTCTTCGTACTCGACGCCGTCGGCCTTCATCTGGGCGACCGCCTCGCCGCGCGCCTTGTTCTGCTGGGCGGCCAGGATCTGCCGGGGGTCGTCCAGCGTCGACTCCACCACCGAGACCATGTCCAGCGCGTACGACGGCGACTCGGGGTCGAGCAGGTCGAACGCGGCCAGGGCGAACGTCGACAGCGGCTGGTTGAGCGCGAAGTCCTGTTGGAGGTCGACGGTGAGCCGGACGATCCGGCCCTCCGCGTCCGGCTCCGGGAGCCGCTCGACGATGCCGCCGTCCACGAGGGAGCGGTAGATCGCGATGGCCCGTCGGATGTGCCGCAGCTGGTTCCGGCGCGGCTCGTGGTTGTCCTCCAGCAGCCGGCGCATCGCCTCGAAGGCGTTGCCCGGCCGGGCGATCACCGACAGCAGCATGGTGTGCGTCACCCGGAAACGGGAGGTCAGCGGCTCGGGGTCGGAGGCGATCAGCTTCTCGAAGGTGTTCTCGCCCCAGTTGACGAAGCCCTCCGGCGCCTTCTTGCGGACCACCTTGCGGCGCTTCTTCGGATCGTCGCCGGCCTTCGCCAGCGCCTTCTCGTTCTCCACGACGTGTTCCGGGGCCTGTGCGACCACGAAGCCTGCGGTGTCGAAGCCGGCCCGCCCGGCGCGGCCCGCGATCTGGTGGAACTCCCGCGCCCGCAGCGTCCGCACCCGCTGCCCGTCGTACTTCGTGAGGGCCGTGAACAGCACGGTGCGGATGGGGACGTTGACGCCCACGCCGAGCGTGTCGGTGCCGCAGATCACCTTCAGCAGGCCCGCCTGGGCCAGCTTCTCCACCAGCCGGCGGTACTTCGGCAGCATGCCGGCGTGGTGGACGCCGATGCCGTGCCGGACGTACCGGGAGAGGTTGCGCCCGAACTTCGTGGTGAACCGGAAGTTCCCGATCAGCTTGGCGATCTCGTCCTTCTCGGCGCGGGTGCACATGTTGATGCTCATCAGCGCCTGCGCCCGCTCCACGGCGGCGGCCTGGGTGAAGTGCACGATGTAGACGGGCGACTGGCGGGTCTCCAGCAGCTCGGTCAGCGTCTCGGTCAGCGCCGTGGTGCGGTACTCGTAAGACAGCGGCACCGGCCGGGTCGCGGAGCGCACCACCGAGGTGGGTCGCCCGGTGCGCCGGGTCAGGTCCTCCTCGAAGCGCGACATGTCGCCGAGCGTCGCCGACATCAGGACGAACTGTGCCTGCGGCAGCTCCAGCAGCGGGATCTGCCAGGCCCAGCCGCGGTCCGGCTCGGCGTAGAAGTGGAACTCGTCCATCACGACCTGGCCGATGTCGGCGTGCCTGCCGTCACGCAGCGCGATGGAGGCGAGCACCTCGGCGGTGCAGCAGATCACCGGGGCGTCGGAGTTGACCGACGCGTCGCCGGTGAGCATGCCGACGTTCTCGGTGCCGAACAGCTTGCACAGGTCGAAGAACTTCTCCGAGACCAGCGCCTTGATGGGCGCGGTGTAGAAGGTGACCTGGTCGTTGGCGAGCGCGGTGAAGTGCGCGCCGGCCGCCACCAGGCTCTTGCCGGAGCCGGTGGGGGTGGACAGGACGACGTTCGCCCCCGAGACCACTTCGATCAGCGCCTCCTCCTGCGCAGGGTAGAGCGTGATGCCCTGCTGTTCGGCCCAGCTCGAAAAGGCTTCGAAGAGGGCGTCGGGGTCGGCGTTGTTCGGCAGCTGATCGATGAGGGTCACGCCCCCCATACTGCCTGCCTTCGGCCCGGATCCGAGAACCGGTGCTCCGGATGGAGATCAACTGGAGACCAACGGGGACCGCGGGGCCCCGGCCCGCGCCCTCGCGCGCCGGCCCGGGCGCACGGGGCGAGCGGCCGTGCGCGGAGCGTTCCCGGCGTGTCCCGCGCCGGGCCGCGGCGCTGCCACCCGCTCCACCCGCTCCCCGCGTGGAGATCATCTGACGCTACGCTGAGTCGCCGACCGGGCGTCAGACGCGCAGAACAAGGGGTGGGGAACAACCATGATGGGACCGGCGCACTCGCTGTCGGGAGCCGCGGCCTGGCTGGGGGTGGGGGCGGCGGCCTACGGCGCCGGCTCTCCGATGCCCTGGCCGGTGCTGGTCAGCGGTGCGTTGATCTGCGCCGGGGCCGCGCTGGCACCCGACCTCGACCACAAGGCCGCCACCATTTCGCGCGCCTTCGGGCCGCTGTCGCGGTGGCTGTGCGAGGTCGTCGACGCGCTCTCGCACGCCGCCTACAAGGCGACCAAGATGCGCGGCGACTCGCACCGCTCGGGCGGGCACCGGACGCTGACCCACACCTGGCTGTGGGCGGTGCTGGTCGGTGGCGGCATGTCGCTGCTGGCGATGGAGGGCGGGCGCTGGGCGGTGCTCGGCATCCTCTTCGTGCACATGGTGCTCGCCATCGAGGGGTTGCTGTGGCGGGCGGCCCGGGTCTCCAGCGACGTGCTGGTGTGGCTGCTCGGCGCCGCGTCGGCCTGGATCCTGGCCCAGACCATGGACCAGCCGGGCAACGGCGCGAACTGGCTCTTCGGCGAGCCGGGGCAGGAGTACCTCTGGCTGGGTCTGCCGATCATGCTGGGGGCGCTGGTGCACGACATCGGCGACGCCCTGACCGTCTCGGGCTGCCCGATACTGTGGCCCATCCCGATCGGCCGGAAACGCTGGTACGCGCTGGGCACGCCCAAGCCGATGCGGTTCCGGGCCGGCAGCTGGGTGGAGCTGAAGGTGCTGATGCCGGCGTTCATGCTGCTCGGCGGCATCGGGGCGCTGGGGGCGCTGGGCTACATCTGATCCGTGCGGGCGGACCGGGCCGCCGCCCGGTCCGCCCCAGGACCACCGGTGGCGCGCCGCTGACGAGAGCGGGGCGCCACCGCGCGTTCCGTGGCGGTTCAGCCGTGCCACGACCGCCACAGGGCCGCGTAGGCGCCGCCGGCCGAGACCAGTTCCCGGTGGCTGCCCAGTTCGCTGATCCGGCCGTCCTCGACGACCGCGATGACGTCGGCGTCGTGGGCGGTGTGCAGCCGGTGGGCGATCGCGACGACCGTCCGCCCGTCCAGGACCTTGCCCAGCGACCGTTCCAAGTGGCGCGCGGCGCGCGGGTCCAGGAGCGACGTCGCCTCGTCCAGCACCAGGGTGTGCGGATCGGCCAGCACCAGCCGGGCCAGCGCGATCTGTTGGGCCTGGGCCGGGGACAGGGCCGTGCCGCCGGAGCCGACCTCGGTGTCCAGACCGTCGGGCAGGGCCCGGGCCCAGTCGTCCGCGTCCACCGCGCCCAGCGCCGCCCAGAGTTCGGCGTCGGCCGCGTCCGTACGGGCCAGGAGCAGGTTGTCCCGCAGTGTGCCGACGAAGACGTGGTGCTCCTGGTTGACCAGGGCGACGTGCTCCCGGACGCGTTCGGCGGGCATCGCGGAGAGTTCGGCGCCGCCGAGCGAGACCGAGCCGGACCGCGGTCCGTAGATGCCGGCCAGCAGCCGGCCCAGGGTGGACTTCCCGGCGCCGGACGGGCCGACCAGCGCCACCCGGCTGCCGGGGCGGACGTTCAGCGAGACCTGGCGCAGGACGTCGACGCCGGCGCGGTAGCCGAAGCTGACGTCCTGCGCGCGCACGTCCCGGCCGCCCGGCACCACCGAGGCGTCGGCGGGCTCCGGTTCGATCTCGCGCACGCCGACGAGCCGGGCGAGCGACACCTGGGCCACCTGGAGCTCGTCGTACCAGCGCAGGACCAGGTTGACCGGTTCGGTGAGCATCTGGGCCAGCAGCGCGCCGGTCGTCAGCTGTCCTGGGGTGAGCCAGCCGTGCAGCACGAACACTCCGCCGAGCACGACGACCGCGCCGAGCACGAGTACGTGCGTGACGTTGATGACCGGGAAGAGCACCGAGCGCAGGAAGAGGGTGTAGCGCTCCCACTGGGTCCAGGTGCGGATCCGGTGCTCGGACAGGGTGATCCGGCGGGCGCCCAGGCGGTGCGCCTCGATGGTGCGGCCGGCGTCCACGGACTCGGTCAGGACCGCGGAGACCGCGGCGTAGCCGGCGGCCTCGGAGCGGTAGGCGGCCGGCGCGCGCTTGAAGTACCAGCGGCAGCCGACCAGCAGCACCGGCAGGGCGAGCAGCACGGACAGCGCGAGCGGCGGTGCCGTGACGGTGAGCCCGCCGATCAGCAGACCGGCCCAGACCACGCCGATCGAGAGCTGCGGCACGGCCTCCCGCATGGCCTCGGCGAGCCGGTCGATGTCGGTGGTGATCCTCGACAGCAGGTCGCCGGTGCCGGCCCGCTCCAGGACGCCGGGCGGCAGGGCCACCGACCTGACCAGGAAGTCCTCCCGAAGGTCCGCCAGCATCCGTTCGCCGAGCATCGCCCCGCGCAGCCGGACCATGCGGACGAAGACCGTCTGCACGACCAGGGCGAGGGCGAACAGGGCCAGGGTGCGGCCGAGTTGGATGCTTCCGCCGTGGCCCGCCGAGAGGTCCTCGACCAGTCCGCCGAGGAGGTAGGGCCCGACCATCGAGGCGATCACCGCGACGGCGTTGACGGTGATCAGGACGGTGAAGTCCCGGCGGTGCCGGCGGAACAGCTCGGCCACGTAGGCGCGCACCGTGGCCGGCGAGCCCACGGGCAGGGTGGCGGTGGTGCGGGCC
>LIQL01000178.1 GCA_001418405.1 Streptomyces diastatochromogenes | reverse complement strand
GACGGCCTGGACCCGGCCCAGGCCGTCGCCATGATCGGCACCGGCCGCACCACCATGGGCATCCTGCTCTGCGCCGGCCTCACCGCCGACGACCTCGCGATCGTCCCCGCGGCCGCCGGCGGCATCGGCTCGCTGCTCGTGCAGTACGCCCGCAACGTCGGCGCCACGGTCATCGGCCTGGCCGGCGGCCCGACCAAGGTGGCCCACGTCCGCGCACTGGGCGCCGACCTGGCCGTCGACTACACCGTCGCCGAATGGCCGCACCACGTCCGGGAGTTCCTCGCCGAACGCGGTGCGGCCGGGGCCACCGTCGTCTTCGACTCGGTCGGCGGCGCCCCGGGCCGCGCGGCGGTGGACCTCCTCGCCCGCGGCGGCCGCCACCTGGTCTTCGGCTGGTCCTCCGGCGGCCCCCTCACCGGCGGTCCGCTGGAGTTCACGGACCCCGAACGCACCGCGCGCGGCATCACCTCGGAATCCGTCCTCGGCCCGACGATGCTGGCCCGGGTCGGCGGCATCGATCCGCTCCGCACCCTGGAGACCGCCGCCCTGGCCGAGGCCGCCGCCGGCCGCCTCGTCCCCACCGTGCAGCGCTTCCCCCTCGCCGAGGCGGCGGCCGCGCACCGCGCCCTGGAAACCCGCGGCACGATGGGCAAGGTCGTCCTGGTGCCGTAGCCCGGCCGCGCCGACCGGCCGCCCGGCCGGTCAGGCGCCCCGCCCGCAGCGGCCCAGGCGCGCCGGCGTCACCCCCGGTCCGGCCGCCGCCGCCCGGCCCGCGCGCCCCGCTACCCGCAGGCCCCCGGCGCGGCCCGCGACCAGGGCGCGCTGACCGTCCTGCACCTCGCCGGCCCCGACTTCGGCCGCGGCCGCGAACCGGAAGCGCTGCGCCGGGAGATCCGCGGCGACCTCGTCGAGCTGAAGGACGCCGGCGCCCCCGCGCCCGACCTCCTCGTCGTCACCGGCGACCTCACCGCCTCCGGCAGCCCCCGCGAGTGCGACCAGGCGCTCAGCTTCCTCACCGGACTGCGCTCGCAGCTCGGCCTGCCGCCGCAGCGCGTCGTGGTCGTCCCCGGGAACCAAGACGTCAGCCAGGCCGCCTGCCGCGGCTACTTCCACACCTGCGAGGCCGACGAGATCCCGCCGCAGCCCCCGTACTGGCCCAAGTGGCGCCACTACACCCGCCTCTTCCGCGGCCTCTACGAGGGCCTCGACACCGTCTTCGACAGCGACCAGCCCTGGACCCTCTTCCCGGTGCCCGAACTCCACACCGTCGTCGCCGGGTTCAACTCCTCCATCGCCGCCAGCCACCGCCCCGACGACCAGTACGGCTTCCTCGGCCGCGACCAGGCCGCCTGGTTCGCCGAGGCGCTGCGCGGCTACGAGGAGGAGGGCTGGTTGCGCATCGGCGCGCTCCGCCACCCGCTCACCGGCCGCCGCCGCCCCCAGGACGCCCCCGGCGGCCCCGGCACGCTCCGCGACGTCGACACCTTCACCCGCCTCGCCGCGCCCCGCCTCCACTTCGTCCTGCACGGCCCCAGCGGCGGCCCCCGCACCACCGGCGGCGAGCCGTCCCACGACCACCTGCCGCTCCACGACGGCAGCCTGCCGCTGTACGGTCCGGCCGCCCCCGCCGGGTTCGAGCTGCTGCGCGTCACGGCCGACGGCGTCACCCGCTGGACCGGTGACGGCGGCACCGAACCTGCCGTCTTCCCCGTCAGTTGGCACGGCGCCGGACGGATCTTCGGCACGCCCGACGAGCCCGCCGACTCCCTCGCCGAACGCGTCAAGGAGGTCTGCCGCGCCCGGCAGGAAGGCGTCCGCCTCCGCGACGTCCCCCGCAGCGCCCCCGACGACCTCTCCCAGATCATGGTCACCTGGAGCGACGAGGGCGTCGTCCGCCAGCAGCGCATCGCCGTCCACCCCGGCACCCCCACCGACGCCGAACTCGACCGGTTCCTCGCCCAGGCACACGCCACCGACACCGGCTCCGAGGCCGAGCTGGTCCACGACGGCCCGCCGCCCGAACAGTCCCTGCGCGAACGCGCCGGGCGCCGCGGCGTCCGCGTCCGCAGCTTCCTGGAGTTCCAGGGCCTGCTCGACCTGCGCGGCTACGTCACCGCCCAGACCGCCCGGCTGAGCAACGACGACCGCTACGCCCCCGACCTCTACCTCCCGCAGCGCTACCGCGACGCCGAACGCCCCGACGCCGACGAGCGCGACCACCTCGTCGAGGCGATGCTCCAGCTCCTGGAGACCGACCACGGCCGCTTCCTGCTGCTCCTCGGCGACTTCGGACACGGCAAGACCTTCGCCCTGCGCGAGCTCGCCCGCCGCATCCCCGAACGCCTCCCGCACCTCACCCCCCTGCTCATCCCGCTGCACACCCTCGACCGCGCGCACAGCCTCGAAGGGCTCGTCGCCGCCCACCTCGCCGGCCACGACGTCGACACCATCGACCTGCGCGCCCTGCGCTACATGCTCGGCCAGGGCCGCGTCGTGCTGCTCTTCGACGGCTTCGACGAACTCGTCAACCGCGTCAGCTACGACCGCGCCGCCGACCACCTCCAGGTCCTCCTCAACGCCGCCGTCGACAACGCCAAGATCGTGGTCAGCAGCCGCACCCAGCACTTCAAGTCGCAGGACCAGATCCTCACCGCCCTCGGCGAACGCGTCGGCCTGCTCCCGCAGCGCCGCATCCTCGCCGTCGAGGGCTTCGTCCCCGAACAGATCCGCGCCTACCTCGTCAACCGCTACGGCGACGAGGAGACCGCCGACCGACGCTTCGCACTCCTCGGCAACATCCCCGACCTGCTCGCCCTGTGCGCCAACCCCCGGCTGCTCAGCTTCGTCGCCGACCTCGACCCCGACCAGCTGCGCGCCGTCGCCGGCGCCGGCCGCGCACTGAGCCCCGCCCGGCTCTACGAGGACGTCTTCACCGCCTGGCTCGCCCATGAGGAGCGCCGCGGGCAGGGCGGCCCCGGCGCCGCCCCCGGCCTCACCCTCGACCACCTGTGGGCCGCCGTCACCGCCCTCGCCCGCCGCCTGTGGGAGACCGGCCGCGGCGGTCTGCACCTCGACGAACTGACCGACACCGTCGCCACCGCCCTCGCCGGGCTCGCCGGCACCACCCTCACCACCCAGGAGAGCGCCCAGGCCGTCGGCGCCGGAAGCCTGCTGATCCGCACCGACGACGGCCTGTTCCAGTTCATCCACGGCTCGGTCGTCGAATGGCTCATCGCCCGCGCGGCCGCCGACCGCCTCGCCGACGGCGACAGCACCCTGCTCGCCGCCCGCCCGCTGAGCGCCCTCGCCGTCGAGTTCTTCTGCGACCTCGCCGACCACGACCTGAGCACCGCCTGGGTCCGCACCGTCCTCAACGCCCCCGGCCCCGGCGTCAGCGACGCGGCGCGCGCCAACGCCGTCCGCGTCATCGACCGGCTCCGCGTCCCCGCCGGCGCCGACCTGCGCGCCGCCCGGCTCTCCGGCGAGGACCTCTCCGGCCGCGACTTCTCCGGCGTCGACCTCACCGGCGCCGACCTCACCGACACCCGCCTCATCGGCGCCAACCTCTCCGGCGCCGTGCTGCGCGACGCCCGCCTCAACGGCGCCCGCCTCGACCACGCCGACCTGTCCGGCGCCGACCTGTCCGGTGCCGACCTGCGCGGCGCCCGCCTCACCCGCGCCGACCTGCGCGGCGCCCGCCTGACCCGCAGCCGCTGGCACCGCGCCGCGCTCATCGACCCGCTCACCGACGCCCGGGTCCGCGCCGCCCCCGAACTGCGCACCGCGGCCCTCGCCCCCGGCATGCCCGTCGAGGTCGGCTTCCGCCCCGCCGCCGTCGGCGTCCCCTACGGCTTCGACATGCGCACCAGCCGGCTGCCCGAACCCCTCTCGTACAGCCCCGAGGGCGAACTCCTCGCGGTGGGCAGCGAAGACGGCGGCGTGCTGGTCTGCGCCGCCGACACCGGCCGCGCGATGCGCACCCTGCACGGCCACGAAGGCCGCGTCTACGCCGTGAAGTTCCGCTCCCGGATCCTGGCCACCGGCGGCGCCGACGGCACCGTACGGCTGTGGGACCCGGTCTCCGGACGCCAGCTGCACCGTCTGGACGTCCACCCCGGCGGCGTCTGGCCGGTCTCCCTCGACGACGCCGGGACCGTCGTCGCCACCGGAGACGCCGACGGCCTGGTCACCCTCTGGGACACCGCCACCGGCGAACCGCTGCACCAGCTCCCCGGCCACGCCGCCCCCGTCTACACCGCGGTGTTCAGCGCCGACGGGCGCACCCTCGTCACCGGCGACGCCGCCGCCAACCTCCGCATCTGGGACACCCGCACGGGCCGGTGCACCGGC
>LIQL01000177.1 GCA_001418405.1 Streptomyces diastatochromogenes | reverse complement strand
CGCGGACCCCGACCGCCGTCGCCGGAACCGCAAGGTCCTCATCAGGCTCTCCTGGACGGTCCTGGCCGCACTCGTCGCGCTCGTCGCGACGAAGGGCGCCGACTGGCTGACCTCCGAGCACGACGCACGGGTCACCAGCGAGGCCGACGACAAGGCCGACCGCGCCGGCCCGGCGTTCTCGGCGTCCGTGCGCCTCAACACCCAATACCCCGAGGCCCGGATCTTCGACGCGCCGTTCTCCCCCCAGGACAAGAAGACCCTCCTCGCGATGCAGCCCAAGGGCGACCCGCTCACCCCCTTCTACTCGGCACACCACGCCCGGGCCGTCTCGTTCACCGACGTCCACCACCCGGCCATGAAGGTCGCCTCGCCCGGATACTCGGAGGAGTGGCTCATGGACCTCCTCAGCGACCGGAAGGCGAGCCTGGTCATCACGGACCTGCGCATCAAGGGCCTCTCCTGCACACCCGCCAAGGCCGCCACGGTCATCTCGGTACGCGGACAGGCGGGCGGCAGCTACGAGGGCATGCTCTTCGACCTGGCCCGCTCCCCCTCCACCCCGCTCATCACCGGGGACGAGGAACAGCACTACGGAGAGCCGTTCTTCAAGTACAAGAAGATCGACCTCGGCAACGGCGCGGCCCCCGAAGGACTCCGCGTCCAGGTCACCTCCGGCACCCAGGACTGCTCCTGGAAGGCGTTCGAGACCCGCTACGTCGACGCGAACGGCGAACACACCCAGGACATCACCAACAACGGCAAGGACTTCACCGTCCACGGCCTCTCCGCCCACCCCCAACAAGCCTTCGAGGTCCGCTCCTACGGCCCCTTCGTCCACGAATGCAAGATTCTCGGCGGGGGGCGGTTGGGGTGTTGAGGGGGGCGTCGTTCATCGCCCGACTCACAGACCGTGGTCGTCCATCAGGCGCATCAGGTTCCGCTTGCGTTTCTGGGCGGTGCGCAAGGCGGTCACGTACCCGGTGAACTCCTCCGGCGAGCCCAGGCGGCGGTGGCAGTCCCGGATGCTCAGCAGCAGGCTGACGAGCTCCTCGTAGACGTGGTTGCCGGTCCGCCGGGTCAGCGGCTCCGCCAGGCGCAGGTAGACGCCGAGCGCGTCGGCGGGGCGGGTGGCACGGGCCTGGTCGGCCAGGGAGAGCCACTGCCGGTCATGGGCGCCGGCCTCGGTGGCGGCCTGCCAGGCGGCGTCGACGTCCTTGTCGTCGAGCAGGACGTCGACCAGGACCGGACTGCCGTATCCGCCCCGTTTCCGCTGCCCCGCGTCGGCCCTCAGCAGGACCAGCGCACCCTCGCGCTCGGCCGGCCAGCGGTCCGCGGCCCGGGCGGCGGCACGCAACTGCTGGTATGTCAGCAGGGTGCGGCGGGCACCGAAGTGGTCGCGGCGCAGGGCGACGGCGTCCACGAGCCGATCCGCTTGCGCGTAGCGGTCACCGAGGTAGTCGACCAGAGCGGTGTCGACGTCAGCGAGGTCCCGAGCCTCCCGAATACCGCGTTCCGCCCAGCCCAGAGCTTCGTCGGGGCGCCGGGCGGTGTCCAGCTCGCGGGCGATGACCAGGTGCGTGTGGCCGTCCGGCGCGAGGTCGGCCCCGTGCACGGCGATCACCGCATCGACGTCGCCGCCCGCCTTGGCCAGGCGCTCCATCAGGTACTTCTCCGCCCAGCCGCGGCGGTTGCCCTGCCACGCCTCGACCGCCAACTGCCGCAGGAGAGCCGTCCCCTCCGCACCGAGAACGTCCTCGTAGTCGAGCGGATCGATGTCGGTGAGGCCGTCGCCCAACTCGCCGAGCGCATGGCCGACAAGCCAACGCGCGAGCTCTCCCGGGTCCGGGCGCGCCGCACGACACGCGTCGAGGTGGGCGTCGACGAGACCGGCTCCCACCTGGCCGAGCCATCCGTCGGAGTCGTCGATGCACTCCACCGCCTGTGCCAGCAGCCCCATCGCCTCCCGCGCCAGGACGATCGCGTCCGCCGCCCGTCCGGACCCGGTGAGCGCGCCGATGGCCGAAACCGCCTGCCCGGCCTGATCCGCGTACGCACGGGCATCGGCGTACTCGACGTACCCGTACTGTGCGAACGGGCCGATGTCGAGCAGGTCACCGATGCGGGCCCGGACCACGGCCAGGTCCCCGCGGGCGCTCGCGGCCCGCAGTTCCAGACGGTGGCGCAACTGCCGATCCTCGCCGAGCAGTTCCCGCACCAGAGCAAGCAACTCGCCCTTGGAGCGGGCCGACAGCCACCCGTCGAGGTCCTTCGCCCGGTCCCGCGCCGCCTTCCGCTGCCGCGGCAGGCTCTCCTGCCGGGCGAGCACCGTCAGGCCGAGGGCGACCAGGTGCTTGCAGAAGTTGCCTTCAAGGCCGTACGGGCAGTCGCACTCGCCGGACAGCCCGCCGGGCCCGTCCAGGACCAACTCCACCTCGTACCGCTCCGTGCCGCGGACGCTCGCGCCGATCCAGCCGTCACCGACCTCGACCCCGGACACCGCATCCACGTACCCGCGCCCCCGCTCGAAGGAACGGACACCGGCCAACGCCTTGAGGTCCGCCTCGGTGAGGCCGCGCATGCTCTCCTTCACCCTGCCCCTGCCCCTGGTCCTGTCCGCCACAGCCGCCAGCCTATGACCGCCGGACAGACCGATCCGTCAGTCCGAGACAACGTCCCCATCGCTGCGATCCGTACCGCGCACTGCACGCCGGGCAAGGAAGTGGCACGGCCCTGCACGCACTGCGGGCAACGACTTCTCCCGCCTCTCCCCCAGCAACCCAGAATCCGGAGGCCAGTCCGGACGCCCAGGATGACGACAGGTTGACGAACAAACCGTCAGAACATCCCGCACCGGTCCAGCCCCCGGCACGACAACGGGGCCGGCCCCAGAAGAGACCGACCCCGATTGACCTGCGTATGTGCCGGATTGCTACGCCGATGTGGCGGCGGCCGTCACACGTTGAAGCGGAATGTTCATGGAACCCCTTCCTTCCCAGTGTCCCCAAGGGTTCCTGCCCCTTCGAGGGGCGCAGGGTCAGCACCAAGTCAGCACCGTGCCGTCGGGTCAGCACGTCATGCCGCCACTGCGACGGTCGAAGCGCCTGCTGCATCACGTCCCGGCACCGGTCCCACGCTTCCGGCACCAGGTGCCCGTACGTGTCGACGGTGGTCTTGATGTTCCGGTGACCGAGCCAGCGGCTCACTTCGTGGATGGGGACGCCGTTCGCGAGCGCTGTCGAGGCGAAGAAATGGCGCAGCGAGTGCGGGGTGTACTTCGGCTTCTTGTCCGGGGTGACCACGCCCGCCGCTACGCACGCCTTCCGCCAGTGATAGCCGTACGTCGAAGCCGTGGGCATCTTCCCCTTGCCCCGCTCGCGCGGCGCGAACAGCGCCTCTACGCCATCCACCTCGACCGTGCTCCAGCGCTTCAGGTGGTTGCCGATCTCCTGGTCGAGGAACGTCGGCGTGGGCACGTCCCGGTACTCGTCCGGCGTGCGGTGCTTGAGCGGCACGAAGCGGGTCACGCAGTCACCCTGGTTCGCTTTGGCGCTGATCTGTCGGCGCAGCCGCAGGAAGCCCTCACGCTGGCAGTCGGAGGTCAGCCCGAGAGCCTCACTGATACGCAGCCCAGCACCCGCTTGGAGCCACACCGTGAGCCGGTACTGATCGGACATGGCGGCGGCGATGGCGTACACCTCCGCGAGCGTCGGTATCTCGTCCGGGTCGACAGCCGCGCCCGCCGTCTTGATCGGCGGCACCCCGCCGCACGGGCTCTCATATATGCGCCGTTCCTTGACGGCCGTCGCCATCATGGCGCGCAAGATGTTCATGCGGTCGTTGACCGTCGATGCCGCCAATCCGCCGTTCACCATGGTGGTCTGGAGCTTCTTCACGTCCGGGATGGTGACGCTGGCGAGGGTGCGGGCACCGAGCGCGGGAACCAGGTGGTTCGAGATGAAGCCCTGGTAGTTCCGTCGGGTCGACTCGTTCACCTGGTGTTGCGCGAGCCACTCTTCCGCCCACTTGCGCATGGAGATCTGCCCGAGCTGGTGGTCGATATAGACCCCGGCCCGCTTGTCGTTCTCCGCCTTGACGCCGAAGCTCTCGGCCTCCCGCTTCGTGGAGAACGACTTCTCGCGCTGACGTCCCGTCCGCCCACCGGGCTCGCGGTACCGGACTGTCCACAGGTGCGCGCACCGGGTCTTGTTCCGGCAGTCACACTTCTTTAGTACCTGCGCCACTCTTCATCCCCCTGAGTACCTCGTCGGCCTTCTCCGTCAACTGCCCGCCCGCCTTGCCCTCGACCTTGGTCAGGAAGCCCCTCTGCCGGGCGGCGCGCAGATGCCCCTTGAGCGTGGCCTGCTTGGTGCTAGTGATCTGCTCAAGCGCCTGGATCGGGGCACGCTCGCCGATCTCCACGACGCGCACGTATACGGCCGAGAGCATCGCCAGGTACCGGTCTGACACCGCCCTGGGAGCATCGGCGAGCCACTCGCGCAGAAGTCCCGCCTCCTCGTCCACGGAGCCACCGATCGAAGACGGCGCGGTGTCGAGCGTCTCCACAAACGACCTGGTGTCGATCTGCCTGAGCACCGTGCTGGAGAGGCCACGGGCGATCTCTTGCGGGTCACCCTCTTCATGCGGCTCGATCCGAATCTCCTGGGGGCCACCGCCGACAGAGCCGATAGGCCGCCACATCGTCACCTTCCACGAGCCGATCCGCCGTTCGATCTCGATGCCCTCACGTGGCGGCGGGCCGCCAGGGCTGCGTGTGATCTCCATACGGGAAACGTACGAGCCCAACGGGGTTTGGTCAACTCCAGATGTGACACATCCGGCTTTGACATATCAGGATCGGATGCGCAGGATGCTGCCTGTCGACAACCCGGAGGAGACACGCCCTTGCACCACAACCGCCTGATGACCGTTGACGAGGTAGCCGAGTACCTGGGCAAGAAGCCCGCGTGGATCTACAACAACCACCGGATGCTCGGCATCCCGTCCCGGAAGGTCGGCGGCAGTCTGCGCTTCCGCCTGTCCGAGGGCGACCGCTGGATCGACCGGGAGTGCCCCGTCTCGGCCTGACCAGCGCTTCCGCCCACCCGTCCCGACCGAAAGGAGGTCACATGATCCCGCCGCCCGGCGGGAGGAAACCGGCGCGCCTGAGCGCCGAACCTGGAAGGACGACCACCCGACATGGGCGTCATCAAGAACAAGGGGCGACAGCTCCACCAGATCGAACGTGTCCCGTACGAGGACGCCTTCCTCATCAGCGATCTCCTCACGACCCGCATGACCGTGCTGTCCGGTGAGCCGAAGGCCGGAAAGACACTGCTCGCCGCGGGCATGGGCATAGCGCTGATCAACGGCGAGAAGGAGTTCCTCGGTCAGCCAGTGCTTCGGAAGGTTGACCACATCGTGTTCGGCCTCACCGACGACGGCGCACCGGAAGAACTGAAGGAGCGCCTGCACGGCGCCGTACCAGACGACTCGGTCACCGTGTTCCCCGTCGAGGACCCCGGGCATTCCGGCTACTGGCCCAGCATCGTGGACGACCTCATCGACATGAAGCCCGGGCTGTTCGTCCTGGACAACATCATCGGCGCGCTGGCCCCCGGCGAGGACATCTCCTCCCCCGTCACCGCGCAGCGCATCATGCGCAGCCTGAAGCCGATCAGCGAAGCGGGCATCCCCACGCTGCTCGTGACCCACACCCCCAAGGGGACAGCGGAGGGCATGACCGTCGCCTCGTCCCCCATCGGAGGCCGTGCGATCGCAGCCGGCGCCCGAGCCGTGGTGGCCCTGCGCAATTCCGGTAAGCACGGACGCCGGATACACACCGCCATCAATCGCGCCACGGAGGACTTGGACCTGCACGTTTCCGTGCGCCCAGCCGGCGAGTCCAGCGAGGTGCCGATCTGGGAGCGCGCGGACACGAAGCCCCGGCGCGAGCCGAGCATCCGGTCAGCGGCTCCATGGCAGGAGCTTCTCGCCCAGCAGATCCTCAGGGAACAGCCGGAAGAGACCTCCATCGCCGGACTCGCCCACCGTTACGCCGCCACCGTCGGCAAGGCGGTCAGCACGCTCCGGGCGGAGCTCCCGAAGCTCGTCGTCCACAGCGGGGAGGGGTGGGCCGTGGCGTAGTGAACTGCTGATGATGACGACTCCCCTTATCGAGACCTCGTCATCAGCACCCACCTCGCTCCGCTCGGCACCCCTCGCCCCACACATGACTTGCGTACCTACGTAAGTACGTCAGGCTCTCTGCACTCTGGCGGCCACCGGCCGACCAGCACGCAGGCCGCTGGGCACGGCGAAGGCCCGAAGCCTCAACGTCCCTCGGACAAAGCAGCGGCTCCTTCAGGGAGCCGCGGAAACAGCAAGATGCCTTACGTAAGTACGCGAGTACGCCTAGCGGCGAGACCGTGAGCCTGCGCAGCGGCGAAGAGCAGGTACGTGAAGCAGTTCAACGAGTTGGCGGCCTGTCGGCCGCTCTTCAGGAAGGCGACTTGCCAGGCTCACGCCTTGCTCTCGCTCTGCACTCCTGCCCGTCCGCCGTTGCTCTTCACCGCCGCCGCGTACAACGTCGCTCTCCCAAGGCGCCCTCTCACGGGGCGATGGCAGATCCGAGCGATCCACTGCTCTCCGACCTCGCCACGGGTACCGTGCCGTCGCTCACCAAGTCCACGACCGTATCGGCGTGTTCCCTGATCAGATAGTCCATGGCGTGCTCGGTCGACGACTGGTACTCAAGCTGCTCGCTGTAGAAGCGGAGCCGCTCCTGAGCATCCTCGATGATCTCGCCCCAGGTGCGTACCCAGATCCGATGAGTGGGCTGGTTGACGGCGCAGCCGGGCATCCGATCCGGCTGGTGGGCGAATTGGCGGAGACCCTCGTCCATCGCATTGCCGACGAGCCAGAAGTCCCAGGTCACTTTGGGGTCCCGGAACCTGTCGTCGTTCATCACGGCTTGCGCGTAGCTGGTGATCTGCGAAAGCTCTGCCATCCCGAGAACGACGCTCGACCTCTTCAGCTCCACCACAAGGTGGTGACGCTCGCCCTTCCGCTGCCGGGCAGCGCGGGACAGCATCAGGTCGACGATCCCCCGACTCCCGTCCTCCCTCAGAACAGGATCAGGAGCTGGCGCGTCCCGGTCGAGCAGACGGCAGTGCTGCCTCAGCACCTCGTTGAGACTGCGGTCGCTGACGTGCAGCCCGTACTCCTCACCGAAGATCCAGCACTCGTTCTCCAGAATCCGGTGCAGTTCAGTGCGCTCCCTGACCCGCCCCTTGGCCACGGGGTCAAAGACGAGGTGTTCCAGGGCCGACAGGAAGTCGAGACGCCCGGTTGTTGCCGTCGACGCCTTGATCAGGGCAGACAGCGGCGTACGGTCAAGGAGTCGGCTGAGCTCCGTCTGCTCCTGCTTGGAGAGCGCGAAGAGCTCCTCGGCGATGCGCAGCACCTCGCCCGGCTCGTGGGTCAGGACGGAGCGCAGGAGCGCGAAGGACACCTTCTGCGCCCTCTTACTCGCCGGCAGGTGGCGGACGACGGCGGTCGCCACGGCGTCGAAGGTCTCGCGCTCCGCGCGCTCCTGATCGTTGGCGGGCTCGCCTGTGTACGGGTAGAAGCCATCCGCCCGCCACGAGTCGACGAGCTCACGACGCCGCTCGTCGGCCCGGGAACGAAAGTGCTCACGCATTCGCTCCCGAGCTTTTGACAGGACCTCGGCAGCGGGCCCCTCTGGCGTCCAATCGGCGAAGGCCAGGTCACCCGCCGAATCGTCCTCGAACCCTGACCAGGAGAGGTACGCCGTGAAGTGGAAGCCCGGAGCCTGGATCTCCGGCTTCAGCTGCGCCAACGACATCTCCCGTCCGTCGCAAAGGATCAAAGCCCGGGAGTACGGCCGCGACCATTCAATGATCTTCAGTTGGGCCGGAGGGTGCGAACTGCCCGACGGGGCCGCCACCTCGTACGTGTCGACGTGAACCTGCTCCGACGCCGGGTCCAGACGCGTCCCGTCGTAGGTGATGCAGATGTCCGGGTACGCCTCCAGGTGGAGCGCGAAGGCGGCGGTGAGTGCGGTACGGGCAGCGTCCTCCGTCAGCTTCTAGAGGTCCTCGCCACCGAACGCCTCGAAGACCGTCCCCGTTGCATCGGTCGTCGGCTCGGGATCACTGACGTCGAACTCGTCCATGGAGCCGCGATCGGACTCGATGACCACACGACGGCGGATCCCTTGCATTCCGCTCACGCTGGTCCAGCGCACCTCGCTGCCGAGCGCGAAGGCCCGGACTCGGCCCCGACCGTTCTTCCCGTGCAGCACGCGCTTCTTGACCTCGCTGACCTGCGTGCGCTTCTTCCAGGACGTGCCGATCTGCTCGAAGTAGTCGCTGCACTTCTCCGCCGCGATACCAGTGCCGTCGTCGATCACGGCGACTCGGTCGACTCCGTCGAAGTCGTTGCGCTCAAGTACGACGGTGACGTTCTCGGCGTCCGCGTCGAGTGAGTTCCAGATCAGCTCCTCGACGGCTCCCACGGGATGACGAAGCCGGGCAAGCTCCTCGACGTGCCCTCGCCCTACGGTCAACCGAAGCTTCGCCATGAGGTCCGCACCTTTCACGTCAGCGTCATCTCTTAGGGCCTACGGGGAGGGAGGCAGAATGCTTCCCGCATCATTGTCATTAACTCGGATACCTGATGAACGTCACTCGCTATTTTCGGGCACCGGACGTGCGTCCACGATCGGCTCGGTCACCAGAGCGGCATGTCACGTCCATAGCTCGTCAGCGAGCGGCGCCGCGTCCAAATCGTCGCGGCGACTGCGCCAGTCCGGCAGGAGGCTGTCCATCAGCCGAGCGAAGCGCGGGCCATGCCCGCGTTCGAGGAAGTGGGTCATCTCGTGGACGATGACGTATTCAAGGGAGTTCGGGTGTTTCTTGGCCAGCTCAGAGTTGAACCACAGGCGGCCGGACTCCTGGTTGCACGAGCCCCATTTGGTCTTCATCCGGCGGATGCCCCACCAGGGCACTGAGACGCCCAGCTTCGCCTCCCACTGCTCGATGAGCGGGGGGATAGCGCGTCGGAGCTGCTCTCGGTACCACTGGTCGAGCAGGTCTCGGCGGCGTTGCTCATCGGTGTCTGGAAGCGCGTACAGGACGAGTCGGTCTCCGTCGATCTCCACATGCGGGCGTCCGGGGCGTTCGACGACTTTCAGGCGTCGCCTCACGCCCCAGATGTAGTGCGACTCCCCGCCGACCATCTCCCGTACGGACTGCCGTCGAGCAGATCGCAGCTCGTCCTGTTGTCTCCTGATCCATGGCAGCCGTTCGATGACGGCGAGCCGGACCTGATCGTCTTCCATCTGCTGGGGTGCCGCCACCCGGACACGTCCCCCCGGCGGATAGACACCGATGTGCAGGTTCTTGATGTCCTTGAAATCCACCTGGACATCGATGCCGAGGACGGTAATCCGGGTGCTAGTGGTATTCATGCCTTGCTTTCACCAGATCGAAGAGCTCGTCGAGCCGGTCGAAGTCGTCGGGCAGCGCACGCTTGACCGCGATGCGCAGCTTTCGTTCCTTCAGCGGGCTCCCCACCCAGTCGTGCGGCTTGTGGTGCAGCACGGCAAAGTCGACATGAACAGCAAGCTGCTCGTCGTCGGGGAAGAAGTCACACAGCGCTCTACGTGCACCGTTGTCCGCCCACTTCGGGTACCGCTCGGCATCGCTCGCGTTCTTCCCGCCGAGTTCCGCCGCCGCCTCCAACAGCTTGGCGAGGTACTCCTCGTACTCGATGGCCTCATTGCGGCGCTCCTCGATTATGGCGTCGAGCAGCTGAGACATCTCGTCGAAGTACTTCGGGTTCGTCGCACGCTCGTCGACGATCACCTTGCGCATGTTGTTGGCGATGGTCGCGGCAACGGCATCGGGGTTGCTCTTGATGCCAGTCGGTAGTTTGTCGACGGCGCCGGCACCCAGCTCGACGATGAGCTGGATGAGTCCGGTGTCCTCGAAGTCGGACACGGACCTGGACGCGTCTGCCTGGATATAGGTGTCCAGGAGGAAGCGCATACCTGCCTCGTACTGCTTGAAGTCGACGTCCTCGCCTGCGCCGAGCTTCACTTCGGCCCGGACGTCGACGTAGTGGCGGACCTCCTTGCGGATGTCCTCGATCTCCTCTGCCGAGTACTCGGCTTCCTCCATGTCGTTCGCCAGGTTGGCGAAGGCTCGCGTCACCGCCGCGACGGCCTTGTACAGCTTGACGCGCTTGGGTTCATTTGCCTTGAGCTGTGCGGCGTCGCCCTGCTCAGCGGCGCAGAAGTACTGCTGGTATTGGAGCGTGTTCCGGGGCGGCGCGACCGGCTCGCACAGCGCGCGGATTTTTTCCAGCGCCTCGTCCAGCTCCTTTCGCCCCTTGTCGATACGGTTGCTCAGCAGGCCCTCGATGTCCTGCCGCTCGTAACCGTCGAACATTTCAGACGTGTAGTCGGTGATGGCGCCCTGGAGGGAGTTGAACAGGTCGCGGTAGTCGACGATGTAGCCGTACTGCTTGTCGTCACCGTCGAGTCGGTTGACGCGGCAGATGGCCTGGAACAACCCATGGTCCCGCATCTTCTTGTCGATGTAGAGGTACGTGGCGCTGGGCGCGTCAAAGCCGGTCAGGAGTTTATCGACGACGATGAGGAGGCGCATACGGCCGGGCTCCTCTACGAACTGCCGCTTCACCTCCTTCTCGAACTCCTTGACCTTCGTCATCGCCACGTCTTCAGGTTCGTTGAAGTGGGCGGCCAACATCTTCCGGTAGATCTCGTACTTCCGGAGATTTTCCGTGTGGCCCGCACCGGAGTCCTCCTTGGAGATGTCTCCAGGACTCGGCTTGTAGCTGGTGACAATGGCGCACTTGCCGTCGAATCCCGCTTTGGAGAACAGCTCGTAGAACTTGCATGCCTGGTAGACGCTCTCACCGACCAGCATGGCGTTTCCACGGCCGTCCTTCAGGCGGTCCTTGGTCTCCATGTCCATCAGAATGTCCTGGACGATCTGCATTGCCCGGGGCTCAGAAGACACGACCTTCTGCATCGTCCCCCAACGCTTCTTCAGCTCCGCCTTGGAGAGGTCCGTCATGCCCTTGGTCTTGGCCGCGAACCACTTGTCGACGTGCACGGCAGAGGTGAGCCGCTGGTCGATCGCACGTGCCTCATAGCTGAGATCAAGTACGACGCCGTCCTTGATGGCCTCGTCGAACCTGTACTCGTGGATGAAAGTACCGAAGGTCTCCATGCTCGTAGCCTTGTCCGCCTTGAGCAGGGGCGTTCCCGTGAAGCCGATGAACATCGCGCCGGGCAGCAGGCTCTTCATCGCGGCATGCATCTTGCCGGACTGGGTGCGGTGGGCCTCGTCGATGAAGACGAACAAGTTGCCCTTGGCCTTGAAGTCCTTCGGGATGCTGGCGTTGAGTTCCTCGATGAACTTGTCCTGCGCCTTCTCGTCGTCCCCTTTTCCCGTCGAGCCGCGGAACTTGTGCACAAGAGAGCAGATGAGCCACTCGGTGGACTTGTTCAGGGTGTCCAGGAGATCCGCGCCGGTCTTGGTGCGATAGATCTTCTCGTTGACGCCGTTGAAGACCTTTTCGATCTGCTCATCCAACTCTTCGCGGTCGGTGATGAGGAGGACGCGTGAGTCCTTCTGGTTCTCCCGGATCCACTTTGCCAGCCACACCATCGTGAGCGACTTACCCGACCCCTGGGTGTGCCAGATGATGCCGCCCTCACGACGACCGATACGTTCCTGCGCCTTCTTCACGCCGAAGTACTGGTTGTGACGGCACGCCTTGCGGATGCCGGAGTCGAAGACGGTGAAGTCATGGATCAACTCCAAGAGTCGCTGCTTGCCGCAGATCTGGAGCAGGGAGCCGTCCAGCGGCCCCTCGGCAGTAGCCTCCTCCTCTTCCTCCTCCTTCCACTCCAGCCAGTACTTCTCAGGTGTGTCGATGACTCCGTAGCGCAGCCCTTCGACGTCGTTGCCGGCAAGCACGAGCTGAACCGTCGAGAAGAACGGCCGGATGAAATCAGGCCGTTGATTTCCGATGGTCTGTCGAATTCCCTCGCTTACGGCCACATGGGAACGCTTGAGTTCCAGAGTCGACAGTGCTAGGCCGTTTACGTAGAGCACGATGTCGGGGCGCTTCGTCTGCCGTCCGGCGATCGTGACTTCCTCGGCGATGGCGAAGTCGTTCTCATGCGGTTTCTTCCAGTCGATGAGCCAGACCGTCTTATTCTTCTCATCGCCTCCCGGATTGACGCTCACCCCGTAGCGCAGCAAGCCGTACACATCGCGGTTCGCCTCGTACAGGTCTCGGCCACCTCCGAGCGCGGCGGCCTTCTTCAGCTGGTCGATCGCCCTGGTGATGAGGAGGTTGCCGTAGCCCCGCTTGCGGAGGTTCTCCTCCAGCAACTCGACCTCGATGTTCGCGTTTCCGGCACGACGCTCACGGTTCCCGAGATAGCGGTAGCGCAGCCGCTTCTCGAACAGCCGGATGACACGCTTCTGCGTCTCACGCTCGACCTGCCCGACGTCACTCATGCCTCAGCATCCCCCTGAGCTGGCAGGCGCGTCCGGCCTGTCAGCAGCTCCTGCATCACGCCTTTCTTTACATGCTGCGCCTTCGCGAGTCGCTGGCGTAGTAGATCCATCTCGCCATCAGCGTCGTCTAGCGCCGCAGTGATCGCCCGCTGTTCATCGAAAGGAATAGCGGGAATCTTCGTGTTCCTGACCTGCGCCAGACTGATCTGCGGGTACGCCTGCCCAGTTACGATTGATTCGTAGTACTCCCGCATGGAACGTTGGGAAAGGTAGTGATAAACATATCCCGAGTCGAATCGACCGTCCTCAATCCGCACTCTTGCGATATGCTGATTGATGTTCGCCTCGCCGACATTCACCAAACGGACAACGCGGCCGACGTAGCCGGTAATCGTCATCAGAATATCTCCGTCAGCAATCTGACTCCGACGCAACGCGTGATTGGCAGCAGGCGAGATGAACACCGACCGCCTCATATCTAGGCCGTGCTCAGAGACGCACTCACTGCGAAGAAATGGGATGCCACTGGACTCCCAGGAGAACCCATATGTCGTCGGTGTAGCGCCCTTCGTGATGGGTGCCGAGATCTCTCCCAGATGCACTTCGCCCCACGCCCCAGCGAAACCGGGAAGGCGCGTGCTTCCGGCGAGAAGCTGCTGCATGAGGCCCTGCTTGATCGCCTGCTTCTTGGCAATCAGAATCCTGACGTGCTCGACAGCAGCTTGTGCATCTTCAAGCATAGCGACGACGACGTCTTGGTAGGGCCGGGCAGGGAGGCGAATGGGCAGGGCAGACAGAATCGCTGTGTTCAGGTTGGGCATCGTTCCGCCGACAGCATGGTCCTGCAGCCATGCCTGGGCGGGCCGCGAGCCTAGATAGTGGGCCACATACTCCGGGTTGACCTCAGTGCGCCTGGCTCCGAAGCGGGCAGCGAGGCAGCCCGTCCCGCAGAGCCAACCCGCCTGGCCCTCCTGGATGATCGATCTGCGGCCGACATCGCCTCGCCGACTGAACACGATGTCACCTTCACGTAGAGCGTGCCTCCGTAGGCGCCGAACATCCTTGTCGCCGATCCTTGAAATTCCCGCCTCAATGACCTCGTTGTCACCCAGATTGATTGGCATGATCAGCGGGGTTCCAAGCAATGTGTAGTCACTTGCATGGAGTTGACTTCCAAAGGGGCCTGTCTGGATCACACCTCCGGTACGAGTAACAGTCTCACCCAGAGTCGTGAACTCGCCCTGCCCGGCGTGGCCGCCCATCACCTCACCCCCAGAACGGCGAAGTGATCCGCGAGACGCGCGGAGATCGCCAATAGATCAGCCTCGATCGCACTGGCCGTCTCTGTGTAACGTCGGCCTAGCTCGCGAATGCGCTCGACCAGGGTGAGGGTGAGCGAATCAGCCACAGATGCCACGCGCACTGTGATAGTCGCGCACCACTTGGCATCCAGCACAAGGGCCTGCACATCCCTTTCTGTGAGATCGCCGTACCTTTTCAGCGAGGCAAGGTGGAGCGCAGCTTCCGCCTCTTTGGCTGCCTTCTTCGCTACCGCCTCAGCGTTGTACAGGTCGATCAGACGCGACAGGGCTGCCACTTCATCGGCGTCCGTACCCTCATGCCGTGCCTTTTTCAGCCGAGCCGAGGCGAGCGCTTTGTTGATCTTTTCCTCGTCCATCGCTTCCGCCAGGAGACCGCCCTCAACAGCGTGCTCCTCGACGTACTCCTCGACAGCACGGCTGGACTCCTCCGCAGCCGTCACGAGCTCATCGACTTCGGCCTGCTCCTTTGCGAAGTAGCGCGTCACGATCAAATCCGGCGGGAGTAGGTCCATCTTGTACTTCTCGGCGCTGCGGCCCGTACCCACCACGAGATCGGGAGTCTCGGAAAGCTTTCGGTCCTTGTCCGCCACGATCTTTCGAGGCTTAGCGGCTTCGATCCAACCGTCGTTCATGACCATGAAGACGTCATCGTGCATGACGTCGTGCCAGTACGTCATGAGCTGCTCGTAGACGTCGTACTCATCCAGCAGAGGCACTGGTTTGAAACGTGCCAGTAGGTCGTCACCGAAGGCGGCGATAATGTCATTGGGCCGAGTTGTTTCGTTGATCTCTTCGAGTTTATTTCGATGAGAGGTGAACCATTCAGCAATGATCTCCCGAGCCTCTTGGGTGAACTTCTGGAACTCGGGTGAATCAAGGATCGCCTGCTGCACCAGGCCGACGTCGATGGTCAGATCGCTGTATCCAGGCCGGTTCGGCTTGAACAACTGGCCGCGCAGCTGCGGAAAGGCGTCCCAGTAGCCGCTGAGGGCGTCGAGATCGCGGTCCGGGATGCCGCCGTGCAGGTGTGCGTGGAGGTCCTGGATGTCCTCGGGTTCGGAGGAGTCGATGTAGCGGGGGATGTTGAGGTTGTAGTCGTTCTTCGGGTCGGCGATCTCCGAAAGCAGGACCATGCGCGAGTAGCGGTCGATCTCGGTCTGCTTCGTGAAGACGTCGACGATCTTGTGGATGTCCTGGCTGCGGAGGCGGTTCTTGTTGCCGTCCTTGATGAAGCCCTTGGACGCATCGATCATGAAGACGCCGGTGCGGCCGGCGGCGTTCTCCTTGTCGAGCACGATGATGCAGGCGGGGATGCCGGTCCCGTAGAAGAGGTTCGCGGGGAGTCCGATGATGCCCTTGATGACCCCCTGCTTCAGCAGTCGCTGGCGGATGTCGGCTTCGGCATTGCCACGGAAGAGCACTCCGTGCGGGAGGATGACCGCCGCCTTGCCCGTGCTCTTGAGCGACTTGAGGATGTGCAGGAGGAAGGCGTAGTCGCCGTTCTTCTCTGGCGGCCGACCGTACTCAAAACGGCCGTACTCCAGCTCAAGACCGTTGCTCCAGGATTTGAGCGAAAACGGCGGGTTGGCCACCGCGAAGTCGAAGGTCTGGAGCACGTTCCCGCTGGTGAACTGAGGGCTGGTGATGGTGTCGCCCTTGAGGATCACATGTTCCGCCGCGTACCCGTGCAGGATCATGTTCATCTTGGACAGTGCCCAGGTGGCGTTGTCCTTCTCCTGGCCGTAGATCGAGATGCCGCGTGAGGTCTCGTCTGCGACCTTCAGGAGGAGTGAGCCGGAGCCACAGGTCGGGTCGTAGACCGTCTGGTCCTGGCGGGTGACCTTGGTGATGCCGACCACCTTGGCCAGCACACGGGATACCTCGGCGGGCGTGTAGAACTGGCCCTTGCTCTTGCCGGACTCCGTGGCGAAGTGGCGCATGAGGTACTCGTAGGCATCGCCGAGGAGATCGTCGCCCTCGGCTCGGGAGCCTCGGAAGTCAAGGTCGCTGAAGATCGTGACCAGCTTGGACAGCCGGTCCTGGATCTCCTTGCCCTTGCCGAGCTTCTCCTCGTCGTTGAAGTCGGCGAGGTCGATGACGTTGCGCAGATCGTTCGCCTCGGCGAGTCGGCTGATGATCTTGTTGAAGCGGTCGCCGATCTCCTTGTCGCCCTTGGCGGCGACCATGTCGTCGAAGGAACCACCGGGCGGTACGTCGATGAGACTGTCGGGGTCGGCCTTGGCCTTATCAGAGACGTACTTTACGAAGAGCAGCGTGAGGATGTAGTCCTTGTACTGGCCGGCGTCCATCCCGCCGCGCAGCTCGTCGCAGCTCTTCCAGAGTGAGCTGTAGAGGTCTGTCTTCTTGAGGGCCAAGGCTCTTCTTCCCGGTATGTCATGGCGGTCACGCGGGCCGCCAACCCTGATGCCCGCGGCGTGACGCACGTCGCGCGGCCGTTTCCAGCCGTCGATGCGAGTTCCACGCAAGCGGCAGCCGAGTCCACGCGGGAAGCGTAGTAGAGAAGGCGGCAGAGCTGCCCTCTACGGTAAGAGAGGCACCGCGCGGCCGACGCCAAGCAGAGTCGCCCGGCGGGCGGGCCACAGAGCGACGAGGGCAATCCGCTGCGGCGGCCAGAGGATGCACCTTCGCGAAGACTCGAAGACGTACGAGCGTCACGGAACCTGAGCGGGCGATGTCCGGTGATTGCCTGACAGGCGCGGGACAGGTCCGGTAGATCTGTGCTCGTGACTGACTCCACGCCCCCCGAGGACGGCGAGCCCACCACCTTCCGCGAGAAGGCAAAGGACTGGGCCGAGAAGCACCCCAGGACGATCCGCTTCGCCAAAGCCGCCGTGGCGACTGTAGGCATGGCTGTCGTGGTCGGGGTCCTCACGTCGCGCGGCACGGCAGAAGACGAAGCCGAGTTCGCCAAGCAAGCTGAGGGCGCCGCAGACGCGGAGGATGCCGAGTCGGCCGCCGACTCCACGGAGGAGACCGAGCAGCGGAAATCGCCCGACAAGCACAACGTCGTCCCGCACAAGAGGCGACTCAAGGACGGCCGCGAGATCGACGTGTCGGGCTACGAGCGGGGTGGCTCCTCGGAGGAAGAGGACGAAGACCCTGGCGAAGCTGCAGCCTGACTCCTCTCATTCTTGTGCAGTGTCGGCGGAGGCGCTGCAGAACGCTCGCGCCGCCGCTGACCTGCAGGCATGTGGGACTTCGCGGGGCGCGAGGGTAGGGCCTCGTCGACCCTGGAACCGTGGCGGAATCCGAGCTGCTAAGACGTGGCGGCCGACGAAGCGAACTTCGAGGGGTCATACCCCACCACCCGTGTCCTCGTGCGGACGGACCTCGCCGCTCAATGAGTCGGGCCTCTCGTCGCTGTCGATCCTGGCCACCATCGCGAACGAGGTGCACAGACGCCGGAATCCCTTGTGTCCGCTGCGTCCCGTGTGTCCCATGCACTCGATGTCCACGGCCGCCCCGTCCTTCGAGGGGCGCGCCGTCCACTCGCAGTGGAGACACTCGGCCTCGAACGTCACGTCGGTGTCCGGGTGCTGGGTGATCCGGTGCGTCACGTACCGCAGCACGGCGCGGGTCATTACTCGCCCCCGTGCGCGTCACGCAGGTGCGCCCGCAGGGTCACATTCATGTCCGAGACCTTGGAGTAGTCCCCGACCGACCCCGCATTCACCCGCTGTACCGCCAAGCCGAGGCAGTCCCGGCAGCCTGCGACGGGCTCCGGACGTACCAGCGGCAGGGACAGCGCCACCGCCTCGGACATCGTCGTCTGTGCTTCGTACGTATCGCGCATCTCGCACGCCTCCCCGCCTGGGTTTTCCGATGCCACGGCATCTTTCCCTCGGCCAGGGAAGTCATCGAGGTTCAGTCACGTCCTGGACTAAAGATCAGGTTCGGAAGGCCGCGGCCCAGCCTGCAAGGCGGTCCCGCGCGTCCTCGCCGAAGCGTGCCAGCTCCTCGTACCCGGCGAACTCGTCGAGGTACATCCGGATGTCCCGCGGGTCACGGAAGACCATGACTCCTGTCGTCGTCTCCACGGTCGCCAAGCGCTCGTCGTAGACCGTGAACGTGTTCAGCGGGCAGCCCGGCAGCCGGATGTCCAGGGGCAGCACACCAAGGCGCAGATTCGGCAGGTGTGTGAGCGACGCCAGCCGGTCCAACTGCACTGCCATGGCGCCCGGAGGGACAAAGGGGGAGCGCGCGGCTTGTTCGGTGACGAGGAACGTGAACTGCTTGCGGCGGTCGTAGAGGACGTCCTGTCGCTCCAGCTTCTTCGCCACCGCACGACTGTGGTCACCGGGGATGTGCTCCAGGCTGGCCCGGATGTACTCCGGGGTCGACAGCAGGGCCGTGAGCATGGAGAGGAGGAAGAACCGGAAGTGGGTCGAGGACGCTTCCAGACTGGCCAGTTCGAGTTGCTTCTTGTCCAGGCCCTTGCGACGCATCGAGCGGGCGTCCTGCCACTCGGTCGCGGCGATACGGGCCAGCGCCGATACCTCGGCCACCAGAGCCGGCGGGGCCTCCAGCGCAGTGAGCAGGCGCTCTATGTCCACCAGCGTGGGTCGCACCTTGCCGTTCTCGATGCGGCTCACCTTCGACTGCGACATGTTGCAGCGCGCGGCAAGCCGGTCCCCGGAGAGACCGGCCTGCTTGCGCAGCTTCCGCAGCGTGGCGGCGAGTTCCTGGGCGGACCGGCCGAGCTGCTCGGGCTCGAACGTCACGCAGTCACGTACTCCAGGAACGGAACCGACTCGGCGAGGGCGATGCGCTGGTACTCCACGAACGGGGCGGCGTCGCCCTCGTACAGTTCCCGCTCGATCTGCGTCCCGTCGTCGGCGTACTTCATCAGGACGACGGTGGAACGGTCGAACATCCAGAAGTCGTCGACACCTGCCAGGGGGTTCGTCCGGTCCGTGACGTCGAGGATACGGATGTCCTCCCCGACCGGGGCCTGGTGGCGGTAGTACCGCTCGAATTCGAAGCGCAGGTAGTCCGAGAGCGGACGCGTCACCACATGGACGCGGCCGATCGTCCCGCCGGTCTCGCGGTGCCTGCGGATCAGCGCCGTCCAGTCGTCCTCGTACGGGCCGGGGAACCGCTCCCCCGCGAGGAACCGGGAGAACTCGTCCGCCTCCTGTGGGACGCGGTAGACGGGGCGTGTCTCCAGCCGCCACGCCTCACTCGTGAACTCGCTGAACTTCGCCTGCCACTTCTCACCAGCCAAGAGCACGGACTGCCTCCCGCAACACGCTCTCCGGAATCTCCACCAGGCCCTCCCCCTGCGGGGGTGTGAAGCCGTCGAACAGGTCTCCCTGCACGACGATGCTCCCCTTCTCGGTGCGGTACACGTTCGGACAGTCGCCCTGTCCGCACTCCCCGCTTCCGTTGCCGTTCTTGTCGTCTCCGCCCGTCAGCCGGGTCAATCCAGTGCGCTCGGACACGTGAACCCCCAAGTCCGCAGCCCCCTGCCGGAGCCGCCCAGAACGACGGTACGGACGCCGTGCACGGCCGTCTATGCACTCTCGCGACTATGCGCGTTCTTGCATAAAGAGGGCCCGCGAGCGGGCCGCTGAGGGCTTCGCCCCTTCTCCCCTCGCCAGGGCCATCCCGGCACCCTCGCTCCCCTCGAAAGCCCAGGTCGCCACCGCCCCGACCCCCTCCGCAGGGTCAGCACCAAGTCAGCACACGCCCCGGAAACAGCGTGAATCCGCAGGAGAAAACAGGAAGGGGCCAGATCCGAAGATCTGGCCCCTGACCTGGGGTTTCTCGCCCTAACCAGCCACTTCAACCGATCAAGAAATCAGGCACTACACGTTGAAGCGGAACTCCACCACATCCCCGTCCTGCATCACGTACTCCTTGCCCTCCATGCGGGCCTTGCCGGCGGAGCGGGCGTCGGCCACCGAGCCCGTCTCGACCAGGTCGGCGAAGGAGATGACCTCGGCCTTGATGAAGCCCTTCTGGAAGTCGGTGTGGATGACGCCGGCGGCTTCGGGGGCGGTGGCGCCCTTCTTGATCGTCCAGGCCCGGGTTTCCTTGGGGCCGGCGGTCAGGTAGGTCTGCAGGCCGAGGGTGTCGAAGCCGACGTGGGCGAGGGTGGCGAGGCCGGGCTCCTCCTGGCCGACGGACTGCAGGAGCTCCAGGGCTTCGGCGTCGTCCAGCTCGGCGAGGTCGGCCTCCAGCTTGGCGTTGAGGAAGATCGCCTCGGCCGGGGCGACCAGGGCGCGCTGCTCGTTCTTGAAGTCCTCGTCGGTGAGCTCTTCCTCGTCGACGTTGAAGACGTAGAGGAAGGGCTTGGTGGTGAGGAGGTGGAGGTCGTGGAGCAGCTCGGTCTTCTCGGTGCCCTGGACGAAGCCGGCGGCGAAGAGGGTGCGGCCCTCCTCCAGGATGGCCTTGACCTCCTCGACGGCCTTGACCTTCGGGGCGACGTCCTTCTTGATCCGCGACTCCTTCTGGAGGCGGGGCAGGACCTTCTCGATGGTCTGGAGGTCGGCGAGGATCAGCTCGGTGTTGATGGTCTCGATGTCGTTCTTGGGCGAGACCTTGCCGTCGACGTGGACGACGTTCTCGTCCTTGAAGGCGCGGATGACCTGGCAGATCGCGTCCGACTCGCGGATGTTGGCGAGGAACTTGTTGCCCAGGCCCTCGCCCTCGGAGGCGCCCCGGACGATGCCGGCGATGTCGACGAAGTCGACGGTGGCGGGCAGCACCCGCGCGGAGCCGAAGATCTCGGCGAGCTTGGCGAGGCGGGGGTCGGGGACGCCGACCACGCCGACGTTCGGCTCGATGGTGGCGAACGGGTAGTTGGCCGCCAGCACGTCGTTCTTGGTCAGGGCGTTGAACAGGGTCGACTTGCCGACATTGGGCAGACCGACGATTCCGATCGTGAGCGACACGGTGGCGACTTCCCGGAGCTGGAGGTGGGCGAAGGGCGGGCCGCTCCCCGGGGCCGGTCGGTGGGACCGGGC
>LIQL01000176.1 GCA_001418405.1 Streptomyces diastatochromogenes | reverse complement strand
CCTCGCGCTGGCCGCGCTGCTGATCGTGGCGCTGCCCGCGGTCCCGCTGGTGTGGCGGGCCCGGGCCCGTACCCGGCGGTTGGCGGGCCCACCGGGCGGTGACGCCGCGGCAAGCGCCCTCGCCGCCTGGCAGGAGCTGCTGGACACCGGCTGGGACTTCGGCATCCTCCCGGACGAGTCGCTGACGCCGCGCACGGCGGCGGCCCGGATCGTTCGCATCGGGGAACTGCCCCCCGACGCCGCGGCGGCCGCCCAGCGGGTCGCCACGGCGGTCGAGCAGGTCCTGTACGCCCCCCAGCCGGTCCCCACCGCCGGCCTCGCCGCGGACGTGCGGCTGGTGCAAGCCGGCCTGCGGGACGGCGCACCGCGGGCGCTGCGGATCCGGGCCCGGCTCGCCCCGCGCTCGGCGGCCCGCCTGCGCTGGTGCTGGGCGGCCCGTTGGTCGGCCCTGCGGCGGCGCTGCCGGAGCAGTCGACCGGCGACCGCGGCCCGACGCGCGGCGAGGGCCCTGCGAACGGCGGGGTGGCGGCGCGACGAGCGGGCGTAGTCCAGCGCGCCGCCCTCTGCCGCAGGCCAGCTCCGTGCACGTGGGGCGGGACCGGTCACGTGGGGCGGGACCGGTCCGGACGCCCCCGTGAGGACGCGTGCCCGGCATACCCGGAAGATCAGCGCCGGCCGGCCCGTCGCGGCACACCTCGCGGGCCCGCTCACGGGGCCCCGGGGCGCGCTGACGGGCCCCGGGTGCGGTGCGGAGACGGGGACAGCGCCCGTGCGGCGCCTTGGGGACGCAGCCGGCAGCAGGGGAAAGCGGAGCCGGAGGCAGCGGGAAAGGGCGAGGGCGGAGAGGAAAAAACTCTGGCCCCCGAAACCTCGGGGGCCAGAGCACGGAAGGGGTCGCACGGGCGAACCGCGCGAGATTGGCCGGATCCGAACCGGAACGCCGGGCCGGAGCGGATCCGCCTCCGGTCGGCTCAGGGAGCGCCGGTCAGTGGCCCTGCTGCTCGTCTCGGCGACGCTGCCAGCGGTCCTCGATGCGGTCCATCATCGAACGGCGCGACCTCGCCTGGCGGCGCGCCTGCGGCCCGCTGGGGGCCGTCCCGCGCTCACCCGGCTTGGGGGCCTTGCGCCAGCCGGTGACGGCCAGCACGGCACAGCCGAGCATGACGAGGAAGCCGACGACGCTGACCCACCAGATCTGCTGCGCGACCATTCCGGCCATGAGCAGGCCGATACCCACCAGGAAGCCCGCGACCGCTTGGTAAACCCGTCGCCGGGTGTACGTACGCAGCCCGCTTCCCTCAAGCGCTGTCGCGAACTTGGGATCTTCGGCGTACAGCGCTCGCTCCATTTGCTCGAGCATGCGCTGCTCGTGCTCCGAGAGCGGCACGGAGTCCTCCTACTCGTCGGTCGCGGGGGGCGACCGGGTGCGACCCTTTCAGGATAGGCAGGGATTCGCCCCCGTGAAACCCGCCCCTCTACGCCAATTCACCGTCCGCACCGCCGCGGCGGTGCGGTGGTGATGCTGGCTGCATTCCCCACCCACCAGCCCGTCATGCCGGAGCGTCGTACCCCGATCATACGGGGCGAAGCGGCTGTTCGGGTGGCCTGTGGTCGACCGCACCCGCTCCCCGCGGGCGTCGCCGGGCCCCGCCGGCGGCCGCCGGCACCCCGGCGGGCGCGACGCGCGGGCGCCGTACACGGTCCCGGCGGGGGCGCGGCCGCGCCCGGCGCGGTCAGTCGCGCTCGGCCAGGACGTGCAATTGGGTGGCGACGGAGTGGAACGCCGGCTGCTCGGCCGCGGCGGCCTCCAGCTTCAGCAGGGCGTCCATCGCGCCGGGCTCGGTGTCGACCAGGACGCCGGGGACCAGGTCGGCGAAGACCCGTACGCCGTGCACCGCGCCGACCTGGAGGCCGGTGGCGGTGACCAGGTCGGTGAGCTGGTCGGCGGTGAACCGGCGGGGCACCGGGTCGCCCTCGCCCCAGCGGCCGGCGGGGTCGGTGAGGGCGCGGCGGGCCTCGGTGAAGTGGCCCGCCAGGGCGCGGGCGAGGACCGCCCCGCCCAGCCCGGCGGCGAGCAGGCTGAGGGTGCCGGCCGGGCGCAGCGCGCCGACGGCGTTGCGCAGGCCCTCGGCGGGGTCGTCCACGTACTCCAGCACGCCGTGGCAGAGCACCGCGTCGTAGCCACCGCGCTCGATGACCTGGAACAGGCCGTGGGCGTCGCCCTGGACCCCGCGGATGCGGTCGGCGACCCCGGCCTCGGCCGCCCGGCGCTCCAGGGCGAAGAGGGCGTTGGGGCTGGGGTCGACGACGGTGACGCGGTGGCCGAGGCGGGCCACCGGGACGGCGAAGTTGCCGCTGCCGCCGCCGGTGTCGAGGACGTCCAGGGCGTCCCGCCCGGCGGCCTTGACCCGGCGCTCCAGGGCGTCCTTGAGGACGTCCCAGACCACGGCGGTACGAAGGGAGGCGCGCGGGCGCAGCGGGTCAGACACGGTGGGTGGCTCCTCGGCGGGGCATGGACGTCCAGTCGTTCACCACCCTATTCCGTAAACGGGCGGGGGCCGCGTCCGGCCCGCGCGCCGCCGCAGGTCGGGCCCGTCAGCCGGCCCGCCCCCAGCTGGTGTCGGGCGTCCCGCCGGCCCGCTGCGGGGGCGGCACCGGTTGGAGCCGGAGCATCCGCTCCACGAGGCGGAGGAACATCCAGGCGTCCCGCAGGAGGTCGTCGGCGTCGCGCTGGCCGGCCGCGCCCGCTATGCCGGCCTCGGCCCTGGCCCGGCGGTCGGCGCCGGCCGCGAACAGGGCGCTCCACTCGGTGAGTTCGGGAGCGACCTCGGGCAGCACCTCCCAGGCGCTGCGGATAGTCTTCCGACGGCGTGCGGTGGGCTCCGGTCGGCCGCGCACGGCGAGGACCGCGGCCGCGGCACGCAGGGCGGCCAGGTGGGCGGTGGCGAACCGGTCGTTGGGGGATTCCAGGGTCTCGGCCTCGTCGAGGCCGAGCTGGGCCTTGGTGAGCAGGTCGAGGGCGGCGGGCGGCGCGGCCGCCCGGCGCAGGACGGGGTGGACATCGCTCGGGGGACCGTACGCAGCCGAGCTGCCCGCGACGGGACGAGCTGCCATGACGAACCTCCTGTCGTCGCCCGCTGGTTGAGGGCCGGCGGGCCGATGCGGACCGTATGCGCCCATCGTGCGGCACACCACTGACAATCGCACCTGACCTGCGGTTCCAGTGGAAAACGGACAGCGGATCGGCAGATCCGGAACAGGTTTTCGCGGATTTCCGGCGAACCCCTTGCGGAGGGCGGGGCGGGCTCCCTACTTTGAACTGACCAGTCAGTGCAAGGGAGGGATCGTGGACAGCACCCCGCACGGGGCGGCGGTCACGGCCGCGGGATTCGGGGTCAAGGGCCCCCGCGGTTGGGCGTTCCGGGACGTCGACATCACCGCCGGACCCGGCGCGCTGATCGCCGTGCAGGGCCCGTCGGGGTCCGGCCGCACCTGCCTGCTGCTGGCACTCACCGGGCGGATGAAGCCCGCGGCGGGCACCGCAGAGGTCGGCGGGTTGCCGCTGCCCCGGCACATGGCCGCGGTCCGGTCCCGCACCGCCCTCGCCCACGTACCGGGCGTCGCCGAACTCGACCCGGCCCTGACCGTCGGCGAGCACCTGCGGGAACGCGCCCTGCTCCAGGGCCGGTTCGGCGCCTCGCTCGGTGCGCTGCTGCGACCCCGGCGGGAGCGCCGGGCACAGGCCCGCGCCCTGGTGGACGACGCGCTGACCGCCGCCGGACTGGACGTGGCGACGCTGCCCAAGGGCGACCGCACCGCGGTGCGCGACCTGGAGCGGCTGGAGGCGCTGCGGCTGTCCGTGGCGCTGGCGCTGATCGGCGGTCCCGGGCTGCTGGCCGTGGACGACACCGACCTGAAGCTGTCCGACCGGGAGCGCACCGCGGCCTGGGCGCTGTTGCGCGCCCTCGCCGCCGCCGGCACCACCGTGCTCGCGGTGTGCAGCGAGCCGCCGGCGGACCCCTCGGGCGTGGTGCTGGTGCGCACCGGCCGCCCCGCACCGCACGCTGCCGACGCCCCCGGGGACGGCGGGCACGACGAGGAGGGAACGACCGATGCGCTCGCCGAGGCTGGCCGCGCTTGAGCTGAAGCGGTTCGGGCGGGGGAAGCTGCCGCGCGCCGCGCTGGCCGCGCTCCTGCTGCTGCCGCTCCTGTACGGCGCGCTGTACCTGTGGTCCTTCTGGGACCCCTACGGCCGGTTGGACCGGATCCCGGTCGCGCTGGTCAACGACGACCAGGGGGCCGACGTCGGCGGACAGCGCATCGCGGCGGGCGACGGGATCGTCGCCGGGCTGCGCGACAGCCACACCTTCGACTGGCACCAGGTCGACTCCCAGGAGGCCGGCCGGGGCGTCGAGGACGGCACGTACTACCTCTCGCTGTCCATTCCGCGGGACTTCAGCCGACGGATCGCGTCCAGCTCCGGGGCGCACCCGGAGACCGGCGCCCTGACGGTGCGCACCAACGACGCCAACAACTACATCGTCGGGCAGATCTCCCGGACCGTCTTCTCCGAGGTGCGCGCGGCGGCCACGGCCAAGGCGTCGCGGACCTTCCTGGACAAGATCTTCGTGTCGTTCTCGACCCTGCACGGCAAGACCCAGGAGGCAGCCGACGGCGCGGAGCGGCTCCAGGACGGCATCGGGCAGGCCAAGGACGGCGCCGGCAAACTGGCCGACGGCCTGGGCACCGCCAAGAACGGGAGCGCCAAGCTGGTCGGCGGCCTGGGCGACCTCGACGCCGGCGCGGACCGCCTGCACCAGGGCAGCGCCGACCTCGCCAAGGGAGCCGGCACCGCCGCCACCGGGGCCCGCCACCTGGCCGACGGCTCCGGCCAGGTGGCGCAGGGCACCCAGCAGCTCGCCGACACCGTCAACGGCGTCGTCGACCAGGTGGGGCCGTTCGTGCGGGCGCACGGCAAGGAGATCGGCGAGGCCGCACGGCTCGTCGCCGACGGCGCCCAGGCGGTGCGCGACCACCTGGACAAGCTGCCCGGCGCGGCCGGCACCGGCGCCCGGCTCTCCCGCGGGCTCGCCGACCACCTGGACACGTACTACCGGCTGCGCTGCGGCAGCGACCGCACCGCGGGCACCGACTGCGCCGAACTGAAGCGGATCACCCAGCAGGCGGACGCCGCCGCGGACACCGCCGAGGAGGTCAGCGGCTACGTCCACGACCAGAAGAACCTCGACCAGCTCGGCCGGGACCTGGACACCCTGCACGCGCTGGCCTCCGAACTCGCCGCCCACGGGCCGACCCTCGGGGCCGACATGGACGCCGCGGTCCAAAAGATCAACGACCTCAACGACGGCGCCCACAAGGTGTCCGCGGGCGCCCGCGAACTGGCCTCGGGCAACGCCCAGTTGGCGTCCGGCGCGGACCGGCTCAACGACGGGGCGCGGCAGCTGCACGACGGCACCGGCCGCGCCGCCTCCGGGATGACCGACCTGGACGCCGGCGTCGGCCGCCTCAAGGACGGCGCGCAGACCCTGGACGGCGGGATGTTCAAGCTCTCCGACGGCTCGGCGCAGCTGGCCGGCGGACTGCACGACGGGGTGCGGCAGATCCCCGACTACGGCAAGAAGGACCGCGACGCGCGCACCCTGGTGATGTCCGATCCGGTGCAGCTCGCGTCCGGTGCCGCCCACAAGGCGCCCAACTACGGCACCGGGTTCGCCCCGTACTTCATCCCGCTGTCCCTGTGGGTCGGCGCGATGGTGGCCTACATGCTGATCCCGCCGCTCAACCGGAGGGCGCTGGCGATGGGCGCGTCCTCCTGGCGGGTGGCGCTGTCCGGATGGCTGCCAGTGTTCGGCATCGGGGTGCTGCAGACCGCCGCGCTGATGTCCGTGCTGCACTTCGCGCTCGGGCTCCAGATGGCCCGGGCGGCCGGCACGGTCGGCTTCCTGGTCCTGGTCACCGCCTGCTTCTCGGCGATCGTGCAGTGGCTGAACGCGAAGTTCGGGCCGGCCGGCCGGATCCTCGTCCTGGCCCTGCTGATGCTCCAGCTGACGTCGGCCGGCGGCACCTACCCGGTGCAGACCAGCCCGGGCTTCTTCGGGGCCATCCATCCCTACCTGCCGATGAGCTACATCGTGGAGGGGCTGCGCCGGCTCATCACCGGCGGCGACCTGGCTCCCGTGTGGCAGGGCGGCGCGGTGCTGCTGGCGTTCACCCTCGGGGCGCTGGCGCTGACCTCCCTGGCGGCGCGCGGTCGCCAGGTGGTGCGGATGAAGGACCTCCACCCGGAGCTCAGCCTGTGAGCGCGCGCACAGCCGCGACCGGCACAATCACCCCTATGGACAGCTCCCACACACGCCGCGACGCGACCCGGCGCAAGCTCTTCGAGGCCGCGGTCACGCTCATCGCCGAACAGGGCTTCTCCTCCACCACGGTGGACGAGATCGCCGAACGGGCGGGGGTCGCGAAGGGCACCGTGTACTACAACTTCGCGAGCAAGAACGTCCTCTTCGAGGAGCTGCTGCGGCACGGCATCGAGTTGCTGGCGTCCTCCCTCCAGACGGCCGCCGACGAGGTCACCGACCGGGGCGGCACCCGGGTCGACGCCCTGGACGCGATGATCCGGGCCGGCCTGGACTTCATCGCCCGCTACCCGGCCCTCACCCAGCTGTACGTGGCCGAGCTGTGGCGCACCAACCGGGCCTGGCAGTCCACGCTCATGGTGGTCCGGGAGCGGGCCATCACCGTGGTGGAGAACGTGCTGCGGGAGGCCGTCGCCGGCGGCGAGCTGAGCGAGGAGATCGACATCCCGCTGACCGCCTCGGCGCTGTTCGGGATGGTCCTGGTGGCCGCGCTGGACTGGCAGTCGTACCAGCCGGACCGGTCGATCGACGACGTGCACGCGGCCCTGTCGCGGCTCCTACAGGGACGGGTCACCGGCCGCCCCGCCTGAAAGGAAGCGGCGGTCCGTCCCGTCCTCGGGGCGGACCCTGCGGCCGACGAAAAGACTGCGGCCCCAAAAAGACATGAGCGCTGCCCTGGCACAGATCGTTCCCCCGAACCGATCCGACCAGGGCAGCGCCGCCCCCGTACTCCCCCGTCATTCCCCCGTTCCGTCCGGGGAGCCGCACCGTTCCGCCGCCCCGTGTCGGCGGTGCGGCGCTGCTTCCCGTCCGTGGCCCCCACTCTTCCGTCCGGGCGGATCCCGGCCCATCCGCGCACCTACTCATCTCGGCGTCTGAGTACGGATACTCAAAGCTGAGCACTCCGCCCCATCGGGCGGGCGGTGGGCCCCGCGGACCGCCTACGATCGGCGGGGTGTCCGTACTTCCCCTGGTCTTCACCAGCGGCTGGGCGAGCGGGATCAACGCCTACGCCGTCGTCCTGCTCCTCGGCCTGCTCGGTGCGAGCGGCGTCTCCGACGAGGTGCCCGCCGCCCTGGAGCGGCCCGACGTGCTGATCGTCGCCGGGCTGCTCTTCGTGGCCGAGGCGATCGCCGACAAGGTCCCGTACGTGGACTCCGTGTGGGACGCCGTGCACACCGTGGTCCGGCCGATCGCCGGCGGCGTGGTGGCGGCGCTGCTGGCCGGGCACGACGGATCGCTGCCCCAGCTGGCCGCCGGTGCCGTGGGCGGCTCCACCGCGCTGCTGAGCCACCTGGTCAAGGCGGGCACCCGGATCGCGGTCAACACCTCGCCCGAGCCGGCCAGCAACGTCCTGCTGAGCCTGGTGGAGGACCTGGGCGTCGCCGGGCTCGTCGCGTTCGCGCTGTTCCACCCGTGGATCGCGGCGGGCATCGCGGCGGTGCTGCTCATCGCGGGGATCGCCACGGTGGTCTTCCTGTGGTCGCGGATCCGCCGGTACCTGCGGCGACGGCGGGAGCGGCGCGCGGAGGAACGGCTCGCGGCGGCCGGCAGCGGCGCGCCGCCGCTCGGCTGATCCCGGCCGCCCGGCGGGACGGGTGCGGGCGGGCACCGGCCGTCGGCGGCGCTGTCAGTGCCGCCGGATACAGTCACAGGCATGGCAGGAATTGCGGTGATCGGCGCCGGGATGGGCGCGATGGCGGCCGCCGCCCGGCTGGCCGTGGCGGGCCACCGGGTGACGGTGTTCGAGCGCGGGGCGACGTACGGCGGCGCGCTGGGCCGGTTCGAGCGGGACGGCTTCGCCTTCGACACCGGCCCCGGCCTCCTGCACCTCCCGGCGGTCTACCGCGACCTGTTCGTCAAGACCGGCCGCGAGCCGCTGGAGCGCTGCGTCGAGCTGACCCAGGTCGATCCCGCCAGCCGGCACGTCTTCCCCGACGGCAGCTCCGCGACACTGCCGAACGCCTCGCGGGCCGGTGTCCTGACCGCCCTGGACGAGGCGCTGGGCGCGGGCGCCGGCGAGCGCTGGAGCGCCCTGCTGGTGCGCGCCCGCGAGGCGTGGGACGCCACCCGCCGGCCGCTGCTGGAGGAGCCGCTGTGGGCCGACTGGCGGGTGCTGGGGCGCGACCCGTACCCGGCGGTGCGCCGGCGCGGCCTGTTCGGACGGGGCGGCGGCAAGGGCCCGACCACCGCCACCCTCGCCGAGGTCGCCCGCCGCGAGCTGACCGACCCCCGGCTCGTCGCCCTGTTGGAGAGCCACGCCCTGGCGTACGGCTTCGACCCGCGCACCGCCCCGGCGAGCGCGACCGTGCTGCCCTACATGGAGCAGACCTTCGGCAGTTGGTACGTGACCGGCGGCATGCGCGCGCTGGCCGACGCGCTGTACGCGCGCTGCCGGGCCCGGAAGGTGGAGTTCGCCTTCGGCGCCGAGGTGACCGGGATCCTGGCGAAGGACGGGCGGACCGCAGGCGTGGAGCTGGCCGACGGCCGCGTCGCCGACGCGGAGTTCGTGGTCGCGGGCGTCGACCCGGTCCGGTTGCCGGAGCTCTGCGCCGCTCGCGAGCCCTGGAGCGAGGAGGACGTCCGCCCCGCCCCGGGCCAGGGCGACCGGGCCGCCGCGCGACTGACGGTCTGTCTGGCCCTGCGCGGCGCCCGCCCGGCGGACGCGGTGCACCGCACGGTGGTCCACGCCGCGGACCGCACCGCGGAGCTCACCGGCGTCTTCGGCGACGGGCACGACCTGCGGACGCCGTGCGCCCGCCCGACCGTGACGGTGCTGCGCCCCGACGATCCCGCGACGCGCCCCGACGACGACCACGAGGCGGTGACCCTCACCGCCTCCGTCGCCCCGCACGGTCCGGTCGACCGGCTGGACGGTGAGGCCCTGGAGCAGGACGCGGACCGGCTGGTGGCGAGCGCCGAGGCGGCCGTGCCCGGCCTGCGGGAGCGGGTGTTGTGGCGGAAGGTGCTGCCGCCCACCGACGGCGGGCCGGTGCCGGGACCGGCGCTCGCCGGCCAGGAGGGGCGCTTCCTGCGGCCCGGCAACCGCACGCGGATACCGGGGCTGTACGTCGTCGGCGGCTGGTCCCACCCGGGCGGCGGGCTGGCGCACGCCGGGATGTCCGGGGCGATCGTCGCCGGTCTGATCGTGAACGGCGACGACTGGCACGGCTCGGAGTGAGCGTGCGGGGCGGACGGGACGGGGGCGGGTGAGCCCCGGCCGGTCCTGGCCACCCCGCCGGTCCCGGAGCCGCCTCCGAAATGGTGGCCCAACTCGTCCCGGCGCGGCGGCAGTTGGCGTCCTGCCCGGCTCACGGCCGGGCGTCGCCGCTCAGTAGGGGTACCGCTGCTCGTCGTACCCCGGCTGGTGCGGGGGCGGGTAGGCCGGCTGCTCCGCCGGATGGCCGGTGTCGCGCTGCTGCGGCACCCAGACGCCGTCGGGCGGGGTCTGCGGCGGGTGGTACTCCTGCCCGTAGCCCTGCCCTTGGTCCTGTCCGTAGTACTGCCCGTAGCCCTGCCCGGGGTCCTGCCCGTAGTGCGGTGCGGGCTGTCCGCCGAGGTCGTCGTAGTGCTGCCCGGCCTGGTAGGGCGCCCGGCCGAACGGATCCGGCTCCTCGTACGGGTCGTGGTGTGCGGCGTACTGCTGGGTGCCGATGTACGGATCGGAGTAGGGCGCCTGCCCGCCCTGGTAGGCGCCGTCGTCGTAGGCGGGGTAGGGGTCGGCGTAGCCGCCCTGGCCGGCCGTCGGACCGTACCCGTCGCTGTACCCCTGGCCGTGGCCGTCGCCGTCCGGGGTGACGTTGCCGAAGACGTCGTACGAGGCGGGGGCGACCGTCGGGTCGGGGCGGGCGTCGAAGCTGTAGACGCCGTAGGCCCCGGTCTCGTCCGGCAGCGGCTGCGGGGCGTAGACGGTGGGGGCGTCCGCCTGGGCGTAGGCGAAGAAGTCCTGGTGGGCGGGCGGTTCGCCGGGGCCGGGCGGGTCCGGCACCGGCTGGTGGGCGTCCGGGTTCCCGGGGCCGTCGGCGTCGTGGCCGACCGGCGCGGCCTCCCCGGCGGCGTCGGCGGCCATCGGGGCGGTCTCCTCGGCCAGTTGGGAGACCTGGAGGTTCGGCCCGTCGGCGGGGCCGCGGGAGGAGCGGGCGCGGCGCCGGCGCTTCGGCTTGGGCCGCCCGCCGATCGTCCAGCCCTCCGTGAACCCGCGGCGTACGGAGAGCGTCACGTAGGTCTGCCCGAGCGCGAAGGCGATGGCGCCCAGGGCGATCACGATGACCGACGGGATGGCCACGCCGGCCACGACGCCGAGGAAGCCGCCCAGGGCCAACGCCCGCCAGCGCAGCGGCGCCTTGTTCTGGAACAGCACCTCGCCGAGCAGCCACAGGGCGACCAGGGCGAACGCGATGTAGAGGATCGTCCAGCCCATATGCGCCCCTCTTCCGCCGGATGCCGGCCGCCGTGGTCAGGGCCGCTGGTGCAGCCCCAGGTTCTCGTAGATTTCCAGGGTCGCCGTGGAGTGGTTCAGGGTGATGAAGTGCAACCCGGGCACGTCCTCGGCCATCAAGCGCGCGCACAGGTCCGTCGCGTACTCGATGCCAATGGAGCGTACCGCCGCCGGGTCGTCCTTGACCGCGAGGATGCGCGCAGCGAGCTCGGGCGGGAAGGCGGCGTTGCTGAGCTGCGCGAAGCGCTCGATCTGACGCACGTTGGTGACCGGCATGATCTCCGGAATGATCGGCGTCGAGCAACCCGCGGCGTGCACCCGGTCCCGCAGCCGGAAGTAGTCCTCCGGGTAGAAGAACATCTGCGTGATCGCGAAGTCGGCGCCGGCGCGGCACTTGTCGACGAAGTGCCGGACGTCGGTGTCCCAGTCCGTGGAGCGCGGGTGCATCTCGGGGAAGGCGGCCACGCCGACGCAGAAGTCGCCGGACTCCTTGATCAGCTGGACCAGCTCGGCGGCGTAGCCGATGCCCTCGGGGTGCCGGATCCAGTCGCCCATGGGGTCGCCCGGCGGGTCGCCGCGCAGCGCGAGCATGTTGCGGATCCCGGCGTCGGCGTACTGGCCGATGATGTTGCGCAGCTCGGCGGTGGAGTGGTTGACCGCGGTCAGGTGGGCGACCGGGGTGAGGGTGGTGTCGGTGGCGATCCGCTCGGTGGCACGGACCGTGCCGTCGCGGGAGGTGCCACCGGCCCCGTAGGTCACGGAGACGAAGGTCGGGGCGACGGCCTCGATGCGGCGGATGGCGTTCCACAACGTCCGCTCGCCCTTCTCCGTCTTCGGGGCGGCGAACTCGAACGAGAAGGATCGCTTGCCGGAAGCAAGCAGGTCGCGCACCGTGCGTGCGCGATCAGTCCTGGTGGAAGCTGTACCTAGGGCCATACCGGCAGGTTAACCACAGGTCGGACGGACACCAACCGGCATCGACGTAATGCCTGGTTGGTGCAGTTCCTGTCCACCAGGTGGACATCCCGTGGCCATCCGGTGCTCTCCGGTCGGCGCCGGCCGGCCGCGTCAGGCGGACCAGCTCCGGACCCGCTTGGCCAGCTCGGCGGCGGCCGCACCCGGGTCGTCGGCCTCGGTGATCGCGCGGACCACCACCACCCGACGGGCGCCGGCCGCCAGCACCTCGTCGAGGTTGCCGGCGTCGATCCCGCCGATGGCGAACCAGGGGCGCTCGGGGTTCCGCGCGGCGGTGTAGCGGACCAGGTCCAGGCCGGGGGCGTGCCGGCCGGGCTTGGTCGGGGTCGGCCAGCAGGGGCCGGTGCAGAAGTAGTCCACGCCGGGCTCGGCGAGGGCGGCGTCCACCTCGGCCTCGGCGTGCGTGGAGCGGCCGATCAGCGGCTCCGGGCCGAGCAGGGCGCGGGCGGCGGGGACCGGCAGGTCGCCCTGGCCGAGGTGGAGCACCCCGGCGCCCGCGGCGTGGGCGACGTCCGCGCGGTCGTTGACCGCGAGCAGCGTGCCGTGCCGTCGGCAGGCGTCCGCGAAGACCTCCAGGTGGCGCAGCTCCGCGCCGGCCTCCATGCCCTTGTCGCGCAGCTGCACGATGTCCACGCCCGAGGAGAGCACCGCGTCCAGGAACTGCGGGAGGTCGCCCTGCCGGGTGCGCGCGTCGGTGCACAGGTAGAGCCGGGCGTCGGACAGGGCCTGTCGAACGGTGGTCATCGGGCGGCTTCCCCCTCGTCGGCGGCGTACGGACCGGCCGGAACCGGTCCGTACGCCGCGTGGATGCGGTTGCGGATGCGTGGTGCGGTTGCTGCGGGACGCGGCTGCGTCAGACGGCCAGCGCCTGGGCCCGGCGCTTGACCTCCGTGCCGCGATTCTCGCGCAGCGCCTGCGCCGGGGTACCGGGCAGGGTGTCATCGGCGGTGAAGAGCCACTCCAGCATCTCCTCGTCGGCGAAGCCGTCGTCCCGCAGGAGCGTCAGCGTCCCGACGAGCCCCTTGACGACCTTGCCGTCCTGGATGAATTCGGCGGGTACCTGGAGCACGCGGTTCTCCCCGCGGCGCACCGCGATCAGCTGGCCCTCCTTCACCAGCTGCCGCACGCGGGTCACCTCGACGTCGAGTTCTTCGGCGATGTCGGGGAGGGTGAGCCAGGCGGGAACGAGTCCATCGATCTTTGCGTCAATCTCGGTCACAGGACAAGCCTGCCACCTCCCACTGACAGCCGGTACCCGGGCATCGCCGCCGGGCAACGCGTGTCCCCCGCCGGGTGGGCGGCGGGGGACCGCGCAGCGGGTCAGCGGACCGCCGACTTGAGCGGAACGGCAGCGTCCGCCGCCCGCTCCCGGTCGAGCAGGGCGCCCCGCTCGATGAGCCGGCGCCCCTGGGCCAGATCCCGCGGGCGCCCCACGGCCAGCAGCGCGACCAGCCGTCCCGCTCCGCCGGCGCCGTCGCCGCGGAGCCAGAGGACCGACCAGGCGGCGCCGGTGGGATCACCGCGCCAGACCAGTTCGTCGGCGTCCCCATGGTGGCCGGCGTACTGCACGAACCGGCCGAACTGCTCGGACCAGAAGTACGGCACCGGGTCGTAGACCACGCCCTCGGCTGCGCCGCGGGCGATGTTCTCGGCCACCGTGCGGGGCCCCTGGAGGGCGTTGTCCCAGTGGTGGACCAGCAGCCGGGTGCCGTAACGGGCCGACGGGAAGGAGGCGCAGTCGCCGACCGCGTAGACGTCGGGAACGGAGGTACGCAGCCGCTCGTCGGCCTGCACCGAGCCGTCCGCGGGCGAGAGGGCGACGCCGGAACCGGCCAGCCAGCCGGTGGCGGGCCGGGCGCCGATGCCGACGACGACGGCGTCGGCGGGCAGGGCGGTGCCGTCGGCGAGGGTCACCGCGCCGGGCGCGACGGAGTCGACCCGCACGCCGGTGCGCAGGTCGGCCCCGGCGTCCGCGTACCAGCCGGTCATGTGCACGGCGACCTCGGCGGGCAGGGCCCCGGCCAGCGGATGGTCGGCGGCCTCGACGACGGTGACCTCGCAGCCCGCCTCGCGGGCGGCGGTGGCGAACTCCGCACCGATCCAGCCGGCCCCCACCACCACGATCCGGTGCTGGGCGGCGAGCACCGGGCGCAGCCGCTCGGCGTCGTCCAGGGTGCGCAGCAGGTGCACGTCGGGGCGGCCCTCGCTGCCGGGCAGCCGGATCGGTTCGGCGCCGGTCGCCAGGACCGCGTAGTCGTAGCGGACCGGGCCCCGGTCGGTCTCGACGAGGTGCTCCTCGGGGCGCAGCGCGGTGACCCGGCGGCCGAGGTGGAGGTCGATGCCGAGACTGGCGAAGTCGATGTCGAACGCGGAGCCGTCGGCCTTGCCGAGCAGCACCGCCTTGGACAGCGGGGGCCGGTCGTAGGGCTGGTGCGGCTCGTCGCCGAGGAGCGCGATCGCTCCCCGCCAGCCTTGTTCGCGCAGGGCCACGGCGGTCTGCACACCTGCCATCCCGGCGCCGACGATCACCACGCGCGGCGTGCGGTCAGGGTCCTGGGGAGACTTGCTCTGCTCGCTCACCCGCTCACTCTAGGACGGCACCCGACGCGGCCCGCAGCAGCGCGCAAGGAGATCTCTGACACAGCGTCACGCCCCGTGACGGCCGGGCCCGGTCCCCGGGCGCTCCCTTACGACGCGTCGCGACCCGTATTAGGGTGGCGGACGCACGCACTCGCGGGAGCCCGGACGGACCGGGCTGAGAGGGAGGCTGGCCGGCCTCCGACCGTACGAACCTGATCCGGGTCATGCCGGCGAAGGGAGGGGCTGGACGCCCATGCATCCATCCACCACACCAACGGACCCGTCGCGGCCCGCGGACCGGCACCCCGACGTGCTGGTCGTCGGCGGCGGCATCATCGGGCTGGTGACCGCCTGGCGGGCGGCCGGCCGCGGGCTGCGGGTCGCGCTGGCGGACCCCGCGCCCGGCGGCGGCGCGGCGTTCGTCGCCGGCGGCATGCTGGCCGCGGTCACCGAGCTCCACTACGGCGAGGAGACCCTGCTGGGCCTCAACCTGGCCTCGGCACAGCGGTATCCGCGCTTCGCGGAAGAGCTGGAGGAGGCCAGCGGGCAGCGGATCGGCTACCGCCGGTGCGGCACCCTGGCCGTCGCGCTGGACGCCGACGACCGCGCCCACCTGAGGGAGTTGCACGCCCTCCAGGTCCGCTCGGGCCTGGACTCGCAGTGGCTGACCGGGCGCGAGTGCCGGCGCCTGGAGCCGATGCTCGCCCCGGGGGTGCGCGGCGGCCTCCGGGTGGACGGTGACCACCAGGTCGATCCGCGGCGGCTGGCGGGCGCCCTGCTGGCCGCCTGCGAACGGGCCGGGGTGGTCTTCCACCGGACGGCGGCGGAGCGCCTGACGACCGCCCGGGGACGCGCCACGGGCGCCGAACTCGCCGACGGGACGCGGCTGGCGGCCGGTCAGGTCGTGCTGGCCGGGGGCAGTCGCAGCGGGCTGCTGGCGGGCGTGCCGGAGGCCGTGCGGCCGCCGGTGCGGCCCGTCAAGGGGCAAGTGCTGCGGCTGCGGCTGCCGGAGCGGCTCCCGGGCGGCCAGGCGTTCCTCTCCCGCACCGTGCGCGCCGTGGTCCGCGGCAACCCGCTCTACCTGGTGCCCCGGGAGAGCGGCGAACTGGTCCTCGGCGCCACCAGCGAGGAGTTGGGCTGGGACACCACGGTGACCGCGGGCGGCGTCTACGAGCTGCTGCGGGACGCCCACGAACTCCTCCCGGGCCTCACCGAACTGCCGCTGGTCGAGAGCCTCGCCGGGCTGCGTCCCGGCTCCCCCGACAACGCACCTCTGCTCGGCCCGACCGGGCTGCCCGGTCTCCACCTGGCCACCGGCCACTTCCGCAACGGCGTGCTGCTGACGCCGGTCACCGGTGACGTGCTGGCCGAGGTGCTGGCCACCGGAACCGTCCCGGAAGAGGCCCGCCCCTTCTCCCCTACGCGCTTCTCCCCCGCCACCCTGGGGACCGAGCGCGTCCGTGCCCTTGAGGAGCAGCCCGTATGAGCGCCCCCGGTACGCCCGGTACTCCTGCCGGCCCCGTCGCCCCCGATGCCCCCGCCGGCCCCACGGTGTCCGTCTCCGTCAACGGCGAGGCCCGCCGGATCCCGGCCGGGCTGACCCTGGACCGGCTGGTCGCCACGCTGTCCCGCG
>LIQL01000175.1 GCA_001418405.1 Streptomyces diastatochromogenes | reverse complement strand
AGTCGGCCCCGACCGCCGCGTCCTCGGCGTCCCCTGCTGCGGGGACGGCGCCGCTCGGCGGCGTTCCCGACCCGCGCAGCGCCCTCCAGCAACCCGCCGACGCCGGCCACGAGCCGGCGCCGGGTAGCGGGTTCGCGGTGCGCGGGGACGACGACACCGGCTGCGGCGGCGCGGCCGGCGGGCTGGCCGCCACGGCCGCGGCGGGGCCGCCGGGCGGGCAGGGGGACGCCGAGCCGGCCGCCGATCACGGCCCGGCCGGTGACGGCGCGCGGGCGTACGGCGCCGCCCGGGCGTCCCGCGACAGTTTCTACGGTGGATACACCGGGTCGTACGGAGCCGCGTACGACCCGTACGGGGAGGTGGCCATGCCCGCGGAGGGGCGGCCGGACGGGGAGTCGGGCGCGGAGCGCGCGGCGGTCCGTGCGGGCCGGCCGGTGGCGCAGGGCGCGGTGGACCGCGCCGGTGCGCCGGAGCCGGATGAGGAGCCGGGGCACGCACAGCCGCGCCCCGGCGGTGAGGGCATCGGTCGGCCGCGCGAGGGCGGTTCGGGGTCCCGGGCGCACGGGGGTGAGTCGGGCCGGGGCGGGTTGCCGCCGGGGCCGCCGCCGGGTGTGCGGGGCGGCGGACGGTCCGGTCCGGCCGATGGGGAGCTGCCGCCTCCGGCAGGGCCGCCCACGGTGCCGCCCGCGCGGTCGGCGCATCCGGGGGAGGGTCAGGAGAGCCGGGAGGTCGCGGCGGCGCGGCAGGCGAGCGGGGACCGGTTGCGGTTCATCGGGGCGGCGACCCGGCGGATCGCCCGCGGCATAGACCTGGACGAGATCGTGCTGGGGCTGTGCCGGGCGACGGTGCCGACCTTCGCCGACGCGATCCTCGTCTACCTGCGCGATCCGTTGCCGGTGGGTGACGAGCGGCCGACCGGCCCGGTGGTGCTGCGGCTGCGCCGCACCGACCGGATCCCGGAGGAGCCGGACACCAACGGGCTGCGGCTGCCGGTGCTGCCGGCGCAGCCGGACCTGGGGCCGGCGATGGGCGGCAGCGCCGCGGAGCTGGCCGAGGTGCGCCCGGGCGGGCCGCTGGCGGAGGTGCTGCGGGGGGTGCGGCCGCTGTTCGGCGAGGCCCAGGCGGCGCGCACCGCGCTGCCCGAGCTGTTGGGTCCGGACACTCGGCTGCCGGGCGGTCATCGGGTGGTGCTGGCGCCGCTGCGCGGGCGCCGGCGGGTGATCGGCGCGGCGGTGTTCCTGCGCCGTCCGGACCGGCCGGCGTTCGAGCCGGACGATCTGCTGGTGGCGGCCCAGCTGGCGACGCACACCGCGCTGGGCGTGGACAAGGCGGTGCTTTACGGCCGTGAGGCGTACATCGCCGACGCGTTGCAGCGCACCATGCTGCCGGACTCGTTGCCGCAGCCGACGGGGGTGCGGTTGGCCAGCCGTTATCTGCCGGCCGCGGAGACCGCCCGGGTGGGCGGTGACTGGTACGACGCGATCCCGCTGCCGGGCAGCCGGGTGGCGCTGGTCGTCGGTGACGTGATGGGCCACTCCATGACGTCGGCCGCGATCATGGGGCAGCTGCGGACCACCGCGCAGACCCTCGCGGGGCTGGACCTGCCGCCGCAGGAGGTGCTGCACCACCTCGACGAACAGGCCCAGCGCCTGGGCTCGGACCGGATGGCGACCTGCCTGTACGCGGTCTACGACCCGGTGGCGCACCGGATCACCGTCGCCAACGCGGGGCATCCGCCGCCGGTGATGCTGCACCGCGGTGGGCGTGCGGAGGTGCTGCGGGTGCCGTCGGGCGCGCCGATCGGCGTCGGCGGGGTGGACTTCGAGGCGGTGGAGCTGGACGCCCCGGCGGGCGCCACGCTGGTGCTGTACACCGACGGGCTGGTGGAGTCGCGGATCCGGGACGTGTGGACCGGCATCGAGCAGCTGCGCGAGCGGCTGGCCGAGACGGCCCGGCTGACCGGGCCCAATCCGCCGCCGCTGGAGCCGCTGTGCGACGAGGTGCTGGACATGCTCGGGCCGGGTGACCGCGATGACGACATCGCGCTGTTGGCGGCCCGGTTCGACGGCATCGCGCCGAGCGATGTCGCGTACTGGTATCTCGATCCGAAGGCGCAGACCGCGGGGCAGGCCCGCCGGCTGGCCCGGCGGGCGCTCGCCCGCTGGGGCCTGGACGAGCTGTCGGACCAGTTGGAGTTGCTGGTCAGCGAGGTGGTGACCAATGCGGTGCGGTACGCCGAGCGGCCGGTGACGTTGCGGTTGCTGCGGACCGACGTGCTGCGCTGTGAGGTCGGGGACGACGTGCCGCAGCTGCCGCGGCTGCGGCATGCCCGGCCGTCCGACGAGGGCGGTCGGGGGCTGTATCTGGTCAATCGGATGGCCCGGCGGTGGGGCGCGACCCGGTTGAGCATGGGCAAGGTCGTCTGGTTCGAGCTGTCGATGCCGCCGGGGGCGCGCCGCTGAGGCGGTCCGCGGTGCGTTGTGTCGCGTTGTGTCGAGGACCCTGTCCGGTTTCGGGCGGGGTCCCTTCGCGTGCGGGGCGGGGCGGACCCGTCCGGACGCCCGGGACCCCTTGCCGACATGCCGTCGGGGGCGTTGACTGCTTGGGTGGGACAAAAGGGACTGAAGGGACCAGCTGACCCCGGAAGGGACTGACGGCCCCCACCCACCCACCGCCAGTCATCGAACGGGAGGCATTCCTCCAATGACCAGCACCGCGCACAACGTCCCGCACACGACGACCAACACCGGCATCCCGGTGGAGAGCGACGAGCACTCGCTGACCGTGAGCCCGGACGGTCCGATCCTGCTCCAGGACCACTACCTGATCGAGAAGATGGCCCAGTTCAACCGCGAGCGGGTCCCCGAGCGGGTGGTGCACGCCAAGGGGAGCGGCGCGTACGGCTTCTTCAAGGTCACCAACGACGTCAGCCAGTTCACCAAGGCGGACCTCTTCCAGCCGGGCAAGGAAACCGAGATGCTGGCCCGCTTCTCGACCGTCGCCGGCGAACAGGGCTCCCCCGACACCTGGCGCGACCCGCGCGGCTTCGCGCTCAAGTTCTATACCGAGCAGGGCAATTACGACCTGGTGGGCAACAACACCCCGGTCTTCTTCGTACGGGACACGATCAAGTTCCAGGACTTCATCCGGTCGCAGAAGCGCCGTCCCGACAGCGGGCTGCGCGACAACGACATGCAGTGGGACTTCTGGACGCTCTCGCCGGAGTCGGCCCACCAGGTGACCTGGCTGATGGGCGACCGCGGCATCCCCAAGACGTACCGGCACATGAACGGGTACGGCTCGCACACCTACATGTGGGTCAACGCGGGCGGCGAGAAGTTCTGGATCAAGTACCACTTCAAGACCGACCAGGGCATCGACTTCCTCACCCAGGCCGACGCCGACCGGCTGGCCGGTGAGGACGCCGACTACCACCGCCGGGACCTCTTCGACGCCATCGAGAGCGGCAACGCCCCGTCGTGGACGCTCTACGTGCAGGTCATGCCGTTCGACGACGCCCCGGACTACCGCTTCAACCCGTTCGACCTGACCAAGGTGTGGCCGCACGGCGACTACCCGTTGATCGAGGTCGGCCGCATGACGCTCAACCGGAATCCGGAGGACTACTTCATCCACATCGAGCAGGCCGCGTTCGAGCCGTCCAACATGGTGCCGGGCGTCGGCCCGTCCCCGGACAAGATGCTCCTCGGCCGGCTGTTCTCGTACCCGGACACCCACCGGTACCGGATCGGCCCCAACTACGCGCAGCTGCCGCCCAACCGCCCGCACGTGCCGGCGCACTCGTACGCCAAGGACGGCCCGATGCGCTTCGACCCGTCGCGCGCGGCCCGGCCGTACGCCCCGAACTCCTACGGCGGCCCGGCGGCCGACACCGTGCGGTACGGGGAGCCGGCGGGCTGGGAGAGCAGTGGGGCGATGGTGCGCGAGGCGTACACGCTGCGCCGGGACGACGACGACTTCGGGCAGCCGGGCACGATGGTCCGCGAGGTGCTGGACGACGCGGCCCGCGACCGGCTGGTCGGCAACGTCGCCGGGCACCTGCTCGGCGGGGTGAGCCGGCCGGTGCTGGACCGGGCGCTCCAGTACTGGCGGAACATCGACAAGCAGCTCGGCGACCGGATCGCGAAGAAGGTCAACGGCGGCTGAGCCGCGCAGGAAGCGCTGCGGCCCGCACCCCGAGGGGTGCGGGCCGCAGCGCTTGCGGGGGCCGGTGGGTCAGCCGAAGTTCGGTAGGCCGTTGCTGCCGTTGCTGGTGTTGCCGCCGGGGTTGCCACCGGTGCCGCCGTCGCCGGTGCCGCCGGTACCGGTGTTTCCGCCGGTGCCGGTGTTACCGCCGGGGTTGCCGCCGGTGCCGCCGTCGGGCGGGGTGGAGCCGCCGCCGGTCGGCGTGGGCCTGCCGGACGGCCGGCCGGAGGTGGTGTCCGACGGGGACGTGGTCGGCGTCGGCGAGGTCGTCGCGGAGTGCGTCGGGGTCGGCGTCGGAGTGGCCGGCACGGTCGGGGTCGCCGTCGGGCTGGGCGGCGGCGGTGCCGCGGCGCCCATGTCGGTCTCCAGGTCGAAGTCGCCGCCGGTGCCGTCGCCGAGCGCGGCCTGGGTGTAGTCGGCCCAGACCCGCGCCGGGTAGCCGCCGCCGTTGACGCGGCCACCGCCGCCGGCGCCCTTCAGGGTGACCTGGGTGCCGCCGTTGGGCGACTCGCCGAACATGCCGACCGCGGTGACGAGGTTGGGCGTGTAGCCCACGAACCAGGCCGACTTGTTGTCGTCGGAGGTCCCGGTCTTGCCCGCCGCCTTGTAGTCGGTGTTCTTCACCGCGTCCGAGGCGGTGCCGTCGTTGACCACGCCGGTCAGGACGGAGGTGACGGTGTCGGCGGTGGTCCGGGACAGCACCTGCTCGCCGATCGGGTTCTTGAGGTCGACTTCCTTGTCGGTGCCGTCCTGGGTGTGCACGGCCTTCTTCACCAGCGACGGGGTGACCTTCTGGCCGTGGTTGTCGAAGGTGGCGTACGCCCCGGCCATCTGGAGCGGGCTGGCGCCCATGGTGCCCAGGGTCATGGCCGGCTGGACGTCCATCTTGGCGCCGTCCATGCCCAGGCTGACCGCGGTCTTCTTGACCTGGTCCAGGCCGACGTCGGCGCCCATCTGCGCGAACACCGCGTTCACGGAGTTGTTCATCGCGACCTGGGCGCTGATCTTCCCGTAGCTGCGCTCGTCCTCGTTCGGCGGGGCGAAGGGCGTGGTGCCGCCGACGACCGGACGGCGGTTGCGGCCGTCGTAGATCGTGTTCGGGTTGATCGGGATGCCGCCCTTGGTGACCGCGTGGTTCTCCATGGCCGACGCCAGGATCAGCGGCTTGAAGGTGGAGGCCGGCTGGTAGTCGGAGCGGGTGGCGTTGTTGGTGTAGTGCTTCGGGTAGCCGGCGCCGCCGTACAGCGCCACGACGTAGCCGGTCTTCGGGTCCACCGAGGTGGCGCCGAGCTGGACGTCGCGGTCGACCGGGCGCTGGCCGGGCTCCAGGTCGTCGGTGAGCTTGCGCTTGACCGACTCCTCCAGCGCCTTCTGCCGGTTCTTCTCGATGCCGAGGGTGACGGTCCAGCCGCCGGCCTCGAATTCGTTCTCGTCGACGCCGTGCGCGAAGAGCTCCTTCTTGGCGGCGTCGATGATGTAGCTGGCCTGGCCGGACAGGCCGGGCAGCGGCTTGGGCGGCTTGGGCACCGGGAACTTCTGCTGGGCGCGCTCCTGGGGCGTGATCCACTTCATCTCGACCATGTTGTTGAGCGTGTACGCCCAACGTTCCTGGACCAGCTTCTTGCCGGCGTCGCTGGCGATGGCCCAGTCGTACTGGTTGGGCGCCTGGAGCAGCGAGGCGAGGTAGGCGCCCTGGGCCACGGTGAGCTTGTCGGAGTCCACGCCGTAGTAGGCCTGGGCGGCGGCCTGGATGCCGTAGGCGCCGCGGCCGTAGAAGCTGGTGTTGATGTAGCCGGCGAGGATCTCGTCCTTGGAGAACTTCTGGTCCACCTTGAGGGAGATGACGATCTCCTGGAGCTTGCGGGAGACCGTCTGCTCCTGGCTCAGGTAGTAGTTCTTGACGTACTGCTGGGTGATCGTCGAGCCGCCCTGCTTGCCCTTGCCGCTCAGGGTGTTGATGACGCCGCGGAGGGTGCCCTTCAGGTCGACGCCGGAGTCGTTGTAGAACGTCTTGTTCTCGGCGGCGACGAAGGTGTGCTGGACGGCCTTGGGTATCCGGCTGAGCGGGACCGTCTCGCGGTTGATCTGGCCGACCCGGGCCATGACCGAGCCGTCCGCGTACTTGAAGACGTTGCTCTGCAGCTTGGCCTGCTTGTTGCCGGCCGGGACGTCCACGTAGAGGTAGAGCCCGATGAATCCGACGATCCCCAGCAGGCACGCGCCGAGGACGGTCCCGAGGACCTTCTTCCAGGTGAAGAAGCGGCCTATGCCGGACTTCTTGGTGTTCTTCCCGGCCCGGCGGGCGCTGCCCTGCCGCGCTCGCCTCGCATCAGCTCGGCCCATCGCTCGTGCAACTCCAGTCGTTCCGCCCCCGGCATAACTCAGCTGTTGAAGCTAACACCGCATCTGACAACAAATACTCATCGATCAAGGCTTTTCCCGACGTGACAAAGAGCACGGGGAACGAGGGCAACCCCCCTGCCGCCGGACCGTATCGCTCTGGACCGGAGCAGGCCAGCGCGTTAAAGTGATATCACTTTGCTAGACCAGCGAAAGCGCGCGCTGCGGCGCACATCACGCCCTTCGGCGCGCGCCCTCCACGAAACGGGGACCCCATGACCGACACGACACCCGCCGCCTCCGCGGACACCCCGGAGATGCCGGCGCCGCAGGTCCGCGAGCGGGCCGCGCACAGCATCCCGGGCGGGCTGGCCCTGCTGCTGACCGTCCTGGGCGTCGCCCTCGGCATCGCCGTGATCATCACCGGCGGCGTCCTGGGCAACAGCGGGAACGGCGCGGCCGCCGCCCCCCTGGTGATCGTCGGGATCCTGTTGCTGCTGGGCTCGTTCTTCTGCATGACCGGCGTGAAGATGGTCGCGCCGGGCGAGGCCCGGGTGATCCAGCTCTTCGGGCGGTACGTCGGCACCATCCGCACCGACGGCCTGCGCTGGGTCAACCCGCTCACCTCGGCCCGCAAGATCTCCACCCGGGTCCGCAACCACGAGACCTCGGTCCTCAAGGTCAACGACGCCTACGGCAACCCGATCGAACTCGCCTCGATCGTCGTCTGGAAGGTCGAGGACACCGCCCAGGCGCTCTTCGAGGTCGACGACTTCCTGGAGTTCGTCGCCACCCAGACCGAGGCGGCCGTCCGGCACATCGCCATCGAGTACCCCTACGACGCCCACGACGAGGACGGCCTCTCGCTGCGCGGCAACGCCGAGGAGATCACCGAGAAGCTCGCCGTGGAGCTGACCGCCCGGGTGCAGGCCGCCGGCGTGCAGATCATCGAGACCCGCTTCAGCCACCTCGCCTACGCCCCGGAGATCGCCTCCGCGATGCTCCAGCGGCAGCAGGCCGGCGCGGTCGTCGCGGCCCGCCAGCAGATCGTCGAGGGCGCGGTGGGCATGGTCGAGTCGGCCCTGGAGCGCATCAACGAGCAGGGCATCGTCGAACTGGACGAGGAGCGCAAGGCGGCCATGGTCAGCAACCTGATGGTGGTGCTGTGCGGCGACCGGGCCGCCCAGCCGGTCCTGAACACGGGCTCGCTCTACCAGTGAGTGCCGACGCTCCCCAAGGGGCCGGCACGGACCCCGAACGGCCCGCGGGCCGCCGGCCGCAGCAGCGCAAGCAGGTGCTGCTGCGGCTGGACCCGCTCCTGCACGACGCCCTGAGCCGCTGGGCCAACGACGAACTGCGCAGCACCAACGCACAGATCGAGTTCCTGCTCCGCAAGGCGTTGACCGAGGCGGGGCGGCTGCCGCGCGGTGCGGGCGGACCGGCGCGGCGGGGCCGGCCGCCCAAGCGGCGCGAGCCGGCGCCGGAGACCGACCCCGACGCGGCGGTGGGCCCGCAGGGACATCCGGCGGACGGGACCGACGGCGCGGCGGGCGGGCGATGAAGGGGGCGGCGCACCAGTAGAAACACCGTCTATACATCTCGCGTATACACCTCATGTAGAGTGCGTTCCATGTCTCTGGGACGGCGCTGCGTCTACCGCGCGCACCCCTCGCCATGCCCTGTTCGCACTCCCGAAGGCCCCCACATGAACCCGGCCGGCTCCCTCCTCGAAGCCCGTGCGCTGCACAAGGCGTACGGGCCGACGCCCGCGCTCGACGGCGCGGACTTCGCCATCCACCCCGGCGAGGTGGTCGCCGTCATGGGCCCCTCCGGGTCCGGCAAGTCCACGCTGCTGCACTGCCTCGCCGGGATCATCCGCCCCGACTCCGGCACGGTCCGCTACGGCCCGCACGCCCTCACCGACCTCAGCGACGCGCGGTGCAGCGCACTGCGCCGCAGCGATTTCGGCTTCGTCTTCCAATTCGGCCAGCTGGTACCGGAGTTGACCTGCCTGGAGAACGTCGCCCTGCCGCTTCGCCTGAACGGCACCAAGCGCAAGGAAGCCGAACGCCGCGCCCGCGACTGGCTGACCCGGCTGGAGGTGGACGACCTCGCCGCCAAACGGCCCGGCGACGTCTCCGGCGGACAGGGCCAGCGGGTCGCGATCGCCCGCGCACTGGTCACCACGCCCCGGGTGATCTTCGCCGACGAACCCACCGGCGCCCTGGACTCCCTCAACGGCGAGCGCGTGATGGGCCTGCTGACCGAAGCCGCCCGGGACACCCGCGCGGCGGTGGTGCTGGTCACCCACGAGGCCCGGGTCGCCGCGTACGCGGACCGCGAGGTCGTGGTGCGGGACGGCATCGCCCGCGAGGCGGTGGGCGCGGCATGAGCACCACTACGTCGACCTCCGGGGGCGGCCTGCGCGGCTGGGCCCGGGACCTCGGCATGGGGGTCCGGTTCGCCGTCGGCGGCGGGCGCGAGGGGTGGATCCGCACCCTGCTCACCGCGCTGGGCGTGGGCCTCGGTGTGACGCTGCTGCTCGCCGCGTCGACGATCCCGGCGATCCAGGCGCACCGCACGGAGCGCCGACTGGCCGCGACGCCGACGGAGGCCGACGGGCCGCTGGCGCCGAGCGCGTCGACGCTGGTCGTGGCCGACCTGCGGACCCAGTTCCGGGACCGGCCCCTCACCGGGCGGATGCTGCGGCCGGACGGCCCCGCGGCGCCCGCCCCGCCCGGGGTGGCCGCGCTGCCGAAGCCGGGCGAGATGGTGCTCTCCCCCGCGCTGCGGGAGTTCCTCGCCGAGCCGGGCAACGCCCTGCTGCGCCAGCGGCTGCCGTTCCGGGACGCCGGCACGATCGGGCCGGCCGGCCTGGCCGGGCCCGCCGAGCTGAAGTACTACCTGGGCAGCGCCACGTTGAGCACCGACAACGGCGGGGTCCGGGTCGCCGGGTTCGGCGCCGAGCGGAAGAGCGAACCGCTGGACCCGCAGCTGCTGATGCTGGTCATCGTGGGGTGCGTGGTGCTGCTGATGCCGGTGGCGATCTTCATCGCGACCGCCGTCCGGTTCGGCGGCGAACGCCGGGACCGCCGGCTGGCCGCACTGCGGCTGATCGGCGCCGACGCCCGGATGGCCCGGCGGACGGCGGCCGGCGAGGCCCTGTTCGGGGCGGTGTGCGGGGTGCTGGTGGGCGCCGCGCTGTTCCTGGTCGGCCGGCAGTTCGTCGGCGGGATCACCATCTGGGACACCAACGCCTTCCCGTCCGACCTGACCCCGAACCCGTTGCTGGCGGCGCTCATCGTGCTCGTCGTGCCGCTCGCCGCCGTCGTGGTCACGCTCCTGGCGCTGCGCCGGGTCGCCATCGAACCGCTGGGCGTCGTCCGCAGCGGCGCGGGCCGCCGCCGGCGCCTGTGGTGGCGGCTGCCGTTCCCCCTGGGCGGCCTGGCGCTGCTGTTGGCCAACGGCGGGACCAGCGGCGCGCAGAGCGTCGTCAACCCGTTCCTCATCGCGGGCGGCGCGACGCTGTTCCTGCTCGGCGTGACGCTGCTGCTGCCGTGGATCGTGGACGCGGTGGTGGGGCTCTTCCGCGGCGGCCCGGTGCCCTGGCAGCTGGCCGTGCGGCGGCTCCAGCTCAGCGGGGGCGCCGCGGCCCGCGCGGTCAGCGGGATCACCGTCGCGGTGGCCGGGGCGATCGCGCTCCAGCTGCTGTTCTCCGCGATCCAGGGCGACTTCATGAAGATCACCGGGCAGGACTCGAAGCGGGCGCAGCTGGAGGTGTCGCTGCCGACCCACGACGTCGCGACCATCCGGAAGATGACCCGCGAGTACCAGCGGACCCCGGGCGTCCGGGGCGTCATCGCCGCCATCGACACCACCGCGAGCCGGCCCGGCCCGCTCCGCAAGGGCGAGCCGTTCATCCCGTCCACGTCGGTGACCGTCGGCGACTGCGCCTCGCTGAGCGAGCTGGCGCACACCGGTCCCTGCAAGGACGGCGACGTCTTCATCGTCCGGGACCACACCGGCCAGGTCGACGACTCCTACATCCGCCAGACCGCACGGCCCGGCGCCGCGGTGGACTTCGCCTGGCCCGACCGCACCGGGCAGCCGCCCCGCCCGCGGCTGTGGACCATCCCGAAGGACGCCCGCGCCATCGAGTCGCGTCCCGACCCCATGGGCATGCCGTCGTTCGGCCTCTTCGCCACTCCGGGCGCGCTGGACACCGCCCTGTTGGACGAACCCCAGGCCCGCGCCATGATCAAGATCGACCCGCGGTTCCCCGACGCCGTCGAGCACGCCCGGAACACCGCGGCCCGGATCGACCCGCTCACCTCGGTGCACGCGCTGCAGAACATGGAGCGGGACGCCCAGTACGCCAGCGTGCGGACCGGGCTGCTGGTCGCCTCCACCGCCACCCTGGCGCTGATCGCCGCCAGCATGCTGGTGACGATGGTGGAGCAGCTGCGCGAGCGCCGCCGGCTGCTCTCGGTCCTGGTCGCCTTCGGCACCCGGCGGGCCACGCTGGCCTGGTCGGTGCTGTGGCAGACCGCCGTGCCGGTGGCCCTGGGGCTGGTCCTGTCGGTGGCCGGTGGCGCCGGACTGGGCCTGGCCCTGCTGCGGATGGCCGGGAAGAGCACCGTCGACTGGTCGGTGATCTGGCCGCTGGTCGCCGCCGGGAGCGGCCTGGTCCTGGTGGTGACGCTGCTCAGCCTGCCGCCGCTGTGGCGGATGATGCGCCCGGACGGACTGCGCACAGAGTGAGCGCGTACGGTGCGGGGCGGTGGCCGCGGGAGCCCGCGGCCACCGCCCCGCACCGTCATCGACCCGTACGTTCCGCCACCCGTTCCGCACACCTATACAACACGCGTATACACCAGCAATACACCCCCGAGTAAGGTGGCCCGCATGTCAATCGGTCATACGCTGCTGGGCCTCCTGGAGTCCGGCCCCCGCCATGGCTACGACCTCAAGCGGGCCTTCGACGAACACTTCGGACAGGACCGCCCGCTGCATTACGGGCAGGTCTACTCCACGATGTCCCGGCTGCTGAAGAACGGCCTGGTCGAGGTCGACGGCGTGGAGGCCGGGGCGGGCCCGGAGCGTAAGCGGTACGCCATCACCGACGCCGGGATCACCGACGTCGCCCAGTGGCTGGCCCGGCCGGAGAAGCCCGAGCCGTACCTCCAGTCCACGCTCTACACCAAGGTCGTGCTGGCCCTGCTGACCGACCGGGACGCCGCCGAACTCCTCGACACCCAGCGCGCCGAGCACCTGCGGCTGATGCGCGGCCTGACCGAGCGCAAGCGCACCGGCGACCTCGCCGACCAGTTGATCTGCGACCACGCCCTGTTCCACCTGGAAGCCGACCTGCGCTGGCTGGAGCTGACCGCGGCCCGCCTGGACAAACTCGCGGAGGCGGTCGGCGGATGACCCCCGAGGGATCCCTCCTCGCCGCGGAGGCCCTGTGCAAGGCGTACGGGCCGACGCCCGCCCTGGACGGCGCGGACTTCTCCATCCACCCCGGCGAGGTGGTCGCCGTGCTGGGCCCGTCCGGGTCCGGCAAGTCCACGCTGCTGCACTGCCTCGCCGGCATCGTCCGCCCCGACTCCGGCACGGTCCGCTACGGCCCGCACGCCCTCACCGACCTCAGCGACGCCCAGCGCAGTGCGCTGCGCCGCACCGACTTCGGTTTCGTCTTCCAATTCGGCCAGCTGGTACCGGAGTTGACCTGCCTGGAGAACGTCGCCCTGCCGCTTCGCCTGAACGGCACCAAGCGCAAGGAAGCCGAACGCCGCGCCCACGACTGGCTGGCGCAGCTGGAGGTCGAGGGCGTGGGCAAGCAGCGCCCCGGTGAGATCTCCGGCGGCCAGGGCCAGCGGGTCGCGGTCGCCCGCGCGCTGGCCACCACGCCCCGGGTGATCTTCGCCGACGAACCCACCGGCGCCCTGGACTCCCTCAACGGCGAACGGGTGCTGACGCTGCTGACCAACGCCGCCCGCGACACCAACGCCGCGGTGGTCCTGGTCACCCACGAGGCCCGGGTCGCCGCCTACTCCGACCGGGAGATCGTCGTGCGCGACGGCCGGGTGAAGGACATGGCGGGCCGGATATGACCCTGCTCCGCTCGCAGCCCGAGGGCGAGCGGGACACCGCCGCACCCGCGCTGCCCTCCGTGCCCCGGCGGACGGGCCCGCTCACCTGGGCCCGCGACCTCGCCATGGGCATGCGGTTCGCCGCCGGCGGTGGACGGGAGGGCTGGATCCGCACCGCACTGACGGCCGCCGGGGTCGCCCTCGGCGTGGCGATCCTGCTGCTGTGCGCCTCCGCACCGACCCTGATGAACGCCTGGCACGGCCGGGAGAAGGCCCGCGAGAACCTCGGCCAGGCACACCCGCCGCCGCGCAGCGACCGCACCCTCCTCTACTCCACGGTGGACACCACCTTCCACGGCACCGGCATCCGCGGCCGGCTGGTCGACCCGGACGGCACGCACCCGCCGGTGCCGCCCGGCGTCGCGCACCTCCCCGGCCCGGGCGAGATGGTGGTCTCGCCGGCCCTGAAGGACCTGCTGGCCGACCCCGACAGCGCGCTGCTGCGCGAGCGGCTGAGCGCCTACCGGATCGTCGGCGTGATCGGCGACGCCGGCCTGGCGGGCCCCCGGGAGCTCACCTACCTCGCGCACGACGACGCCCTCGGCGAGCGCAACAGCTACCGCATCGACCACTTCGGCAAGAACTGGGAGGCGCAGCCGCTGTCCACGCCCGGTCTGGTCCTGGTGATCATGACGTGCGTGGCGCTGATGACGCCGGTGATGGTCTTCATCGGCACCTCCGTGCGCTTCGGCAACGAACGCCGGGAACGGCGCCTGGCCGCCCTCCGACTGGTCGGCGCGGACGTCCGCACCACCCGGCGGATCGCCTCCGGCGAGGCACTGTTCGGATCGCTCCTCGGGCTGGTGGGCGGCGCCGCGCTGTTCCTGCTCGGCCGCCAGCTGGCCCCGTTCATCACGCTGTGGGACATCAACGTCTTCGCCGCGGACGTGGCCCCCGCGCCGCTCGCCGCGCTCCTGATCACGGTGCTCGTCCCGACCGCGGCGGTGCTGGTCACCCTGGTCGCCCAACGCGGCATCACCGTCGAACCGCTCGGCATCGTCCGCAACCGCCCGCCGATCCGCCGCCGGCTGTGGTGGCGCGTCGCGCTGCCGCTCGTCGGCGCGGGCCTGCTGGTGCCGATGGCGGTGTGGCCGGGCCCGATCGACGATCCGCTCGCCACCACCCGGCTCGCGGCCGGTTCGACGCTGCTGCTGTTCGGCGTCACGACGCTGCTGCCCTGGCTGGTCGAACGGGTCGTCGGCCGGCTGCGCGGCGGCCCGGTTCCCTGGCAGTTGGCGATCCGCCGGCTCCAGTTGAGCAGCGGCTCGGCGACCCGCGCGGTCAGCGGCATCACCGTCGCGTTGGCCGGCGCCATCGCCATCCACATGCTGATGACCGCCTCGCAGGCCGGGTTCGCCGCCGCGTACGCCAAGTCCGGGCGGGTGCCGCTGATCACCCTCTGGGGCGACACCACGAGCTGGCAGCAGACCGCACGGACACTGGACACGCTGCGCGCCACCCCCGGGGTCACCACGGCCCGCGCCCTCCTCGACGCCAACGCCGGCCGGATGCCCGCCCCGGACCGCGACCCCAGCCGCGACTTCCCCAGCATCATCGGCGTCGGCACCTGCGCCGAACTGCGCAAGGTGGCCCGGCTGCCGTCCTGCCGGGACGGCGACTCCTTCGTCACCGACGCCCGCCGGGCCTCCGGCACGGACCGAGGCGTCAGCCCCGGCGCCACCATCGACCTCAACCCGCCGGACGCCTACAACAACCTCCACCCGACCCCACGGCCCTGGACGGTCCCGCCCTCCGCCCGCGCCGCCCGCCTCGCCCCGCTCGAAGACGGCCACCGCCTCTACTACGACCTGCTCCTGACCCCCTCGGTCCTCGACGCGGCCCGGCTCACCAACCCCACCATGGAGATCCTCGTCCGCTTCGACCGCGACGTCCCCGACGCCGTCGAGCACATCCGCAACACCGCGGCCCGGATCGACCCGACGATGCACGGGGGCGCGTCCCTCGACAACCCGCACGACCGGCAGTACGACGGCGTCCGCAAGGCGGTCTTCCTCGGCGCGGCGATCACCCTGCTGCTGATCGGCATCGGCCTCATCATCTCCACCATCGAGCAGCTCCACGAACGCCGCCGCCTGCTGTCCACCCTCGACGCGTACGGCATCCGCCGCGCCACCCTCGGCTGGTCCGTGCTGTGGCAGACGGCCCTGCCGGTCGCGCTCGGTCTGGGCCTGGCGCTGGCCTGCGGCCTGTCCCTGGGCTCGCTGCTGCTCTCGGTCATCGACAGCGACGTGACGGTCGACTGGCCGGTGGTCGCCGGCATGATCGGCATCGGCGGCGGCGTGATCCTCTTCGTCACCGCGCTGAGCCTGCCGCCGCTGTGGCGCATGATGCGCCCGGAGGGGCTTCGGACGGAGTAGGCGTCACCGAACGAGCGAACGCTTGTCGTACGCGACGCGTGCGGGCGCCTCTGCCTACGATGATGACCTCGACACCAGCCCATGGGAGGCACGCAATGTCCGCAGCAGCTGTCGAGCGTCAGCACGGGCCTGCCCACGAGCCGCCGATGCTCCTTGAGCAGGCCGACCGGCTCATGGAGCAGCTTCCGGGCTACCGCGTCGAGATCCTCGGAGGCGACCTCACCGTGACCCCGCCCTCAGACTTCGGCCATGCGAAGGGGCTGTCCAGCCTCCGCGACACCTTCGCCTCGGCAGGATTGAACCGCGGCGAGACGCTGGTCCTCGAAGCTGTCGGACTGTGGCTGCCGGACGGCCCGGAGAACTTCGCCATTCCCGACCTGGCCGTAGTAGACGCCGATGCCGAGGAACACGTCGCCGAGTACGAGTGTGTCGACCCCGCCGCCTTCCGGATGGTTCTGGAGATCACGTCCGGCAACTACGCCAACGACCTGCGCACCAAGGTAGCCGCGTACGGGGCGGCGAAAGTGCCCGTGTATGTGATCGTCGACCGCAAGCATGAACGCCTTCACGTCCTCACCGAACCCATCGAGGACGGCTACGCCATGCACCACATCCATGTCCCCGGGGCGAAGGTCACCCTCCCGGAGTCGATCGGCGCTGAAGTCACTCTGGATGTCACGCAGGTTCTGGACAACTCCCGGCGCATCACTCCGCGCCGCTGACCCTCACCCCCGCACGATCCGCACCGGCAGCCCCCGCAGCGTCCCGCGAAGCGCCGCCGCGAACTCCTCGAACTCCGGTTGGCGGGCCGAGCCCGCGCGCATCGCCAGGGCGATCCGCCGGGAGGGCGCCGGATCGGCGAAGTAGCCCGTGGTCAACAGGTCGTTGCGGGCCGTCTCGACGCGCAGTGCGGTGCGCGGCAGGAGCGTGACGCCGAGGCCGCCGGCGACCAGTTGGACCAGCGTGGACAGGCCGGCCGCGCTCGTCGTGACCGGGGTGTTCTCGTCCCGGCCCGCCTCGCGGCAGATGTCCAGGGCCTGGTCCCGCAGGCAGTGGCCCTCGTCCAGGAGCAGCAGGTCGAGTTCCTTCAGCGCCGCGCGGGGGATGTCGCCGCGGCCGCCGAGCCAGTGCTCCTTGGGGGCGACAAGCACGAAGTCCTCGTCGAACAGCGGGATTTCGGTGACCTGCGGGGCGCCGAGCGGCACCGCGAGCAGCAGCAGGTCCAGCCGGCCGTGCGCCAGGCCGTCCAGCAGCGAGGTGGTCTGCTCCTCGTGCACCTGGAGGTCGAGGTCCGGGTAGGTGTCGTGGACGAGGCGGAGCACGGCGGGCAGCAGGTACGGGGCGACGGTCGGGATGACGCCGAGGCGCAGTACGCCGGTGAAGGGCGCGCGGGCCGCCTCCGCCTCCTCCATCAGCGCGCCGACCGCGTCCAGGACCGCCCGGGCGCGGGCCGCCACCCGCTCCCCCGCCGGCGAGAGCAGCACCTTGCGCGTCGTACGCTCCAGGAGTTGCACGCCGAGGGCCTCCTCCAGCGCGGAGACGGCGCCGGAGAGCGCGGGCTGGCTCATGCCGATCTCGGCCGCCGCCTCGCGGAAGTGCAGGTGCTCGGCGACTGCGGCGAACGCCCGCAGCTGGGCCAGGCTGGGTTGGCGGGTCCGTCCGCCGGGGCTCGTGGGGAATGCCACTGATAACCACCTCCGATCAACATCCACAAGTCTAGCTATTTCCCTGATCAATACCTCCTGTGGCACTGTGTGAACCGTCCAAGCCTCAAGGAAAGACCCGAAAGACCCCCATAAGGGACTTTCTTGCAACAAGGAGAGCGCGTGCTCACTGTCGGTGACAAGTTCCCCGAGTTCGACCTGACCGCCTGCGTCTCGCTGGAGAAGGGCGAGGAGTTCGAGCAGATCAACCACAAGACCTACGAAGGTAAGTGGAAGATCGTCTTCGCCTGGCCCAAGGACTTCACCTTCGTGTGCCCGACCGAGATCGCCGCGTTCGGCAAGCTGAACGAGGAGTTCGCCGACCGCGACGCCCAGATCCTCGGCTTCTCCGGCGACTCCGAGTTCGTGCACCACGCCTGGCGCAAGGACCACCCGGACCTGACCGACCTGCCCTTCCCGATGCTCGCGGACTCCAAGCACGAGCTCATGCGCGACCTGGGCATCGAGGGCGAGGACGGCTTCGCGCAGCGCGCCGTCTTCATCGTCGACCAGAACAACGAGATCCAGTTCACCATGGTGACCGCCGGCTCCGTCGGCCGTAACCCCAAGGAGGTCCTGCGGGTCCTGGACGCCCTGCAGACCGACGAGCTGTGCCCCTGCAACTGGAGCAAGGGCGAGAACACCCTGGACCCGGTCGCCCTGCTGGCTGGTGAGTGACACCCATGGCTCTCGATGACCTGAAGTCCGCGGTTCCGGACTACGCCAAGGACCTGAAGCTGAACCTCGGTTCGGTGATCGGCAACGCCGAAAGCACAGCCCTGCTCACGCAGCAGCAGCTGTGGGGCACCGTGCTGGCCTGCGCGATCGCCTCGCGCTCGCCCAAGGTGCTGCGCGAGATGGAGCCGGAGGCGAAGGCCAACCTCTCCGCCGAGGCGTACACCGCCGCCAAGTCGGCCGCCGCCATCATGGGGATGAACAACGTCTTCTACCGGACGCGCCACCTGCTCTCCGACCCGGAGTACGGCAACCTGCGCGCCGGTCTGCGGATGAACGTCATCGGCAACCCGGGCGTCGACAAGGTCGACTTCGAGCTGTGGTCGCTCGCCGTCTCCGCCATCAACGGCTGCGGCATGTGCCTGGACTCGCACGAGCAGGTCCTGCGCAAGGCCGGTGTCGAGCGCGAGACGATCCAGGAGGCCGTGAAGATCGCGTCCGTCCTGCAGGCCGTCGGCGCCGTCCTCGACGCCGAGGCCGTACTCGCCGAGTAGGGCCGGGCGCGGCGGGCGTCGTCGCCCCCCGCACCACGCACGAACGAACCCCCGCGGACCTCGGGTCCGCGGGGGTTCGTGGCGTTCGCCGGGCGGTCCCTGCGGCGCGTGGGCGCCGCCGGGACCGCCGGGCGTCACTCCTCCGTCGGCGACTCGCGGTGCCGCGGCGGCCGGGTCGGCGCGACCGCGATCGCGGTCGCGCCGCGCGGCGGCACCGTCATCCGCAGCGCCTGCTCCCGGGAGTACGAGCGGAGGTAGCCGACGACGGTGTTGGTGACCGCCACCAGCGGAACCGCCACCACCGCACCGCCGATGCCGGCGATCAGGCTGCCCGCGGCGACCGACAGGATCACCGCCAGCGGGTGCACCCGGACCGCCCGGCCCAGGATGAACGGCTGGAGCACATGGCTCTCGATCTGGTTCACCGCCAGCACCACGGCCAGCACCAGCAGCGCCGTGAAGACGCCCTGGGTGACCAGCGCGACCACGCACGCCAACGCGCCCGAGACCACCGCCCCGATCAGCGGGATGAAGGCGAACAGGAAGATGAAGACGGCGAGCGGGACGGCCAGCGGCACGTCGAGGAAGTACAGCCCGATGCCGATGAAGATGGCGTCGATCAACGCGACCAGGACCGTCCCGCGGATGTAGGCGGTCAGCGTCCGCCAGGCGCGCGGGCCGGCGCCCGCCACCCCCTCGCGGGCCGCGCCCGGCACGAGCTTGAGCGTCCACTCCCAGATGCGCCGGCCGTCGTAGAGCAGGAACAGCGTGGTGAACATCGCCAGCAGGATGCCGGTGAACACCTCCAGAACGACCGTGACGCCCTCCAACCCGGCCGAGGTGATCGCCTCGGTGTTGGCGCCGATCGCGTCCTGGAGGTTCTTGGCGATGTGGTTGATCTGACTCTCGGTCACATGGAACGGGCTCTTGAGCAGCCAGCCCTTCAGCTCGGTGATGCCCTCCTGGATGCGGCTGGACACCGAGTCGATGTTGTCCTGGACCTGCCACACGACGAACCAGCCGACCAGGCCCATCACCACGAAGCCGCCGATGAAGGTCAGCGCGGTCGCTGGCCCGCGCGGCACCTTGCGCTGCCGCAGCCAGGCCACGGTGGGCTGGAGCAGCGCCGTGATCAGCAGCGCCGCGACGAAGGCCAGCACCACCAGCGAGACGGTGGTGATCGCCTTCGCCAGCACCCACAACGTCCCGGCCAGCACCAGCAGTCGCCAACCGGCCTCGGCCGCGACCCGGACGCCCCAGGGCACCGCCGCCACCGGATCCGGACGGGCGGCGACGGCCGGCGCGTAGGTCGGCGGCGCGGGCACCGATTCGGGCGCCCGGGCGGCAGCGGAGGCCGGCGCCGTCTCCTGCGGCGCGGCCTCGGGCTGGGCCGGCGCCTCCGGCCGGCGCCGCGGCGCTCCGTTCGCGACGCCCGCGGTGTCGGCGGCATCGGCGGTGTCGGCGGTGTTGGTCGCCACGGCACCCACCGCGTCCGCGGCGGTCATGGCGTCCGGCCCCCAGGCGACCGTCGCGGTGCGGCCGGCCGGCACGCCCTCCGCGGGCGCCCCGTTGGCCGGAACCCGCACGCCGTACCCGCCGGGGCCGGCGGCGCGCCCGGCGCGCCCCGGCGCCCGCCCGTCGTCGGACGCGTCGGCGGGTGCCGCCGGGTTTTGGTTAGAGGTGGCCTCCAGCTCCGCCTCCGCACGGCGGCGCTGCTCCTCCAGCCGCTGCGAGAGCCGGGTCAGACCGGCGCCTAGGCCACCGACCCACTGAGGCAATCTGGACATGTCGCTTCCTCTTCCCCGCCCTTGCGGCCATCTGACGCCCCGACGTTACCCGTGCCGGACGCGCGAAACCCCCGAACGCGTCGCGTTCGGGGGTTTCGGAGCACGGTGACACGGCTGGTTCGGGCCGTGCGGCGGCCTAGTACCAGCTGTTCGCCTGCCAGAACGACCAGGCACCGCAGGGGCTGCCGTACCGGCTGTTCATGTAGTTCAGGCCCCACTTGATCTGGGTGGCCGGGTTGGTCTGCCAGTCGGACCCCGCGGAGGACATCTTGGAGCCGGGCAGCGCCTGGACCAGGCCGTAGGCGCCGGAAGAAGCGTTGGTGGCGCGGTAGTTCCAGCCGGACTCGTGGTCCACGATGTTGCTGAAGCACTGGAACTGGTCGGACGCGATCATCTGGCGCGCCATCGACTGCGTCTCGGCGATGCTGTACGAGGCCTTGGAAACGAAGTCGCTGGCGTCCCGGACGGCCGAGCGGGAGGCGGCCAGTGCCTTCTCGCGCTCCTTGGCCTCCTTGTCGGCCTTCGCCTTGTCGGCCGCGTCCTTCTTGCTCTGCGCGGTCTCAGCGGCTGCCTTACGAGCCGACTCCTGTGCGGACTTCAGCGCCGCCGTGTCCGCCTGGGTGGACGCGGTGTCTGCCTGCTGCGTCAGCGACGCAGTCTGCACCTGGGCCTGCTGGCCCGCGGGGATGTCGGCAATGGTCGCGTCGGCCGCCGTGGCCTCGGTGTTGCCCACCGATGCCTGGCTGCCCGATGCGACGCCGACGACGGCGCCGACGGTGGTGACCGCGGTGGCGGAGGCCACTGCGAATCCCCGGACCGAGATCCGGCTCACACGTTTTCCTTCCAGCATCGCCCGCTTAGGTGACCTCGCGGACGCAATCGTGCCCCTGGCGCTGGCCTCCCCTTGTTCCGGCACCTGTTGAGCGGTGGGCACCGGCTGGTCACGGGAGGCACGGGCCCGGTGCGACCCCCTCGGGGGTCCGCGTGGTGCTCGGGCGGCATACGGCAACTCGCTATGAAGTTCGGGTCGTCCATACACCCTGGAGGGTGTGTCTGGGCCGTATGCGGGGCCTGACAGGACCCAGACTTTGCCCGAACGGGCTACCGGGAAGCAATTCCCTACCGGGTGTGAAAGCTCACACCTCGTTTACCCCCCAGAATTTCCGGATATTCGAGCGCACGCGAACGCCGCCCGGCTAAGCTCCTTCGCTCTTCCGGGCGGCGTACCGTTCCACAACCGGTCAGATCCTGTCGTCCTCCAGCATTTCGGTCACCAGTGCGGCGATCGGCGACCGCTCCGAACGGTTCAGGGTCACGTGCGCGAAGAGCGGATGCCCCTTCAGCTTCTCTACGACGGCGACGACTCCGTCGTACCGCCCGACGCGGAGGTTGTCGCGCTGGGCGACGTCGTGCGTCAGCACGACCCGGGAGTTGGCGCCGATCCGGGACAGCACGGTCAGCAGGACGTTCCGCTCCAGCGACTGGGCCTCGTCCACGATCACGAACGCGTCGTGCAGCGACCGGCCCCGGATGTGGGTCAGCGGCAGCACCTCCAGCATCCCGCGGGCGACCACCTCTTCGATGACGTCCTTGGTGGTCACCGCGGACAGCGTGTCGAAGACGGCCTGGGCCCAGGGGCTCATCTTCTCCGCCTCGGTGCCCGGCAGGTACCCCAGTTCCTGCCCGCCGACCGCGTACAGCGGCCGGAACACCATCACCTTGCTGTGCTGACGGCGTTCCAGCACCGCCTCCAGTCCGGCGCACAGGGCCAGCGCCGACTTGCCGGTGCCGGCCCGACCGCCCATCGACACGATGCCGACCTCCGGATCGAGCAGGAGGTCCAGCGCGATCCGCTGCTCGGCACTGCGGCCGTGGATCCCGAACGCCTCCCGGTCGCCGCGCACCAGCCGGACCGCTCCCTCCGGGGTGACCCGGCCGAGGGCCTTGCCGCGCTCGGACTGCAGGACGAGCCCGGTGTGCACCGGGAACTCCTCCGCGCCCGGGACGTGGGCGGTCTCCACGGCGAACAGATCGTCCACCTGCTCGGCGGAGAGGGCGAGTTCGGCCATGCCGGTCCAACCGGAGTCGGTGATCGCCAGCTCGGCGCGGTACTCCTCGGCCAGCAGCCCCACCGCGGACGCCTTGATGCGCATCGGCAGGTCCTTGGAGACGACGGTGACGTCGAACCCCTCGGCTTGGAGGTTGCGGGCGACCGCGAGGATCCGCGAGTCGTTGTCGCCCGGGCGGCTGTGTCCGTTGAGGAAGGCGGCGGGCAGCAGTCCGGGGTCGGAGTGGTTGAGCTCGACCCGGAGGGTCCCGCCCAGCTCCCCGATGGGGATGGGGGCGTCCAGCCGCCCGTACTGCACCCGGTACTCGTCCAGCCGGCGCAGCGCCTGCCGCGCGAAGTACCCGAGTTCGGGATGGTGCCGCTTGGCCTCCAACTCCGTGACCACGACGACCGGCAGCACCACTTCGTGTTCGTCGAAGCGGGACATGGCGGCCGGATCCGCCAGCAGGACGCTGGTGTCGAGGACATAGGTGCGCCGGTCGCTCTCACGGCGCTTCTTGCTGTTCACCACGGGTGGACGAACCCCCTCGGATGAGGTTGGGGTGCGACGACGTCGCCGGGGACAGGACCGGGTTCTGGCCACGCTGCGCGGGCCGAACGCCGGCCCTCCGCGTCGTCCGTGCTCAAGGCACGAGCGTCCGTGATGCGCAAAGGGCCTCCCGGGCGGACGGCCCCATGCCGTCCACTGAGATCCGGTGCCCACTGGCTTGTTTGTTCCGGGCACCGACCTGCCAGGGATATTCCCTTCAACCCCCGCGCCCATGCCACGGCATATGACACACGCTCGATGAACCTTTGGTTACAGGTGCCCGCTGACCGGCGGAAAGGCGGGCGAAGCAGCCACGGGGCGCAGGTGGGGCGCCCGGAAGCGCCCCGGGCCCAGGGGCGCCGGAAGGGGCGTCAGGAGAAGCGCCGTCAGCCCGCGAAGGCTGCGCCCTGGAGGCGCGAACCCCGGTGGCGCCCGCGGTCCACGCGGCGCGCCGTGACCGGAACGCACCCGTCAAAGTTGGCCGGATCGCACGCTACGGCGTGGCTGAAAGCCATCTGTCGGAGTGTCGGGGCGGACCCCCGGCCCGGGTTCCGTCCCTTGGAGGCGGGGCCCAGGAGGCGCCGACACGCCCCCTAGAAGCCGAAGCGCCGGTGCCGGGCCGCGTAGTCGCGCAGGGCCCGCAGGAAGTCGACCTTCCGGAACGCCGGCCAGAAGACCTCGCAGAAGTAGTACTCCGAATGGGCGCTCTGCCAGAGCATGAAGCCCGACAGCCGCTGCTCGCCGCTGGTGCGGATCACCAGGTCCGGGTCGGGCTGGCCGCGGGTGTAGAGGTGCTCCGAGATCAGGTCGATGTCGACGATCTCGGCCAGCTCCTCGAAGCTCGTGCCGCGCTCGGCGTGCTCCAGCAGCAGCGAGCGGACCGCGTCCGCGATCTCCTGGCGGCCGCCGTAGCCGACCGCGACGTTCACCAGGACGCCCTTGTTGTCGAGGGTGTCCTGCTCGGCCTGCTTGAGGACCCGCTGGGTCTCGTCGGGCAGCAGGTCGCGGTTGCCGACGTGGTGCACCCGCCAGCGGCCGTCCGCGGCCAGGTTGCGCACGGTGTTCTCGATGATCCCCAGCAGCGGGGTCAGCTCGTCCGCCGGCCGGTCGAGGTTGTCCGTGGACAGCAGCCAGAGCGTGACGACCTCCACATCGGTCTCCGCGCACCAGCCCAGCAGCTCGTCGATCTTGGCGGCACCGGCCAGGTGGCCCTGCTCGGCCGACAGCCCGTCGGCCCGGGCCCAGCGCCGGTTGCCGTCGAGGATGACGCCGATGTGCTTGGGCACCTGGGTGTGGTCCAGCCGACCCTCCACCCGACGGGCGTACAGCCGGTAGACGAGATCGCGCAGTGCCGGCGGATACGGGATGCGCATCCCGGAAGATCGCAGCATGTGTGGTCCAGCCCCTCCGTGCCGATGGCCATCGCCCCGTCGCCTAAGGGGGCAACTTTACTTCTCGGCTGTCTCGACAGCCCAATCAGGTACGTCACAAGTCCGTGATAGGGAGAGGAGCATGACCACTGGCACCGACTACCGCGCCGCGGATTCACGCTATGCCTCCATGGAGTACCGGCGTACCGGCCGCAGCGGCCTCAAACTCCCCGCCATCTCCCTTGGACTCTGGCACAACTTCGGGGACGATCGCACCCTCGGCTCGCAGCGGGCCATCCTGCGCCGCGCCTTCGACCTGGGCATCACCCACTTCGACCTGGCAAACAACTACGGGCCGCCGCCCGGGTCCGCCGAGCTGAACTTCGGAAAGATCTTCGCGCAGGACTTCCGCGGCTACCGCGACGAGATCATTCTCTCGACAAAAGCCGGATATCTGATGCACCCCGGCCCTTACGGCGAATGGGGCTCCCGGAAATACCTGCTCTCCTCGCTGGACGCCTCGCTGAAGCGGATGGGCGTGGATTACGTCGATATCTTCTACTCGCACCGCTTCGATCCGGACACCCCGCTGGAGGAGACGATGGGCGCGCTGGCGTCCGCCGTCCAGCAGGGCAAGGCCCTGTACGTCGGGGTCTCCTCCTACAACGCGGAGCAGACCCGGGAGGCGGTCCGCATCCTGCGCGAGATGGGCGTGCGCCCGCTGATCCACCAGCCCTCGTACTCGATGATCAACCGCTGGATCGAGGACGACGGGCTGCTGGACGCGCTGGACGAGGCCGACATGGGCTGCATCTCCTTCGCCCCGCTGGCCCAGGGCATGCTCACCGACAAGTACCTCCACGGCGTCCCCGAGGGCTCGCGCGCCGCGCAGGCGGCGGACGACCTCGTCGGTGAGGAGGTTCGGGTCCAGGGACTTGCCCTGCGCGGCGCGCGAGCCCT